>CAZAHK010000194.1:0-7581 GCA_964484555.1 uncultured Desulfobacula sp.
CAGGTGGCCGGGGATTATGAAAAAATACACAATCAATGCCTTCCCCCCGGGGTCCAAAGCGAAAGCTTCATCACCCAGCGGGCCGCCCATGCCGTCCAATGGATATTATCCCAATCCGGGGATGGAGAATTTTCCTATCTTGATTTTGGCTGCGGCAACGGGAGAATGCTGAAATGCCTTCTGGAATCAGATGGGTTAAGGCCGTTTCTGGATACAGGGCGATTGCGCCTGTCCGGCTTTGACACTTCGGCCGATTCCCTCCAGGAGGCCCGGACCCTCCTGAACAGCAGCCCCGTCACCCTTGCGGACAAATGGTCTGAGTTTCCACGGGACATCCGATTTGATCTTATGGTGAGCTGCCATGTGTTTCACCATATTCCTCTAAAAGAGAGGGCCAAAACGGCCCGAGCCCTTTACCAAAGGCTAAAGCCCAAGGGAAGACTGGTGATATGGGAGCAGAACCCCTTAAATCCCTTCACCCGCCTTCTCGTGAAAACCTGTCCCTTTGACAGGGAAGCACAACTCTTGACGGCAGCCGCCACCCGGCGCCTGTTTTCACAGAATTCCTTCCGTCTTCTGGAGTCTGCCTATATCAACCTTCTTCCCCCCCAGTGGCTGAAAAACGAACGACTTGCCGCCATTGAGAAAAGGCTTCTATCCTTTCCCGTCGGGACCCAATACTGGATGATGTTTCAACGCGGGTTGCGCATGGGATAAATCAGCAAAACGGCACAACCGGATATGGCGGGCCGTGATCAGGGAACGAATAAATGGACTGGTAAGGGTCTTGAATTCGGTGTGGTGGCCATAGTTCCAGCTCCTGATTTCAGGCTCCTCAGGCGTAAATCCGGGATGGCACATGAGTTCGTAGACCCGGCCGGGTTTCAGAGCCTTCAATATCCCTTCCAGATTTTCCGGATTCAGACGGCCGCCCTCATGGAACCCCAGAAAGCGGGGGGATGGAAACCCGGTCGCCCGTTGTCCATGCATCCGGGCAACCCTGAAACTGGCGCCCAGGGCCGCAGCACCGGCCATCCGGACAAGGCCGTGGGCTGTGACGGGCCGAACCATGAGGCGATCCTCTAAGGGGGTGCGGACAAAAGGGATATGATATTGACGGGCCAGCTCAAAGGTCAGCCTGAGAATTCCGGGCAGGGCATGCAGGTGCTGATGGCTGTCCATATGCGTCACCCGGATACCGCAACCCAGAACGCGCCGGATCTGGGCCTCCCATTCGGCCCGGATATCCGCCAATGGGATCTGCCGGCAGAAAAAGCGCTTCAGGAATTTATGGAGATCGGCCGGGAAATATCCGTCTTTTCCGGCCAGGGAAGACTTTTGGCCCAGGAGGGCTTTTTCAGCCACAAGGGTTAAATGGATTCCTACATCCATGCTGGGAAAGGTTTGGCACAGGGCAACGGCATGGTCAAAGGCCCTGCCCGTGGCCATGAGAGAGGTGGCGGTGACGATTCCCCGGCAATGGGCTGCAGCGATCCCGTCATTCACAGCTTTGGATATGCCGAAATCGTCCGCATTGACAATGAGGCGGGCAACGGGCTTGGATTCAAAAAAAGGGCTATCGGCAGTGGCGATCATGGGATGACGGAATCCGCCCGTGTGGAAGATTACCGGCAAAGCCCCGGGTATCACAGACAATGAACCGGGGTCGCCGGCGGACCTCTATGATGATGCGGCCCACATATTCCCCAAGGATGCCAAGATAGACAAACAGGATGAAAAACAAAAGGGAAATGACCATCAGGGTAGAGGCCCAGCCGGGGACGGTTCCCTTACCGAAAATGGTTCCCCAGAAGGCGTAGAAAATGCCGCACACCGACACCAGGCTCCCCATCAAGCCGATGATGATCCCGATCCGCAACGGCATAATGGAAAAAGAACTGACCCCCTTCCAGGCAAAGCTGAGCATCTTTCTTAAGCTATACTGGGACCGGCCGTTAATCCGCTTCCCGGACTGGTAGGGGACCACGCAGGAGGGGAATCCGATCCATTCGGTCAATCCGCGCAAAAACAAGCCCTCTTCGCTGAACCGGAGCAATTCCTGGAGGGCCTGGCGATCCAGCAGCCGGAAATCCGCCAGGCCCGGCCTCAAATTTACTCCGCTCAGATAGGAAAAAAGCCGGTAAAAGCCCATCGATGTCCATTGTTTAAACCATCCGATCTCACAATGGTCCCTGCGCAGGGTTTTAACCACCTTAAAACCTGACCGCCATCGTTCCAAAAGGACCGGTATCATTTCCACCGGGTGCTGCAAGTCGCAGTCCATCATGATCACGGCATCGCCCCGGGCCGTTTCCAGCCCGGCCACGAGGGCGTATTGATGCCCGAAATTGCGTGACAACCGGACGCCTTTCACCCTTGGATCCGTTTCAGCCAGCGCGGCGACCGCAAGCCAGGACTCATCCCGGCTGCCGTCATCGGCAAAAATCAATTCAAAGCTTTCGGCCAGAGGCTGCATGGTTTCGACCAACTGCCGATACAAAAGAGGAATATTCTCCTCTTCATTAAACACCGGGACGACAATGGACAGGGTGGGCGGTGCGGCAACGACGGTTACGGGTGAAGGGTATTCATTCATAGGGAATCTGCCTTTTCCAGCATTGTGTTCTTCCACGGGATCAACCTGCTCCCTGATATATCCTGTTCCATCAAAAGAATCAACCGACCCAGTAATGGTTCAGAAAGGCAATGATATTCATGGCCAGCAAAAGGACCGAGATCAGCATCCAGGACCCGCGGCCCAGGACCGAACCCATGGAAGCGACCATGAGATAAATGGGGAAAAGCATCATGGAATACCGGGTAATCGCGAGAAAGGTCCCGGTGCTTAAGGCAATCCCCATGGACACCAGCATGTAGAGGCCGTATGAAATCCTCAACTGCTTCAGGGCCAGCAGGCCGATCACGATGACCAGGGCCATAAACGACAGATCCGTGACCATATTGATCCAATAGGGGCTATTCCTCACCATATAATCGGCGGCGGCGAACTCAAAATCCCTGCCCCAGTTGTTTTGGATTTTGAGATAAAGAAAAAAATCCCCAAAGGCGGCCCAGTGATACAAAAAGAATCCAAAGGCCCCGGCGGGTGCCGGAACGAGCGGCCAGACGCGCCGGCTGAACAAGGATTTCCAGCCCCGGCTCTGAACAAATTCAACCAGCAGCAGCACACATAAAAACAGACCCGCAATGCGCGTGGCCGAGGCAAAGGCAACAAACAGACTTGCGATCAGGAACTTCTCTTCCCTGGCATAATAGACCGCAGCCAGGGATAAAAAAAGAAAAAGGGATTCCGAATAAACGGCATTGAGGATAAAGGCCGTGGGATAAGCCAATAAAAACAGGACCGGCATCAGCGGATCGATTTCCGGGTGAAACCGTTGCGTCAGGCGGACCAGCACGGCTGCGGCCAGAACCAGGAAAACACTGCTGACCATCCATCCGGCCAGGACCGGATCACCTCCGGCCAGGGGAGCCGCAGCCCGGATTAAAAACGGATAGAGCGGGAAAAACACCACATTGGCAATGCCCTTTTCCCCCCGCAGATAATAGCCTTCTTTAACAATGTCCAGATACCAGTAAGAATCCCAGCGTTTGTGGATATCCACGATCTCCCAGCTTTGGGCGGGCGGGGTGATCCCGGCTCTTGCGATCCATCTGAAGGCGGTGTCCGGGGCAAGATTCAGACGGTTGAAGGCCACAAGGGCAAAGCCGTTGACGATCACAAGCCAGATGACCACCATTGCCGCGCTGCGCCGGACGGCCGGGTTGATTTGAAATAGTCCCTGGGGCCCGTTATTCCCGGTACTGGAAAAATTGACCATCCCTTGTCTTTCTATGCCCCTTGTTAAAGGTGATGCCCTGACCCCATATCTATGTCAGCTACCCTTTAGGACGGGAACCGGCCCTTTGTCAAGAAGGGGATAACAAAAAAACCAAAAGCTAATGAGTCTATCCTGAAAAACGCAGTTATGCCCAATTCTCAACATTAAGCTTTGGGACTCTTTTAAAATGCTTTTCATTATTTGTAATCAGCGTCATTTTTTGGCTTACGGCATGGGCAGCAATCATCATATCCATTGCACCTATGATATTGCCGCCGGCCTGAAGAAAGGCCCTGATTTTTCCATACTGTTCGGCTGCGGATTTGTCCCATTCAATTATATTCAGATGATTTACAAAATCCTCAACGATTGATCTGTTCATTTTTTTTGATGAAGAATGTTCAACACCATAGATCAATTCTGCATAAGTCACTACCGATATGAAAAGCTGATCCATATCCAAAGCCTCAAACCGTTCAAAAACCTTTAATGGTTTTTCCCGGATAATATAACTGCATATATCCGTATCAAGCATATATTGAATCATTTAAAAAGATCCCTTTCTTCTAAAACCAAATCCTCTTTATCGATCATAAAATCAGGGGACACTTTTTTATCGGAAAAGAAAAAATCTTCCCAAGAATCAGGCTTGCTTGATAAAATAACATCTGATCCTATTTTTTTAATATAGACTTCTTTGCCTTTAAACCTAAACTCTTTTGGCAATCGCACCGCTTGGCTGCGGCCATTTTGGAATATTTTTGCCGTTTGCATAATTACTTGCCCCTCCATCATATATCGCATTATATGCCAAGGATAATACATATCTTGATCTATATCAAGTGGTTCTTATATAATCCGTTCGGTACTACATTTTATTTCCTGAAAGTGGCAGCATGATGGTGAACTTGGTCCATTGGCCTTCTTCGGATTCCACCGTGATGTCACCGTCATGGTCCTTGACGAACCCGTAGCACACGGAAAGGCCCAGGCCCACGCCTTGAACACTCTCTGTTTTGGTTGTAAAAAAGGAATCAAACACCTTTTTGATGTGTTCGGGCTTGATCCCTGTTCCCGTATCCCGGATAACGATATAAAGCCTGTCCCCTGAAATCCGGGTAGAAATTTCCAGATTCCCGCCGTCGGGCATGGCATACATGGCATTGGAAAACATATTGATAAAGACCTGGCGGAGCTGGTCCCGGGAAGCCAGGATAAACCCCGGATTTTCGGCCAGGTCCAGACGAACCTTGATGCTGTTTTCCCGGAAGCGTTTTTCATAGAGCAGCAGGAGTTCGTCAAGGACCACGTTGATATCCATCTCTACCCGCTTGTCCTGGTCCGGCCTTGAAAAGGAAAGCATTTTTTTGAGCATGTCCGCCAGGCGGACGATCTCGGACAGGGACATGTCCAGAAGGCGGCGGCGCTTATTATCCGGCGAAATCTCGGTTTTCATCAATTCAAGGGTATTCATGATGCCGAAGAGCGGATTGTTCAGCTCATGGGCAATCTGGGAGGTGAGCCGCCCCATGGCGGCCAGCTTCTCGGACTGAAGCAGGTGCTGCCGGGCCGCGCTCAGCTCCCTTTCCGTCCGGAGCCTTTCCTTTAAATCCACAAACAGGCCCACCGATGCCACTTCCTCGCCTTTTTCATCATAGATCAGGCTGGCGGACAGGTTGCCTTCAAGCACTTCCCCGGTCTCTTTTGTAAAATTCAACGGATAGGAATTCAGCTTGCCCCTGCCCCCGAAATTGTCATCCCTGAGCAGTTTGTTGACTTTTTGGGCAACCTTGACGGAAAAAATCTGCGGGATGCTCATTTTTCCCACCACTTCCGACGCTTTCAGCCCGAAAATATTTTCCGCCCCCTGATTCCAGAGCAGGATCAAGCCCTTGGTATCCATGGCCATGATGGCGTTGGGAGAACAGGAAATAATCTTGTCCAGGAAATCATGGGCTTCTTTTAATTCGATCTCATGTTTTTTCCTCCGGGTCTGGTCCACAACAATGCCCTCATATCCCAGGATTTCCCCCTTGGTCCCATACCGGACATTGCTGGTCAAAAGGATATGGATAATATGCCCGTCCCGGCGCCGCCATTTGACCTCGTAGTCCACCACCTTGCCTTTTTTTTCAATATTTTCCGTATATTTCTGCCGGTCGGCGGGACTTAAATAGACATCCCTGGCCAGGTCCAGGGAAAGAAATTCATCCTTGTCCTGGTATCCCAGCATTTTCAGGAGCGTGGGGTTGACATCCAGGAACCGGCCTTCCTTGCTGCTGATAAAGACCCCGCACCCCACATGCTTAAACAACCTCTGGTAGCTCTCCCTGGAGGATTTGAGTTTTTCCTCCTGCCGGACGGAATGGGTGATGTCCCGGTATATGGAAAGCTTTGACCGCGTGCCGTCCTGGTTGGCCACCGGCATTTCCGACAAGGAGAAAAATTTGTCCACCAATTCAATATATACCTCGCTGTGATGGGTTTCCCCTTTCTTAAAAATATCTTGGAAATTGCACCAGTCACAGGGCTTATCCGACCCGACCAGCACCTCGTGGCATTTATTGCCGATCCTGTCCCCGAACAAGACCTTCATGTATTTGTTCATATATTCGACCGTATAGTCGTCACTGACAATATAAATGCCGTCTTCAAAGGCATCCAGGGCATCCAGGAGCTTTGGGGTGTGGTCCTTCATGATATTCTCCTTTATTTTCAATGGCAGTCTGTATTCAACCTAATACGCCCGGCCTTTTCTTGTCAAGCCATGGATTGAAGGGCGGGAGAATCTATAGACAGATGCCGGTGAAAAATAAAGTATCCAGTTTGATCCGGATATGGTAAAAAAAATGCCTTGCATAATAGGAAAGGAAACCCAATGCACCGCCATTATATTCCTGAAAATAAATTTCCCATGGAAATTGACACTTCGATCAAGGTCCTGGGCAATTATTTTTTCAATCTTTTCCTGGTCACGGGCAGCCGGTACACTGCCCTTTTTGAAGTGGGGATATCCGCTGTCACGGACAGGGTCATCGGCCAGTTGGACGCACTCGGGAAGGAGCCGGACTACCTTATTCCCTCCCACCCCCACTCCGATCATATGACCGGTCTGCCCGGCCTTATGGAAAGATATCCCAGGGCGCAGGTGGTGGCGGCCCGGGGCGCCGCAGAATTCATCGCCCATCCCAAGGCTGGCCCCTTGATGCTGAAGGAAGATGCTTTCATGTCCCAAAGCCTTCTGGACTTAAAAATACAGCCCGGCCGACCTTCTTTAGGCCGCATCCCGGATCTGTCCACGGCTCTTTGTGTGGAGGATGAGATATCCATCGATCTCGGCGGGGTGGTTCTGGATCTGATCCCGGCCAAGGGCCATTCTCCCGGCAATCTCATGGGCAGACTTCCCGGAAAAGACATCCTTTTCTGCGCCGACAGCCTGGGTTTCCATTTTCCGGGACGAAGTTTTCTTCCCCTGTTTTTTACGGGCGCCGGGGACTATCTTTTCACCCTTGACAGGATTTCGGGCTTCGCCCCCCGCATTCTCTGCCCGGCCCACCAGGGCCCGCTATGGGGGAAGGATGCGGCAAAAGGCATCCGGGCTTCCATCGACACCACCACTGCCCTGATCCGGACCATCCAGGAATCCGATCTTCCCGATCATACCATGGCCAAGGATATATTTGAAAATAATTATAAGGATGAATTCACCCTTTATACCCCGGAAAATATTCAGAACTGC
>CAZAHK010000195.1:0-7515 GCA_964484555.1 uncultured Desulfobacula sp.
GTGGCGGGAGTGACGAGACTCGAACTCGCGACCTCTTGCGTGACAGGCAAGCGTTCTAACCAACTGAACTACACCCCCGTAATCCGCCTCTTCTGGTGGGCGATGCAGGGTTCGAACCTGCGACTTCAACCTTGTAAGGGTTGCACTCTACCAACTGAGTTAATCGCCCGAAAAACAAAACGATTTATAGCAATATTGACAATGGGTGTCAAGCAAAAACACGCAAAAAAATTCAGGAACGCTCACTATTCTTATATTACAAAAATTATAAAGGGCTTGCTTGCAAGCCGGTCGAATAAATGTTATATGGTAAACGTTAATAACTTTGCAGCAATTCAAATTTTCACCTAAAATCTTGAATCTGTATGTTTGCTTGGTATCCCGGATCGGTTTACGGGATTCCCGCGACAAATCGTTAGTTCATTGTATTATATCTGCATTTCTTCAAAGGAGTCGAGCATGGAACCTGTAAAAGGATATCTTGAAATTATGGACAAGGGGTTTGGATTCCTGAGAAATATTGAGGAAAACTTTTACCCCAGACCTGAAAACCCCTATGTTCCCACCAGCCTGATACATCGTGTGAATTTGAGAGAGGGTAGTTTCATCGAAGGCATTGGAGAACAGAAAGGCCCGAGCAATTCGAATCTATCCTTGACCAGGGTCGAAGCAATCAATGCCTTGCCCGTGGAAGAGTTTAATAAGATTCCTTTATTGCAGGATCAGACCAGTATCAATCCATTTGAGCGGTATATGCTGAAGCAGAATGAGACCGATATCACAGGTGCTGCCCTGGATATGATTGTCCCCATCGGCATGGGACAACGGGGTCTTATTATTTCACCGCCAAAATCGGGAAAAACAACCCTTTTAAAGCATATGGCCAACTCCATTGTATTAAACCATCCGGACTCCAAGGTTTTTATTCTTCTGGTCGATGAAAGACCTGAAGAAGTCACGGATTTCCAGAGGGGGGTGAAAAATGCCCGTATCCTTTATTCTTCTGCTGATCAACAGACCAGCCAGCATATGCGGATGACACGGCTTGCCATGCATACGGCCATCCGCTGCGCTGAAATCGGACAGGACGCCGTCGTCTTCATCGACTCCCTGACTCGCATGACAAGGGCTTTTAACGCCAATACAGACAGTCATGGCAAAACCATGAGCGGCGGTCTAGGCAGTAATGCCATGGAATTTCCAAGGAAGATTTTTGGTGCGGCCAGAAAACTGGAAAACGGAGGGTCCCTCACCATCATTGCCACCATCCTGGTCGAAACCGGCAGCCGCATGGATGATATTATCTTTCAGGAATTTAAGGGCACAGGCAACATGGATCTGTTTCTTTCCCGGGAATGCGCCGAGCATCGGATCTGGCCGGCCATCAACATTAACAAATCCGGTACGCGCAAGGAAGACCTTCTGATGGATAAAAAAGAACTTGAAAAAATGATTGGACTCAGAAGAGCAGTTGCCACAAAGGATGAAAAAGCAGCAATGACGGAATTCATTTCCTTTCTTTAATCCATCCCGATTAAAGCAACGCGTATTTTAAAACCTCCGACATATCTTCTGCATAAAGAATTTCCATTTGCTTCTGGATGGATTTGGGAATTTCACGGATATCCTTTTTATTTTCCACGGAAACAATCACCGTATGAATCCCGTTGGCGTGGGCAGCCAGCAATTTTTCCTTTAGCCCGCCCACAGGCAGAACCCTGCCGCGCAGGGTTATCTCTCCGGTCATGGCAATTTTTCTTGAAACGGGTTTCCCGGTCAGTACCGATACCACGGCCGCACACATGGAAATCCCTGCAGAGGGACCGTCCTTGGGGATAGCGCCTTCGGGCACATGAATATGGATATCCAGATTTTTATAGAAATTTTCCTTGATATCCAATTCTTTGCTGCGGGATCTGACATAACTCACAGCGGCCTGGGCAGACTCTTTCATGACATCACCAAGCTTTCCCGTAACCAGAACACTCCCCTTGCCCGGCATGGTGACGGCCTCAATGGTCAGAAGCTCACCACCGGCCTGGGTCCAGGCAAGGCCGGTCACGATCCCCACCCTGTCTTCCTTTTCCCTGGCGCTGTCTCGGAACTTGGGTTGACCCAGATATTTTGAAATGGAACCGGCGGAAATCATGTGCTTTTTCCTTATATCCGTCTGAACAATTTCTTTTGCAATCTTTCTTAAGACCGATGAAATCTCCCTTTCCAGATTTCTTACGCCTGCTTCTTTGGTATAATTCTTAATGACGGTATGAACCGCATTTTTTGAGAATACAACATCGTCTC
The DNA here is from genome assembly GCA_964484555.1 of uncultured Desulfobacula sp. Taxonomy (GTDB): domain Bacteria; phylum Desulfobacterota; class Desulfobacteria; order Desulfobacterales; family Desulfobacteraceae; genus Desulfobacula. The sequence continues at coordinate 2,302 of CAZAHK010000195.1, forward strand.
CGGAAAGGCCGTTTTCCCTCAACTGCTTGGGAATCAGATACCCATTTGCAATTTTTTCCTTTTCATACTCTGTGTAACCGGGAATATGAATCACTTCCATCCGGTCCCGCAAGGGTGCCGGTATATCATACAAGGTATTGGCCGTCGTAATGAAAAGGATTTCAGATAGATCATAATCCACTTCAAGATAATGATCATTAAAATTCTTATTCTGCTCCGGGTCAAGGGCTTCCAGCAAGGCCGAGGAAGGGTCGCCCCTGAAATCCGCCGTCATTTTATCGATTTCGTCCAGACAGAAAACCGGGTTGTTGTACCCTGTTTTTTTCAGGGTCTGAATAATTTTCCCCGGCAAAGCGCCCACATAGGTCCGCCTGTGTCCCCTGATCTCAGCCTCATCTCTCACCCCGCCCAGAGAAACCCTGGCAAAGGACCTGCCGGTAGCGGATGCTACGGATTTTGCGAGAGAGGTCTTACCGACACCCGGGGGGCCGACCAGACAAAGAATCGGGCCCTTTATTTTTTTTACAAGAACCTGGACAGCCAGATATTCCAATATTCTTTCTTTGGGCTTCTCAAGTCCATAATGATCCCGGTCCAGAATCTGCTGCGCATTTTTCAGATCAATTTTGGAATGGCTTTTTTTAAACCAGGGCAGGGCCATCAAGCAGTCAATATAATTCCTGACCACCGTGGCTTCCGACGACATGGGGGACATCATCTTAAGCTTCTCAAGCTCTCTTCTCACAACGGAAGAAGCCTCTTTGGACATTCTCTTTTTCTTGATCCGGTTTTCCAGATCCTGAAATTCGCCCGATTCGGCATCTTCCCCCATCTCTTTTTTGATGGCCCGCATCTGCTCGTTGAGATAATGCTTTTTCTGAAGCTTATCCATCTGTTCCTTTACCCGGCCCTTTATTTTCTGGGACATGGTAAACACTTCCGTTTCCTTTTGAATAAGCTTGAGCAGGAGCAGAAATCGATCTTCAATATTGCCGCATTCAAGGAGCTGCTGCTTGTCAATCAATTTAAAAGGCATCTGGGAGGTGATGGTATCGGCATATCTGGATTCATTCACGGAAAGAATTTCAAGATTCTTGAAAAAACTCTTGGAAACGGTTCCGGCCAAATGGGTATACTGTTCAAAGGCCTCGGTCACCGTTCGTATGGCAGCCTCTTTTTCCTTTTCAGGCAGGGGCTCTTCAAGGACGGGAACATATTCTACAACAAGATACCCTTCTTCATCCGTGAGCTTTACAATCTTCCCCCGCTGCAGGCCTTCGACCAAAGCCTTGACGGTTCCATCCGGCAATCTTAAAAGTTGGGTGATCCTGGCTTCCGTACCCACCTGAAAAATATCCGTGATATTGGGCTTTACAACCTCTGAATCTTTCTGGGTGGTTAAAAAAATCTTTTTATCGGCCGCCATCGCCTCGGATAAGGCTTTAATGGACTTATCCCTGCCGACAAAAACAGATGTGGTGATAAAAGGAAACAACACCATGTCCCTTAGCGGCACCAAGGGAAGCTGTTTTTTTATGCTGTCCGGACCATCCTGGGAAAAAAACTTAGATATATTGATCATTAAATTTAAAACTCGCTATATCTCAAGCCTGCTTTTTAGGCTGCTCATAGAGCAGAATCGGATCTTCTTTTCTGAGGACGACTTCTTCACCGACAACGCATTCCCTGACATTCTCTTTTGAAGGGAGTTCATACATGATATCCAGCATGGTGTCTTCCATAATGGCGCGAAGCCCCCTGGCGCCTGATTTCCGTTTTACGGCTTCCTTAGCCATGGCAACAAGGGCCTCATCCGTAAACTGAAGATCCACCCCTTCGATTTTGAACAATTCCTGATATTGTTTGACAAGGGCATTCTTCGGCTCCGTCAGGATTTTTACCAAGGATTTTTCATTGAGTTCGCCAATGGATGTGATAATGGGAAGACGACCTAAAAATTCAGGGATAAGACCGAATTTGATCAGGTCTTCAGGTTTTAGCCGTTCAAAGAGTTGCCCGATATTCTTTTCTTCCCTGGCAATAATCTTTGCCCCAAATCCCATTGTTTTCTTTGAAATTCGTCTTTCAATCAGCTTTTCAAGTCCTGTAAACGTACCCCCGCAGATAAAAAGGATATTGGAGGTATCCACTTTCACATAATCCTGTTGAGGATGTTTTCTTCCGCCCTTTGGCGGAATGCTGGCAACCGTCCCCTCGATAATTTTCAAAAGGGCCTGCTGAACCCCCTCGCCGGAGACATCCCGAGTAATCGACGGGTTGTCTCCCTTTTTCGAAATTTTATCTATTTCATCAATATAAATAATGCCTTTTTGGGCCTTCTCGACATCATAATCCGCATTCTGAACAAGGGAAAGAACAATATTTTCAACATCTTCTCCAACATAGCCGGCTTCGGTCAAGGCCGTGGCATCGGCAATGGCAAAGGGGACATCCAGGAATCTTGCAAGGGTCTGAGCAAGCAATGTTTTTCCACAACCGGTGGGACCGATGATAAGGATATTGCTTTTTTGGATTTCGACTCCGTCATTCTTCTTTTCAACAGTGGAACTCAACCGCTTATAATGATTATAGACCGCCACGGAAAGCACTTTTTTTGCCTGGTCCTGTTCAATGACATAGGTATCCAGAAGTTCCTTGATCTGTTTCGGGGTTAACATATCCTTAATGCCGTGAGTGTCTGCTTTCTTTTCTTTTTCTTCATCGTCAACAATCTCACCGCACAATTTTATGCATTCATTACAGATATATACGCTTGGACCGGCAATCAGTTTTTTGACCTCTTTTTGATTCTTGCCGCAAAAAGAACAAAAAAATTGATCGTTGCCTTCATTCTTACGAGCCATAATTACACTACTCCTTTGAGGAATCCTCTGTTTCGTCTCCCAACTCGCTTCTATCCGCCACTACTTTGTCCACAATCCCATATTCCATGGACTCTTTGGCCGACATAAAGAAATCACGTTCCGTGTCTTCTGATATCTTTTTGATGTCCTGACCTGTATGATGAGACAGAATTTCATTCAAGGTGTCCCGCATTCTTAAAATTTCATTGGCCTGGATCTTAATATCCGTGGCCTGTCCCTGAGTGCCGCCCGCAGGTTGATGGATCATGATTCGGGAATTGGGCAGCGCAACCCTTTTGCCTTTTGCACCGGCGGCCAGCAGGAAGGCACCCATACTGGCGGCCTGCCCGATACAGACGGTGGCCACATCCGGCTTGATATATTGCATGGTATCGTAAATGGCAAGCCCTGCACTCACCACCCCGCCCGGAGAATTGATATAAAAACTGATATCCTTTTCAGGATCTTCCGACTCGAGAAATAAGAGCTGGGCAACGATCAGATTAGCGACTTCACTATCAATGGCAGATCCGACAAAAATAATCCTGTCCTTTAAAAGGCGTGAGTAAATATCATAAGCACGCTCACCTCTGTTGCTTTGCTCAACAACCATTGGGATTAGAGGCACAATTCAACTCCTTTAATTTTTTTAAATTCCTATTCTCATTTGTCCAACACAGCCAAATCTTTTATTTTTCCGATGCATCCACGAGTTCAGGATTTGCATCGGCAGCACCCGCTTCAACATCCATCAGGTTGCCTTTATCTATTATAATATCAACGGCCTTTTTTTCAAGCTGGGTATGTTTATAATATGCCAGTTGCGTCTGATCCCGGTTAAAATAATTTTTAACGGCTTCAACCGGGGCATTCATCCCAACGGCCATTTCCTGAAAGCTTTTTTCAAGTTCTTCATTGGTCAATTCAATCTTTGCCTGGGTAATGATCTTGTCCAGGATAACATGTCTCCTGGCTTGCTTTTCCGCAACATCCCGGTACTGGGTCCTGATGATGTCCCTGCTCAAACCGGCTTCTTCCAGGCTGGTATTGTTTGCAGCATAGGCCTGTTCCGCTTCCATGATAATGCCGTTGATTTCCCCTTCGATCATGGCTTCCGGTACTTCAAATTTGCTCTTTTCCAAAAGATTTTGAAATATCTGTTCGGAGAGTTCATGTTTTACCCTCTGGGCATATCCCTTTTCAAGGTTTTGGCGGATAGATGTCCTTACCTCATCCAGGGTTTCAAATTTTCCCAGGCCTTTCACAAGGTCATCGTTCAGCTCAGGCAGAATCTCTTCCTGAATTTCCTTTAATTTAACCTTATAGACAATGGTCTTGCCTTTCAGGTCTTCAATATAATAGTCCTCTGCATAGGGCACCTCGATCTCAAGATCCTGAACCGGAATGGAGCCTGCCAGTTTGTCCGAAAATTCTTTGGGCAGGGTGCCGCGACTAATCCCCAGGAGGTAATTTTCAATCTTTGGTGTCTTATCACAGGGGACGCCATTCACGAACCCTTCATAATCAATCAGGACAAAATCCGTATCCTTTACCGGGCGGGGTTCTTTTACGGTTTCCTTTTTAGCCATGGTCTTCTGAATCATGAAAAGCTGGCCTTCCACCTCGGCATCGGATACCTCATACTTGGTTTTTTTCAGGGACAGCCCTTCAAAATCAATATCCTCAAGTTCAGGTTTTATCTCCACCGTAATATCAAAGGCATATGCTTTTTCAGGATCTAATTCAGGGGGATCCAATTGCGGACCACCGACGATATTCAGATTATGCTCTTTTATAGCGTCAAGGAATGCCTCCTGAATCAACCGGGGCGCCACATCTGAATGAACATCTTTTGAAAATCTGTTTTCCAGAACCTTCCGGGGGATTTTCCCCTTTCTAAACCCTTTTACATCGGCCTTTTTCTTCAACTCGTTATATGCCTTATCGAGTTCTTTGGTAACGGCCTCTTTGGGGATTTCAAAAGAAAGCACTTTTTTCACACTGCTTTTGTCTTCAATTTTTATCTGCATGTCACCGTCCTGTAATAAATCCTTTTCAATTGAATAATATTTAAAACACTATTATAAATAATCAAAAAAATTGTAATCTATTAATTACATTGCATAACAATAGTATTTCACAAAGTCCGTTAAGATACCTCTATTCCATAAAAGTGTCAAGAAAATTGCCGGAACCGACATTTATATAGGTGCCGGATTTTAAAATGACTTGCCATAAAAAGATGAAAATGATATCTAACTCGCTCATATCAGATAAAATCGGCGGGGCGTAGCGCAGCCTGGTAGCGCGCCTGCTTTGGGAGCAGGATGTCGGAGGTTCGAATCCTCTC
>CAZAHK010000196.1:0-7484 GCA_964484555.1 uncultured Desulfobacula sp.
AATCTGAGAATGAAAATGCTTTGTTGCAGTGTGGACATTCTAATTTAAACGGAATTTGTTCCGGCTGATCATTTTCCATTTTACACTTGGCCTGGAAAAGTTTTAATCATTTTAAAACCGTTTCGTCGATGAAACTATTTTTGAAATTCATATCACCAAAAAAAAGAATTATGGCAAGGGAATTAGGGAGTTTTTCAAAATAACAGCCTAAGCCAGAGGATTAATCCAATTGCAATAATTCTATCCGGATTTCTTGGCAATAAAGTCTGGAGAAATTTATCCGGTCCCATACGAACTGAAAAAAAGTTTCATCGATGAAACATTTTTTTGATTATGTATTATCCATAGGACCCTTATGAGTTATGCGTCTTGGAGGTTTTTTCGGATCATCAGATAAAAATCGGTTCAAAAGTCAGGGTTAACCCTGATTGACTCAAAGAGATTCCCCATATATAAATGATAGAAAAAGATTGCATGCCTTCACGGGCACCTCCCCTTGTTAATCTTTTTTATCCAAGGCAGGGCCTATGTTCTGTGAATAGGAGATTGAACTTTTCAACAAACTTGAACTGATCCAAGCGCTCAAAGAAAAAGCCAACTTACCCAGGCAAGAAGCCTATGAAGTCGTTGACCTGTTTTTTTCTGAAATGACCAATGCCTTTAAAAAAGGTGAGCGGGTTGAAATAAGAGGGTTCTGTTCTTTCTTTGCCAAAAAGTATAAGCCCTACACCGGACGGAACCCGAAAACAGGGGAAAAGGTCCAGATCCCCCGAAGAGATTACCCTTTTTCAAGTGCGGAAAAGAACTGAAGGAAAGGGTTGATAACTTTCCAAAAAAAATGAAAAGAACTGCCAATCCAACTGGATGCCTTTTTAATAAAGGGTTTTATTTCATAATGTATAAGAGTTGACACACACAGATAATGATTTGTTTTTTTCAAGTGACGCTTAGTATCCTTAATAATTCCCATTCCAGAAAAATATATGGATAGGATAATGATGCGTGACCCGACCTATGTATCGGCATTCCTGAACTTGGTTGTAATTTGACAGTATATATTATCTTCGAGATCTCCGATAAAGGAGAGTCCGATGTCTGTGGAGTCAAATCTTACGACAATCCCCTCCACCCCGACACTGGTTCCATCTGCCAAGTCTATGGTCCCGTTAACCCAGCCGCTGATTTTTATTTTATCCCTGTGGCAAAAGTATAGCCCACCTCTGGACATATCCTTGATTTCAAATTCTTCTCCCCGCGATCTGAATATCGGTCTCTCGGTGGTGGGGAAGGTCAGACGTTCATGTTTTCTTTTTTCGATTCCACCATGGAGTTTTTCCATAAATTCAATTATTACCTTTCTTTAATAATGGAGGTTTCGTAAAGTTCATGAAACCCGTTCTGGGTTATTTTTAAAGGAATTAATTTTTCCATCCAAGACCTCCCGCACCTTTAATGCCAAGTCTTTCATTGAAAAAGGTTTCTGGATAAATGGCGCTCCTTCATCCAGCACCCCCTGCTTGCAACAGCCTCGGGCGAAGCAAGCTATGCCGCCACATGAATCCGATCGCGGCCTGCGGCCTTGGCTTGATAGAGTGCCTCATCGGCTCGCTGTGTAAGGCTGTCCATCGAGTCGCCTGAAATCAGGTTGGCTATTCCGGCACTCACAGACATGGGCCTTTGAGTCGGAAAACTGTAGTTACGCACACATTCAAGTATCCGTTCGGTCAGATGTCGGACCTGATCCGGCAGGGTTTCCGGGCAGATGATCAGAAACTCTTCGCCTCCCCAGCGATAAACGGCATCGACCTGACGAGTCGTCGCCCGGAGCAAGGCTGAGAATTCAACGAGCACCTTGTCGCCAACAAGATGCCCGAACTCGTCATTGACGTTCTTGAAGTGATCAAGATCGAGCAGCACGACGGACAGCGGCCGTCCATAACGCTGCGCCCTTTCCAGATCGAGCGGAAACGACACCGACAGGCTGGTGCGATTGAGCAAGCCGGTCAGGGAATCGGTCACCGACAATTGCTTGAGACGCCGGTTGAGATCGTTCAGCCGGCGCATCCACAACAGGCTGGTGGTGACAACGGCGACTATCACCACAGTCAACCAGATCACCAGAGTGTAGTCGATCTCCACGCCCGTGACCATCTTGATTTCGACGTGGCGATTGATGATCTGGTCACGCTCGGCCTTGGTAATTGTTTCAATACCGCCATTAAGCAGATCGCGCAGTGCTGGCTCCGACTTTAGAACGCCCATCCGTAAAATGTTTTCATAGCCCGGGACTTCACCTGCAATTTTAAGATTGAACCAACCCTTTTCCTTGATGTTCTGGCCAGCAACGATCCTTGAGCGCAGAGTCATGTCGGCCTTACGGTTGGAGACCATGCCGAAGGCCTCATATTCGGAGTCGGTTCCGATCAGTTTCAGATTGGGGAAATCCTTACGGACGCGCTCGTAGACGGCACTCTCCTTCGGGATGGCGATGGAGCGACCCTTCACCATCGCCAGATCGCCCAGCGGAGGGGAATCTTCTCGGACAATCAGGACATTCGGATCGAGCAGTAGCGGCTCGGTAAAGATCAGCCATTGATCACGTTCCGGTGTCTGGTTGATGAAGCTGGCCAACTGGCATTTTCCCTCCTTTGAAGCGGCAACCGATTCTTCCCAGGTCTTAGTGGGATAGAGTGCGACCGGCAGCTTCACGCGCGAGGTGGCCAATTCGATCAAATCGGCAGCAATACCGACGTGTCGGCCGCGTTCGTCGATCGCTTCGAAGGGCCACCAGTCGGGATCGACACACATTAAAATCGGCGACTTTCCATCTCTTTGTTCAGACATCACGGAACCGGGTTCGGCTGCCTGTGCGGTGGTCATGCACGATGGGAAGCCCAACACAAGTGGGGCAAGCACGAACGTGGCCAGTGACAACCCGTAGAATTTGCTCAAGGAGCTGTTCCTCATGGGAAATGACTTTAAGGAAAGAAGGATAAAGGATAAAAACTTGCTTTTTTTTGAGCAAACCATAAACAATTTTCCAAAATATTTCATCCAACCTGATACATTAACATAATGTTTTACCTGTATCAGGTCTATGCAAATTAAGGCAAGAAAAAAATTCAAGAGCTTTAATCAGCTTGAGAAAAGGTATTGGAGAAAATTGAGGAAATGCCAAATTTTGGGTAATTTTGAGAACAGCTTACCGTCAATCCCATAACTCAATTTTAAAAAAATCAGTTCAGTAGTCAACAGCCGGAATCTTGGAACTTGTATAGTCATAAAGCAACTCTGTGATATGCAAGGGGTCTGTTTATAGTGGATCATGATTACGAGTAGTCCAAAGAACCAGGTGCCGAAGAATTTTATATGATGTAGAGTTCATCAATAAATGTGATGATTTTCATGGCACTCTGGAATTTTGGACAAAGCAGATGAAACTTTTTAATCAAAACACCTGTCAGAATTGGTTTTCAATCAAAATTTTTGACTTTTTTAAAATAAAAGGTTTTCTCATTCAACAGGGATCAGGGCCTTGAGTTTCCATTTTATGTTTCATCAATAAAACATTTTATTGATTATGTATTATCCATGGAACCCCTATGAATTATGCGTCTTGGGAAATTTTCCGTATCATCGAATAAAAAAAGTTTCAAACTTCAGGGGTACCCTCGATTGATCAAAAGTGTTTCCCGATATAAAAATGATGGAAAAAGATTCATGCCTTCACAGGTTTCTCCGATGTTAATCTTTTTTTACCCAGGGCAGGACTTCAGTTCTGTCTTGGTATTTGAATAGGAGCTTGAAATTTTGAACAAACTTGAACTGATCCAGGCGCTTAAAGAAAAAGCCAACTTACCCAGACAAGAAGCCTATGAAATCGTTGACCTGTTTTTTTCTGAAATGATCAACGCCTTTATCAAAGGTGAACGGGTGGAAATAAGAGGGTTTTGTTCTTTCTTTGTCAAAGATTATAAGCCCTACATTGGACGGAACCCCAAAACAGGGGAAAAGGTTCCGATACCCGCCAAGCGATTACCCTTTTTCAAGTGCGGAAAAGAACTGAAGGAAAGGGTTGATAACGCATCAAAGAAAAAATGACGCACAATGCCGATCAAAGTGAACGCATTTTCAATAAAGGGGTTTAGCATTCATAAATAGAAATATTGAATGTTTTGCGAGTGGATTAACCCTTTTGAGGAGCAACCACCATTTTTCGTCTTCTGGAAAATAATTCCCCAAAAGCGGCTCCACCTAAAATTAAAACTGCTCCAACCATCTGTAAGGGTTTTAGGCTTTCCCCAAGCAGGATGGCTGAAAAAAATAAGGCAGAAAGCGGTTCTAAATATCCGCAGATAGCAACAGTCTGGCCGGATAGATTCCCAATGGAAGAAAAATAAAAGTAGCAGCCTATTCCTGTATTTACAATGCCCAACACCAGTATAGGCATCAAATTCTCCTGCATATTGTTGATTGAGAAGCCCTGTTTGAAACCAACGAAAACTGCAACCGTTAAAAAGCTTATAATCAGTTGCCACATGGGATTTTCAAGACCCGTTATATTCTCAGCCTTTTTATTGAAGATCACCATAAAGGCATACATGATTGCCGATAATAATCCACACAGCAATCCCCAGGAAAAACCACTCCGTGAGGAAGCTTGCCCATTTACACAAATCATTCCTATTATCACAGCAAAAAATCCAACCAGTTTTACGCTTGTCATTTTTTCTCTGAAAACAATCGGGGAAAGGATCATAACGATAACAGGGCCGCAATAATAAGCAAGTGTTGCAATGCTGATGCCGATTTGGACGTATGCTTCGTACAGAAACATCCAGCCTGTACCCATTGCTATCCCGGAAATCAGCAAAAAAAGAAAATGCAATTTGTTTCCCCGGAATTTCAATTTCTGTTTTGAAAAAACAAATATAAAGATCAGAAACAAACTGCCTATCAACGCCCTTGTGAATACGATTTCATAACTGGTTAATGAAATATGGCTTGCCACAATTCCGTTTAACCCAAATAAAATCAGAGACGTTATATATTTAAAATATGCATTTTTCATTTTACCACCATTTATAAAAACCATCTCTATCTGCCTTTTTTCATTCCAAACTTGGATTTTTTGCGGCGATCATATACCATATCCTCGCATATAATAAATCCAAATATTTCTCATGATATCCATGAGAAAATCAGATACTAAGGAAAGGGGCCATGAACATACAAAAATATACGGCATTTGTTAAAACCGTAGAATGCGGTAGCTTTACAAAAGCTGCCGTTGCACTAAACTTTACTCAGTCCGGAATCAGTCGAATGATAAAGGATTTAGAAACGGAATGGGGTGTTTCCCTTCTTGAAAGGGGGCGGGCCGGTGTGATCTTGACCTCGGATGGCCAGAAGATATTGCCCCAATTAAAAAAAATCTGCAATGAAAATGCACTTTTAAGGACTCAGATCGAAGACTTACACGGAATGCAGTCTGGCTTGATCCGTATCGGAACATTTTCCAGCGTGGCAACCCATTGGCTCCCCAATATGATTAAAATTTTCCAGAAGAACTACCCAAAGATTCATTTTGAGATTCTGCTTGGTGATTATACAGAAATTGAAGGCTGGATTTTAGAGGGACGTGTTGATTTCGGATTTTTACGGTTACCGTCAAAAGCAGGACTGGAAACACTCTTTTTAGAAGAAGACCGTTTGTTGGTAGTCCTTCCGATAGATCACCCTCATGCAAATTGCGATAAATTCCCGATCAGCGAATTAATAAATAGTCCGTTCATGCTACTGGAAAAGGGAGCGAATTCAGATATGATTGAAATTTTTGAAAAACACCATATTTTTCCCCATGTTCATTTCACAACATGGGATGATTATGCCATTATGTCCATGGTGGAAAACGGACTTGGGATCAGCATTTTACCAGAGCTGATTTTGCAGCGTATCCCCTACCAGGTTATAACCAAAGAACTTGAAGTCCCTGCTTTTAGAAAAATTGGGATTGCTATGAGAGAAAAAAAATCATTTTCACTTGCGGTTAAACGATTTTTAGAATACCTGCCCGAGAGAAAGAGGACCTGAAAAAGGTATGTCATTATACGAAGGTCAACAATAATGGTATAAACGCTGTATCGGGTTCATGCCCTTGCAAGCGACTACTGCAAAAAGGATTAAGCTCTTTTCCCAAGATTATTTCTGACCACACCTTGTGGCAACAAAAAAGGTTTGATATTTTCACAGTCCACATCGTCCAACAGATCATCATCCAAATTTAACACCTTTGCTAATCAAGGCTTGGACGATGGGCGGTGATTTCTGAAAAAAGTTTTTTTTATCAATTCATCGGCTTTTTTCCCGTCCAAGCTACCGAATCAAATATTGCCAGTTATGGATTGGTGGGGTTTTCCATAAGAATTGGCATTATCCAGATCTTATGATCCAGCATCTTCCAAACGAATTCTGTTTCATCAAGTCAAACTGGATCGGAGGCGGCCCTCATGGCAAGGTTTCTAACCCTATCGGCCACAATGGCAAAACCTGCCCCGGCTTTTCCTGCCCTAGCAGCTTCAACCGCTGCATTTAAAGACAGAAGACTAGTCTGGAAAGCGATCTCGTCAATAGTCTTGATGATTTTGGATTTTTCTTCACTGGCTTTGGAGATTTCCATCGTGGATTGGATCAATTGGCACATGGAGGACACCTGGCCCGAAGCTGAGGCCACATAGTCAGCCCCTTCGCTCATGCCCTGGGTGATCCGGGTCAGGGTCTGGGTGGACCTTTGCCGTCACAAAGGTATAAAATGCATTGTCAAAATTAATTTTTACTGATACAAGTCAGTCGTTATACTACAGGTGGAGCTATACCCGAATTTTTTTGCCAGTAATAATTGAAATGGAACGTCCCCAAATTATAATCAGAGAAGGCATTCTGTCAGATGCTGAGTCAGTAAGATCAATCGCATTTCCGATTATGGGATCTTTTGGCATGAAACCAGATCCAAACGGATTAGACTTCGAACTTGGGCATTTTGGTGAAATCTATTCAGGTGCAATTTCCCAACTTGTTGCTATCATAGGATTAAGAATAATAGGTTCAATTATCTTAAGACATCAGCCACCGAATAGCGGTAAAATAACTGGGTTTTATGTTGATTCAAAATTTCAAGGGCAAAAAGCAGGTCATTTGCTTTTATCAGAAGTTATTAACCGTGCCCAAATGGATAATCTTGATGGGATATACCTTGACACTTGGGATAAAATGGAAGCTGCCGTGGGGATATATAAAAAATTTGGCTGGAAACAAATCGAAGATCCTCCCCCAAATAGTGGTGCGAATAGGCGATATTATTTAAGTTTATAAAAAATATAGAATCAATCGGAATGCACTGTATCCCTGCGGCAGTCATGTGTAATGTTTTTTTTCAGCCGGGGACTATTCAAGAGATAAAGCTCACAGATGTCAGGAACAATCAA
>CAZAHK010000197.1:0-7413 GCA_964484555.1 uncultured Desulfobacula sp.
GCCAGAACATGCTTTTTTCCGCCACCTATTCCCCGGAAATCAAACGGCTGGCCGACGGCTTGCTGAAAAATCCGGTGCTCATTGAAGTTTCAGAGCGGAACACGGCGGCCGAAGGGGTAACCCAACTGGTATATCCCGTGGCCCAGACCGGCAAACGTCAGCTCCTTTCCAGCCTGATCCGGGAGGGGAAATGGTGCCAGACCCTTGTGTTTACCCGGACCAAACACCGGGCCAACCAATTGACCAAACAGCTTTTGAGTGACGGGGTCAGAGCGGCCGCCATCCACGGCAATAAAAGCCAGAGTGTCCGGACCCAGGCCCTGGCGGATTTTAAACGGGGAGCCGTGCAAACCCTGGTGGCCACAGACATTGCCGCCAGGGGCCTGGACATCCAGCAATTGCCCCATGTGGTCAATTTTGATCTGCCCCATGTTCCCGAAGATTATATTCACAGGATCGGCCGGACCGGCCGGGCCGGTTTTTCCGGCGTGGCCCATTCCCTGGTCAGCCCGGAAGAACAAAAGCTTCTGATGGGGATCCAGCGTCTTTTAAACCATCGGATCCCTGTGAAAAACCATCAGCCCAGGGGTTAAGGGATGGAAAGCGTTTATCAGCTCATGAGATAAAATCCAAGGTCCTTTGAATAGGGAGGCGGGTTGTAAAAGTCGGCCAGGATATAGGCCGGTTGAATTTCCCGGACCACAATCCGCCTTTCCACCACTGATTTTTTCAGATCATCAAGGGCAAACCGGATATCGAGAAAATCATTGACCTCAATGCAATGGGATTTTGGAACCCGGAATCTCACAGCGTTCATGGACAGCCTTTCCACCTGGATATGGCCGGATTCCCGTGTTTTCATCCGGATAAATTCTCCGCCCAGGGAGACGGCTTTTCCAAAGTTTGAAGATCTTTCCGTACCCGGCTCGTTTTTGGGGGTCTCATTTTCCACGAAAGTTTGAAGATGGTCTTCAATCTCCTTGACGCTGTTTTCATTCGTAAGAGTCTTGGATTTTGGAAGGACTCCTTTGACCAGGGTTTTCAAATGGACGGAATCTTCCGCGCTCACGGTATAGGCCTGGATCTGCAATTGGACCGGGTCCCGGGCATCGATGGGGAAAGCCGTTGAAAAAGCCTTTAATATCCTGTATTTGGCCATGTCCGCATCGTCTGCATAGGTCAAGGGCAAGAGCAGGATAAAGGTGTCCTCTCCGTACCGGAAAATATCATCCTGACGCCGTTTGGTGGTGTTCAAAAGCCCGGCCACCCGTTTAAGGACGTCATCATTTCCGGCATCCCCCTCGTCTTTTAATCCACCCACCACGGCAATGAGCATTGAAAAAATCGTTCCATACCGTTTCATGACCTCGTCCCTGCTGCTGACAGCCCGTTCAAAACTCCACCGATTTTTGAGGCCGGTCAGGGCGTCTTTGGTGGCAAGGGCCGTCAAGGCCTGGTTATAATAGGCCCGTTCAACGGCAATGGCCGCATATTCGGCAATGGAAGAAAGGATCTTCAGATCCTTTGGCGTGAACCGGTCCTCATTGATTCGATTGATGAGTTCAATGACGCCGAAGACCTTGTCCTCGGTTTTCAGGGGGGCTCCGATGATGGAACGGGTTTTGAATCCCGTGTATTGATCTACACGGCGGCTGAACCGGGGATCTTTTTCAACGTCCGCCACAATGAGGGGTTCCCCCTTTTCCATGATGGCTCCTGCAATGCCTTCGCCCTTGGGCAGTCTTGTTCCCTGGAGCTTATCCCTGTTGGTGCCCACCACAACGGAAAATATCATGTCTTCGGTTTTGGGGTCCTTCAGGAGAATGGACCAGTGGAGAGGCTCAAAAATTTGACCTACCTGATACATGACCGTATCCAGAACTTCCTTAATGGTCTTTGCCCTGGCAAGGGGTTTGGCCAGTTCCAGCTCCATCCCGGAAGACAGGGCCGATATTTCAGGCGCTTCTTTCCGGATCAGGGTCAGGGGGTCTTCCCGGTAATAATACCGCGTATTGGCCTTTGAGAGCTTGATGTTGGTCCAGAGGAGGTTTTCCTTGAGCTGGTCCGCCGAAGGGAAGACAAAATGATAAAATTTTGAAATGGCGTCCACTTCTTTGTTCATCTTCTGAATGCAGCCAATGAGGTTGATATGGTCCAGATCAATGGTTTTTTCCACTTCCGGGGCAAGGATGGGGGGGCGGATGAGGTCAAAAGATCCGATGCCCTGGGTCCAGCAGAGAAAATCCGCAGCAGAGACAATGGAGATCAGGAGCCGTTCGTCCCGGGGGAGGCCCAGATGCTCAAAGGGCTGGTGGTGATATCTGACGGCCAGGGTCAGTTTTTCAGGCAGTTTCCACAAGGAACAGAAAAATGCGCCCACATCGTCATGGCCCAGTCCCAGAGCACTGCGTTCCTTTTCAATGATGAGGTCTGGGGAGGTTTCAAGTTCTGCGATGAAATCGCCGTAATTCACCCGGCCCCGGACATCCAGGAGAACTTTTCCGATATCATGGAGAAGACCTGCAATATAAGCTTCTTCCGGGTCAGAATACCGGGTTTGCCTTGCGATTTCCATGCTCAATACAGCCGTGGAAATGCAATGGCGCCAGAAGAGCAGCCGGTCGAATTTCTCAGCCCGGCCGGATTTGAATAATTTTTCAAAAACCGTCATGCCGATGGCCAGTTTTTTGATTTCGTCCAGCCCCAGGAACACCACCGCTTCGGAAAGGGCCGTGATCCTTCGCTTGAGCCCGTACATGGCGGAATTCACGATTTCAAGAACCCGGACGGAAATCCCGGGATCGGTTTCCACAATTTTTGCGAGATCGGCAAGGCAGGCCCTTTCATCCTTTGACGCTTCAAGCAGTTTGGCGGCGGCCTGGGGAAAAATCGGCAGCTTTCCATCTTCCAGTTTCAGCGTTTTTTTAATATCTCCCGAAGAGGGCAGATTCAGCCGGTTTTTCATTTGCACCCCTGTCTTTTATTACCCCAACCATATGCAGTTTATACCCAACTCTATCATGAAATATCCGGTTTGAAGAAATAGTTTTACATGATCTGAAAGATTTTGTTATCATTGGTCTCATCAAGCAGCCAGATGTCTTAATGATTCCAAAGCAAAACAAGGAAAAGAAATTGTTTGACCATGGGTTGAAAGATAAAGCCTTTTTTGATGAGAACCCTTTACCGTCAATTATATTTGACCGGGAAACCCTGGCTATTGTCGATGTGAACAATGCCGCCGTCTGGCACTATGGATATAGCCGTGAAGAATTTCTCTCCATGACGATTAAAGAACTCAGACCCCCCGAAGAAATTTTGGCCATGATGAAGGGCATTGCCATGGATGCATCTGATGTTCGCAAAGTCCCCTTTTTCAGGCATAAAAAAAAGGATGGCACCCCCATTGATGTTATGGCTTCAGCCCGGGACTTTGACGCCGGGGGACGATCGTACCGGTTTGTGACATTTACCGATATTACCCAGCGAAGAAAAGCGGCAACTGCTGTATTGAAAAGCGGAGAGATGTACAGAAAGCTGATGAAGGCTATTCCGGATATCGTCGTCAGAACCGATGTTGAAGGTAATATCAGCTTTATTAATGAAGAATCTCCCCTGTATTTGAAATATTTCAGCCCTGAAACCGATCCCACGGGTAAAAATTTTTTGTCTTTTATTGCCCCTCACGACAGGGCCAGGGCTATGAATAACTATATCCGCATGTTGCGGGAACCTGTCGGTATTGAAGCCTATGATATGATACTTGAGGATGGCAGAAAGGTTCCCTGCGAGGTCAACGGCACCGTTGTTTTTGATAATGAAGGCCATCCCACTGAAATGGTCTTTATCATCCGTGACACCACTGAAAAAAAGAAAACTGAAGAAGCCTTGGTCAAAAGTGAAAAAAAATTCAGGATGATGGCCGATCTTCTGCCTCAGACCATTTTTGAAACAGATCTGACCGGTCGACTCACCTATGTGAATAAAACCGCTTATGATCATTTTGGCTACAGTCCGGAGGAGTTTGGGAACGGTTTGAATGTCTTTTCCATGATTGCACCGGAAGATCGCCCTGTTGCATCCAAAAATATTCAAGACGTTCTGGCGGGAAGGCCCATGCGAGGCAATGCATACAGGGCGGTAAAAAAGGATGGGTCGGTTTTTCCCGTCATGATTTACTCTTCCCTTATGGAAGAAGAGGGAAAACCCGTCGGACTCAGGGGAATTTTGGTCGACCTCACGGAACAGCGGCAGACCGAGGAGGCCCTTCGCCGGAGCGTAGAGACATTTCGGGCGCTGGCAGAGAACAGTGCCGACACCATCATGCGGTTTGACCAGTTTGGCCGGCATCTTTATGTGAATCCGGCCGTGGAACAGGAAACAGGGATCGAAAAAACGGTTTTTCTCGGCAAAACCCATGAAGAACTCGGATTTCCCCCTGATTTGTGCCGGCAGTGGCACGAGGCCATACAAAAGGTTTTTGATACCGGGGAAAAGCACCGGATTGAGTTCAGGCTTCCCAACGGGTCATGGGTAGACTGGCTCCTGATGCCGGAATTCGGTACCGGCCGGGAGGTCAAAGCCGTGATTACCTCGGGCCGGGATATTACGGAGCGAAAACGGGCAGAGAGTATCCTGCATCTGGTTCAGTATGGTGTAAACCATTCCCGGGACAGTATTTTTTGGCTGGATTCTGAAACCCGGCTGGTCTATGTCAATGATGCAGCCTGCCGATCCCTCGGGTATTCAAGGGAGGAACTGTTATCCATGACAATTTCAGATATTGATCCTGATTTTCCTCCCGAGGCCTGGCCGCCTCAGCTTGAAAAATTGAGAAAATACGGCTCCGTGACCCGCGAGTCCCGTCACAGGGCCCGGGATGGAAGAATTTTCCCTGTGGAAGTGACCGGAAACTATGTCTGCTTTGAAGGAAAAGAAGGCAGTTTTGCCTTTGCCCGTAACATTACGGATAGAAAACAGGCTGAAGCAGAGCGGGAAAAACTGCAGGGACAACTCATCCAGGCGCAGAAGATGGACTCCATCGGCCGTCTGGCCGGAGGAGTGGCCCATGATTTTAACAATATGCTGGGTGCCATCATCGGTTATGTTGAACTCGGCCTGGCCAATTCTTCAGACAACCCTGGGATGCACGGCTATCTGAAGCAGATTCAGGCGGCAGCGCTTCGGTCCGCCGACCTGACAAGACAATTGCTGGCTTTTGCCAGAAAACAGCCCATCTCTCCCAAGGCCCTTGATCTGAACGTGACTGCTGCCGGCATGTTGAAAATGGTTCAACGCCTCATCGGAGAGGATATTGAATTGGATTTTCGACCGGCCAAGGGACTTTGGCAGGTCAATCTTGACCCTTCCCAGTTGGATCAGATTCTTATGAACCTTTGCGTCAATGCCGGGGATGCCATCTCGGGTATCGGACGGATTTCCATCAGAACGGGAAATGAGAACTTTACGGAGAATGATCTTTTGAATATCCCAGGATCAATTCCCGGCGATTATGTCATGGTGGAGGTGGCGGACAATGGCTGCGGCATGAGTGAGGATACCCTTTCCCATCTTTTTGAGCCTTTTTTTACGACCAAGGAGGTCGGTAAGGGAACGGGTCTGGGACTTGCCACCGTTTACGGCATCGTACAGCAAAACAGGGGTTTCATTAAAGTGGAGAGCACGCTTTCTTGCGGTACTCGTTTTAAAATATATCTTCCCCGTCATCGGGGAATGCTATCCGATACAGAAAACAAAGAGATTGAAACACCGGCTGAGCAAGGTCATGAAACCATTCTCCTGGTGGAAGATGAGCCCATACTGCTGGACATGACAAAAGAGATGCTCGAACTGAACGGCTATCAGGTCCTGATTGCCCTAAATCCGGATGAAGCCCTCCAAATCGCTGGTGACCATGCCGATGAAATTCACCTGGTCATGACCGATGTGGTCATGCCTGGAATGAATGGGTATGATCTGGCTGAAAAATTGATGTCCCTCTATCCCAGCCTCAAATGCCTGTTTATGTCCGGCTATACGGCCAGTGTGATTGCACGGCACGGGGCTTTAGATGAACCTGTGCATTTTATCCAGAAACCGTTTTCCATGAATGATCTGATTGCTAAGGTCCGGCAGGTGCTGGACACGGGGGATGCCTTTGATAAGGAAAAAATATGAAAATTGAAGATGTTAAGGGAATTTAATGATCAAATCCATGAATATTGCCTGGTGGGTGCAGCGCTGGGCTGAATTGAGCCCTGAAAAACCGGCCATCCTGTTTGAGGGCCGGACCATTTCCTATGCAGAACTCTGTTGCCGGGCGGACCGGACCAGTTGCTGGCTTCAGTCCATCGGTATTGAAAAGGGCGACCGCGTGGCGGTCATGCTGGGCAACGGCCTGGAATTTTTCGACCTGTTTCTGGCCTGCGCCAGGCTGGGCGCCATCTTTGTCCCCATCAATTTCAGGATTACGCCGGTGGAACTGGATTATTTCATAAAAAACTGCCGTCCCCGGCTTTTTGTCCATGGGGAAGAGGTGGCCGAGGTGGTGAACGCCCTTGAACTGTCCGGTTACCTGCCGCCCCTGATGGTGGCGGCGACGGGCGGGGCAAAATTCGGTTCCAGGGTGTTTGATTTTGCCTGGGAAACGGAGCGGTTCGACGGCCAGCGGGCCTTTTTGACCCGGTCCCTGGGGCCCGCCGACCCTGAAGAACCCCAGGTCATCATGTACACCTCCGGCACCACGGGCCGGCCCAAGGGAGCTGTCCTGTCCCATCGGAAAACCTTTTTCAACTGCCTCAATGCCGATATCTTCTTTAAATTGCATTCCAGCGATATCATGCTGATCTTCCTGCCCCTTTTTCATTCGGGGGGCCTTTTTATCCAGGCGGCCCCGATTTTTTACAAGGGCGCCACCATTGTCCTGCACAAAAAATTTGATCCGGTCCGGATCTACAGGGATATTGAAGCCCATAAAGTGACCAAATTCCTGGGGGTTCCCACGGTGTACCGGGAATTGCTCAAGGTTCCCCCGGAAAAAAGAAGTGATATTTCATCCTTAAGGGTCTGCGCCGGGGGCGGGGAAAAACTCACGGAAGACCTGATCCAAAAATGCCGGGAGGCAGGGCTTGCCTTCAGGCAGATCATGGGCCAGACGGAAACCTCCATCCTGCTCTGGGCCTCGGAGGATGATCCCTTGAAAAAACCCGGAACCGTGGGCCGGCCCGTTTTCCATGCCGAAGTGTCCATCCTGGACGAGAGGGGAAGAAAGGCCAAGCCCGGTGAAATCGGGGAGATCGTGGTCCGGGGCTCCATCATGATGAAGGAATACTGGCAGGACCCGGTCAAGACCGAAGAAACCATTAAAAACGGGTATCTTCATACCGGAGACCTGGCCCGCATGGATGAGGACGG
>CAZAHK010000198.1:0-7373 GCA_964484555.1 uncultured Desulfobacula sp.
GGCCGCTTGTTGGTGATGATGATCACCATTATAAATAAAGGGTTAAACAATGGAAAAGGCCTATGCCCGGCTGGGTGGAAACGCATATGGATGAAACGCCTTGGACGGCAAACCGTCCTATTTTTTAAAACTATCGGTTACAAAGGATGAATCATGTCGATGGAGAAACCTGTTCTGGTCACCGGCGCCACCGGCTATGTGGCCGGCCGCCTGATCCCCTTGCTGCTCGCATCCGGTTACCGGGTCAGGGCCATGGGACGTTCTACTGAAAAAATGGCCGGCCGTCCCTGGGCCAGGGATTCCAAAGTGGAGCGGGTCAAAGGCGATATCGGTGATCCTGTGTCGCTGCGACAGGCCATAAAGGGGTGCGGGACCATTTATTATCTGGTTCATTCCATGATATCCCAGAAAGGCAGATACCGGGATGCAGACCGGATCGGTGCGGAAAATCTGGTGAAGGCCGCAGCCCATGAAAAGGCGGAGCATATCATTTATCTCGGGGGTCTGGGCGATATTCACCACAAACATATCAGCCGGCACCTGGTGTCCAGAAATGAGGTCGGCCGGATTCTGATGGAAGGCCCTGTTCCTGCCACGGTTCTGCGGGCCGCCATGATTCTGGGGTCCGGAAGTGCTAGTTTTGAAATTTTAAGATACCTGGCCGAACGGCTGCCCCTCATGGTCACGCCCAAATGGGTCAGCATGCCCACCCAGCCCATTGCCATTACCAATATTCTCGGATACCTGAAGGGCTGCCTGGAACATCCTGAGACAAGGGGGAAGACCTTTGACATCGGCGGGACGGATGTGGTGGCCTACCGGGACCTGTTCCAGATTTTTGCCGAGGAGGCCGGGCTGCCGAAACCCATCATGATCCCGGTGCCGGTTTTAACCCCCCGGCTCAGTTCATTGTGGATTCATCTGGTCACCCCGGTGCCGGCTTCCATTGCCAGGCCCCTGGCCGAAGGGTTGAGTCTGCCCACGGTATGCACGGAAAACACCATCCGGGACATTATTCCCCAGGAATTGATCAGTTGCCGGGAGGCCATCCGGCGGGCCCTGGACCGGGTCCGGCAGGAGCAGGTGGACACTTGCTGGAACGACGCCGGTGTCCTGATTTACCCGGAGTGGACCCATGTCGGGGATTCGGATTTTTCCGGAGGGACCCTTCTCAAATGCGGATATCGGACGGAAATAAAGGGAAAGGCCGGGGATATCTGGCCGTTTATTGAACGGATCGGCGGTGAAACCGGATATTATGCGGCGGATCTGTTGTGGAAAATCCGCGGAATCCTGGATGTGTTTTCCGGCGGACCCGGCCTGAAAAGGGGAAGGCGGTCGAAAAAAAGCCTTCAGGTGGGGGATGCCCTGGATTTCTGGCGGGTCCTGGAGATGGAAAAACCATCCCGTCTCCTGCTCCTGGCAGAAATGAAAACCCCGGGTGAGGCCCTGCTGGAAATCACCCTGAACCCGGTGGGGGAGGACCGGTGCGAATTGATCCTTTTATCCCGTTTTTTGCCCAAAGGATTATTAGGGATGGCCTACTGGTATGTGCTCTATCCCTTTCACCAATATGTTTTCGCCCATATGCTCAAGGGGATTGTCAAGGCTTCCGGTGCAGAAATGATAAGCCGTCCTCAACGGTTTACCCCCAAAATCACCCGATCCTGCCGCCTGCCGGAAAATATGTCATCATAAGAAAGGGATGCCCATGAATAACGCTGAAAACCAAACGCGGGATCAGATCAGGGCATTGTTTGATTCCCAGAGCCTGGCCGTGCTGGCTACCTCGAAGGACGATCAGCCCTATGCCAGCCTGGTGCTCTTTGCCGTTACCCCTGATCTGAAAGAAATTGTCTTTTTAACCCCCAATACCACGCGCAAATACGACCACATGATCCATAATTCCAAAGTGGCTGTTTTGGTCAATAATACCACCAACCGGAAAGAGGATATTGACAGGGCAGCATCGGTCACGGCCACTGGAATCGCTGCAATCCTTGAGCATGAGAAAAAAAATCAATATCTGGACCTTTACCTTTACCGGCACCCCCATCTTAAATCGTTTTCAGATTTAAAGACAACAGCCCTGGTCTGCGTTACCGTGGACCGGTATGTTCTGGTCAATCAGTTCCAGAACGTGGTGGATATTCAGGTAGGAGCCTGATAGCGGTGATGATACCCAATGGCTTACCGGCAGCAGGAAAGGGAATATCCGGATGATTCGATTCGGCCTCTGCTGTATCTTTAAGGAAGAGCCCATCAAATTCGGTAGAGCAACGGCCGGATTCCTTATAAAATTTCCCCCGGCAGAGCGGCGGGAGCGGTTGTCAAAGATTTGTCTCACCAATGCCCAAAGTCTGTTCAGGGCTCTTGAGTTCTGCCGGCAAAACGGCATTGGCTGTTTTCGGATCAACAGTCAGATCCTGCCCTTAAAAACCCATCCGGACGTGGGCTATGATTTGTTCGACCTGCCCGATGCAGAAGCCGTCATGGATACCTTCAAGGCCTGCGGCAGATTCGGCCGGGACCATGATATCCGGACCACCTTTCATCCGGACCAGTTTATCGTTCTGTCTTCCCCCCATGCGGATGTGGTGACCCGCTCCGTCGCAGACCTGGAATACCAGGCAGAGGTGGCCGAGTGGGTCAATGCCGATGCGATCAATATCCATGCCGGAGGGGTGTATGGGGATAAAGCGTCTGCCTTGAATCGGCTCAGGAGAACCATTGAAATGCTTCCTGATCCGGTCCGGAAGCGGCTGACCCTTGAAAATGACGACAAAAGCTATTCTCCCCGGGACCTGCTCCCGGTGTGTGAGGATATGCAGATCCCCCTGACCTATGATGTCCATCACCACCGGTGCCTGAAGGACGGGCTCACCGTGGAACAGGCAACGGCGCAGGCGGCCGCCACCTGGAACCGGGAGCCCCTGTTTCACCTGTCTTCTCCTGAAAAGGGGTGGGAATCCGGGGCGCGCCGAAACCACCACGATTATATTGACGTCCGGGATCTGCCAAGGCTCTGGCTGTCCATGGACATCACCGTCGAGGTCGAGGCCAAAGCCAAGGAACTGGCTGTTTTAAAGCTCATGAAGGCGTTAAAACAGCCATAATTCCGTGGCATGGGATTAGGCTTTTTTTGCTTTTTTCAGAAACCCGCTGAGCTGGGCCACATGTTTTTTTTCTTCTTCAATGATGCCGTTGATCCTGTCCCGTCCCAGTTTGGGAGGAACCATATCTTTCAGTCCCAGGTAAAACAGGATGGATTCCTTTTCAAGGCCGATGGCGATCCGGATGACCTCGTTCATGGTCTCCCGGCCGGTCAGCATCTCCAGGACATCCGGGCTTCCTTCACCGCCATGGGCATCGGCCATGGCTTTAAGATAAAGGGTCAGTTCATCATCGGGATCAAAGACCGTGGGTGATTTTTCCAGGTCTGATACCTGTTTTTTCATTTCTTCAAAATCCGCCTTGTGGCGGTCTTCCATCAGGGCAATGGTTTCCAGAAAGTGTTGGTCGGACGAATCTTTCTGCAGACCCGCCGCTTTCCTGTAAAAGGCAGCGCCATTGGCTTCAATCTGAATTGCCATGTCAAAGACTTCGGCGGCATTAAAATCATAGGCCATAAATATACTCCTTTAAAAAATCAATCATAAAGGTTCCACCTTACCAGGAGGGGGGTGATATTTCAATTATAAAAGAGATTCTCTTTGCAACCGATGGATAATGTCAAGGGTTGACCGGCTTCTGTTCATGGTATAAAAATGAAGGCCGGAAACTCCTTGTTTTAACAGCCCTCGGCATTGATCCACGGCAAAATCAATTCCCAGTTTTAACACAGCACCCGGGTCTTCGGCATCCACCGCCTCCATTTTCTGCTGTAAGGCGTTTGTGATTTTTGTTCCGCAGACTTTTGACAGGGCCTGAGTCATTTTTAGGGTATAGACCGGCATGATGCCGGGGATGATCGGAACCTCAATCCCGGCCTTTTGGCATTTTTCTATGTAATTGAAAAAATAGCCATTGTCATAAAAATATTGGGCCACAATATACTGGGCCCCGTTGTCCACTTTCAGCTTTAAGAAGTCGATATCTTTTTCAAGGCTTTGGGCCTCAATATGGCCTTCCGGATACCCGGCGCAGCCCAGGGTGAAATCATACCGCTTTTGGATAAAGGAAATCAGGTCCGATGCATGGGCAAAGCCGTCCGGGTGGGGGACAAAATCTTTTTCCCTGGGCCTGTCTCCCCGGATGACGAAAATGGTTTCAATGCCAAGGTCCCTGTATGAATCCAGAACAGCAATGATATTGTCCGGGCTCAGGCCATACCCGGCAATATAGGCCACACAAGGCAGGTGCTTATCTTTAAAGACGGTTTTGACGGTTTGGAAAGAGCCTTCCTTTGTTGATCCGCCTGCACCAAAGGTAACGGATACATAATCCGGATGTGCGGCAGAGAGGTCATCAAGGGTGGTTTTGAAATTTTCAGCGGTTTTCTCGTCCCGATAGGGAAAAAATTCCATGGAGATTACCGGCTTCTTTTTTTTGTATATATCCGTGACTCGCATCAATGAATTCCTTTTTTATTTGAATATATCCTGAGGAATATAGGGGTGGGCGCCTTCGATCACCTCAATCCCGGCCTTGGCCCTGATTTTTTTGATGATGACGTCTTTATGGGGGCAATGATCGGTAATACAGGGGCCGATATGGATTTTGGTGACTTTTTCCGCCATGGGTTTATTCCACAGGTTCACCTGGGCCAGGCGGGTGACGATGGTGGCCCCCGGACAATCCCCGCAGTTCAGAAGGCCCATGATCTGGGCATCCTTGTCTTTGTAGGCCGCAAAAGCACCCTCTCTTCTGTTGAATCCCACCAGACATCTGCTGCATCCGATGCAGACGTCATCCATGGCTTTTTTACAGCCGATAATGAGTATTTTTTCCATTTTTTTCCTTTTATTAACAGGTTTATGACCAGACTTAGAAGCCTTTCTGCAAAGCCCATGCCTTTACAAAAAAAGTTGGGGGAAAATTTTGTATGATAAATAATTTCAAAACCTTAAATTTATTCAGGTCGTTTTTATCCATCCGACTTCGGCATAAGAGGATCATATTCATTGCATTGTTGCGACCTTATCTCATGGAAGAATCACAACAATATTTCAGGTGGACAGGGCAGGCCCGATATTATAGGGTATGAATTTTATGAATCCCCCTGCACCATAAAACAGGGCAAAGAAAGGAGACCATATGACACAGACCATTCAATCCGGCGATACCATATCCGTTAATTATACAGGCAAATTTCAGAATGGGAAAATATTTGATACCTCGGAAGGCCAGGCGCCTCTGAAATTCACGGTGGGAACAGGCATGCTGATCCGGGGCTTTGACCAGGCCGTGATCGGTATGAAACGAGGGGAAAGCAAGACCGTCGTCATCGAACCCGAAGACGGGTATGGCATCCGGGATGAAGAACTTTATGTGGATGTCCCGAAAATGCATTTTCCCAATGACATCCCCCTGATGGAGGGGTTGCAGCTTGAGCTCCAGGACCCTGAAGGGCGGCCGGTTCCGGCAAGCGTGGCCGAAATCCGGGAAGACGTGATCCGGATGGATATCAACCATTTTCTGGCCGGCAAAACCCTTGAATTTGATATTACGATTGTAGAAACCGGGCTTGCGCCCGATTCCCATGATTGCGGTTCGGGATGTGATTGCGGATCAGGTTGCGGTTGCGATTCAGATGGTTGCCGGCACTAAGGAGAAAAAAATGGAGGGCAAATATAGGATTCCACTGGAAGATATTTGTAAACAATATCCCTTTGATCTGTTTGATTTTAAAGATACATCCGGGCTTGAGCCTTTGACCGGCGTCATCGGCCAGAAACGGGCCATTGAAGCCATTGATTTCGGGCTCAATATGAAGGGGCCGGGGTATCATATCTTTGTGACCGGTGTGGGCGGAACCGGGAAATCCTCTATTGTCCGGGAACTTCTGGCCGGGCATGCCGCCGGCGATGAAACATCGCAGGACCTTTGCCTGGTCAATAATTTTGAGAATGAATACTGCCCCGTGGCCATTGAAATGCCGGCCGGTTCCGCCGTGTATTTCAGTGAGAGCATGGCCCGGTTTGTGGAGGTGATCAAAACCCGGATACCGGAGCTGTTTGAAACCGCCCCCTTTCAGGAAGACCAGAAAAAAATCTACAAAGACTATGCAAACCGCCAGAAATTGCTCCTGGACGAAGTGGACCGGCTCGCCTTGCAGGAGGGATTGACCATTCTCAAGGCTGAGGCGGATTACCAGGTGGTTCCGCTCAGCCAGGGAGAGCCCATGTCTGAGGAGGCCTATGAGGGTCTTGATGGGGACGCCCGCCGGGAAATCGAAAAAAAGGCGGCCCTGATCCAGGAAAAACTGGAAGACGCCCTTTTGGACATCAACCGGCTGAACGAGGAAATGAAAACCCTTTTAAAGGACCAGGCCGCAGATATGACGGGCCGGATGATTTCAGAGCAGATTGATCCGGTCAGATATTATTTCAAAGACTGCGAGGGTATCCAGACCTATCTGAAAAAGGTCAAAGAAGATATTATTCATAATATCGCCTTGTTTTTAGGGGTCAGGGGACCGGCGGAGACCGAAGGTCAAAAATTGTCGGATATGACCGGCGCCATTGTCAAAAAATACCAGGTTAATGTCCTGGTGGACCGGAGACGGGAAAAAGGGGCCCCCGTTGTGTTTGAACCGAATCCAAGCTTTCAGAATTTGTTCGGAAAGATCGAAAAAAAACCGGTGGCCGGGTCCTTTGAAACGGATTTTACCATGGTCCAGGCCGGGTCCCTGTTAAAGGCCAATAAAGGGTATCTGATCCTGAACATTGAACCTCTTTTGATGAACCTGCAGGTATGGGAATGCTTAAAGCGAACCCTCCAGGATTCCCTGCTCCAGATTGAAGATATGCCGGATCAGGCCGATTACGGCATGCCTTCCTTAAAACCGGCCCCCATTCCCCTGAATGTAAAGGTGGTGCTGGTGGGCGGGTATGAGCCGTTCCGGGTTTTGCAGAGTGCGGATTCCCAGTTCAATAAAATTTTTAAGGTCAGGGCGGATTTTGATTATGAAACCCCCTTCACCCATGAGAATGCCCTCAATTACGCCAGGTTCATTGCCAGGGTCTGCAAAACCGAAAACCTTCTGGACTTTTCTCCGGACGGGGTATGGGCCGTCATCGAATACGGCTCAAGGCTTGCCGAAGATCAGCGTAAACTCTCGCTCCGGTTCGGCCATATCCACGGGCTGTTAAAGGAGGCGGAGTATTGGGCCAAAAAAGACAGGGCTTCCCTGGTTTCAAAGGACTATGTGA
>CAZAHK010000199.1:0-7322 GCA_964484555.1 uncultured Desulfobacula sp.
TGTGGGAGAATCCGGGTCCGGCAAATCCACCCTGCTCAAATGCATTGCCGGAAAAATCAGCGCCACCAACGGGTCGGTTTTCTTCAATTCTTCCCATGGATTTCTGGATCTCTGCCGGACGGATGAAGTGCTGCTCAGAAAAATTATCCGCACCGAGACCGGTTTTGTCACCCAGAACTCCATGGACGGTCTCAGGATGACCATCAGTGCCGGCGGTAATATCGGGGAGCGCCTCATGACCAACGGCATGAGACATTACGGCCAAATCCGGAAAATCGCCCGGCAATGGCTGGAGACCGTTGAAATCGACATAAATCGGATGAATGATCTGCCCTCCACCTTTTCCGGGGGAATGCAGCAGCGCCTCCAGATCGCGGCCAACCTGGTCACGGCCCCGAAGATCATCCTCATGGATGAACCCACTTCCGGCCTGGATGTTTCCGTCCAGGCCCGGCTGATGGATGTGCTCAGAAAACTGGTGGCCAGGTTCAACCTTTCCATGATCCTGGTGACCCATGATCTGGCCGTGGCAAGACTCCTGAGCCATAGGCTCTATGTCATGAAGGACGGCCGGATTGTGGAATCGGGCCTGAGCGACCAGATCCTGGACGACCCGAGGGAGCCCTATACCCAACTCCTGGTGTCTTCCATTTTAAAACCCTGATAATGAAAGGACCCGGCGTGGACCTTATTCTCAATATCATCAAGATCAGCAAGGATTTTGTCTTCCATCACCAGGAAGGCACAAAAATCAGTGTCTTGGAAAATTTTTCCATGGCCTTTTTCTCCGGCCAGACCACCCTTCTCACCGGCCCCTCGGGGTCCGGAAAAAGCACGCTGCTCAGAATGATTTATGCCGGTTACAGAATCCCAAAAGGTAACATCCTGGTCCGGCATCAACACGAGATGGTGGATATGGCCACGGCACTGCCGTCCCTGATCTATGACATCCGTCGGCATACCATCGGGTATGTGAGCCAGTTTTTAAGGGTCATCCCTCGGGTTTCCGCCCTTGATACCGTTATCGAACCCCTGATCGCCCGGCGGATGGAGCCACGGAAGGCGGAACAAAGAGGACGGCAGATCCTGGAACGTCTGAACATCCCCGAAAACCTGTGGCATCTGTCCGCCACCACCTTCTCCGGGGGAGAACAGCAGCGGATCAACCTGGCCAGGGGCTTTGCCGCTCCTTATCCCATACTGCTTTTAGATGAGCCCACGGCTTCCCTGGACCCTGAAAACCGGAACACGGTTATGGCGCTCATCCATGAAGCCCTTCAGGCCGGAACCTGTGTCATCGGTATTTTTCACAACCCCCTGGACCAGAAAGAAATTCCAGGCCGGATCATTGACATGTCCCTGACATCCTGCCGGCAAACGGAGGCATAGGCAACACATGAAAATGCTCATCACCGGAGGCCCCTTGTTTGACGGGATCAGGCTCCATGAAACAGGATCAGTCCTGTTTGAAAACGACAGAATCCTGGATGTATGTCAGACCGCCGGCATCCCGGATAAAGCCCAGACCATCATCGACACCTCCGGCGACCTGATCATGCCGGGGCTTGTGGATCTTCATTCCGACAGCCTTGAACGAAGCATTGAAAAAAGAAAAGGTGTATTTTTCGACATTGAATTTGCCGTTCTGAACCTTGACCGCCAACTGGCGGCCTGCGGTATCACGACCTTCTGCCATGCCGTGAGTTTTGCAGACAATGAACTGGGGCTTCGGTCCCCCAAAGAGGCGGAAAAATGCCTCAGGAAAATCAAGGCCTTTCAGGAGTCCGGCCAGGCCCTGATCCGCCACCATACCCATATCCGGTATGAGGTGGGGTCGGAAAAAAGCTTTGATATCATTTTAAATCTTGTGGCGGAAGGGCTTGTGGACATGGTTTCCATCATGGATCATACGCCGGGTCAGGGCCAGTTCAAATCCATGGCATCCTATTTGAAATTCCATTCAGAGGAATATGATTTGAATTCCTGTGAGATTCTGGAAAAGGCAAAGGCAAAACAGGACAATAACCACCGGGCCTGGGAAATGGTCCGGATTCTGGCCCGGACGGTCAGCGATAGAGGCATCCCCATGCTCAGCCACGATGACGACACAAAGGGCCGGATAGACCTGATCAAATCCATGGGGATCAAGGCCTGTGAATTTCCCGTGACCCTGGAGGCTGCCCGTTGCGCCTTTAGAGAAGGTCTTCAGATCTTTATGGGAGCCCCCAACCTGATCCGGGACACCTCCACCAACGGCAACCTTAAAGCCTCGGATGTGCTGAAGGAAGGACTTTGCACCGGACTGGTTTCCGACTATTATCCCGAATCCCTGTTCCAGGCCGCCTTTATCGCAGGAGAGCGGATGTCCGATCTTGAACAGGCGCTTCATACCGTCACCTCCGGTCCGGGGAGATTCCTGAACACGGACAACCGGCCCGGATTCCTGGCGCCGGGTGCCGGGGCCGATATCCTCATCGTGAACCGGGATTATCGATGGGCCCATATTGCCGGTGCTTTTATAAAGGGCCGGCCTGTCTTCCATATCCAGAAAAAAAGTTTAACATAAGGAGTGATTCAATGAAAAAAGATGATCCGCCCATTCTTCAGATTAAGGGCCTGACCAAAAGCTATGGCGGTGATATCCCGGCCGTGGACAAGATCTCCTTTTCTGCCAGAAAAGGGGAAATGATTGCTGTTTTAGGGCCTTCCGGCGCCGGGAAATCCACCCTGCTCCGATGCCTGAACCGCCTGATTTATGCCTCGGACGGAGAAGTCCTGGTCAACGGCAGGGATATCAACCAGTGCCGGGGCCGTTCGCTTCGAAGACTGAGAAGCAATGTGGGAATGATTTTCCAGCAATTCAACCTCATTCCCAGGCTCACGGTGTTTGAAAATGTCCTGGCCGGAAGGCTTTGCCACACCCCCAATGCCTTCTGGTACACGGCGTCTATCCTCCGGCGCTTCAGCGAAGAAAACAAGCAGAAAGCCTTTGATGCCCTGAAACGGGTCCGGATCGAACACCTGGCCGCTAAACGGGCGGACAGCCTTTCCGGCGGCCAGCAGCAGCGGGTGGCCATTGCCCGGACCCTGGCCCAGGAACCGGAAGTCATCCTGGCCGACGAACCCGTGGCCAGCCTTGATCCGGCCAGTTCCCAGCGGGTGCTCAAAATTTTAAAACAAATCTGTAAGACAAGGAATATACCGGTCATTGTCAATCTTCACCAGGTCGATCTGGCCTGTCAATATGCCGAACGGATCATCGGCATCCAGCAGGGAAAACTTGTTTTTGACGGCCATGTCTCGGATTTTACCATGGACATTGCCAGAACCATATACGGAACCCAGTTTGAATCGGCGTTATTCAACCCTGAAGCGGCAACGGTCGCGGCAGCATAACCATCATCATTCTTAGGAGAAAAAAATGAAAACATTTTGGAAAATGTGCATCACGGTATTATGTTTGACCCTTATCACGGGCGCGTTAGCGGTTGCAAAAGAAAAATGGCCGGAAAAAATCAGGATCGGCCTCATTCCAACGGAAGGCGGAGCAGATATCAAGGTGAGGTTCGAGCCTTTAATGCAGCATCTTGAAAAGGAACTGGGCGTCAAAGTGGAAGCCTTTTCCGCCTCGGATTACGCCGGTATCATTACGGCCATGACCCATAAGCATATTGAATTTGCCTATTTCGGACCCAAAAGCTATGTCGAAGCCGCGGCCCGGGCCGGTGCAGAAGCCCTGGCCCTGGAACTGGACAAGGATGGGGCAAAAGGATACCAGGGAATCCTCATCACCGGCAAAAAGTCCGGTATCACCACCATTGAACAGGCCACGGACAAAACAAAAACCTTTGCCTTTACTGATCCCAATTCCACCTCGGGCTGCCTGGTACCCAGCGTGCTCTTTTACCGCGATCTGAAGACCCCGCCGGAAGCTCTTTTTAAAGAAGTTTCCTTTTCCGGTTCCCATGGTGCCAGTATCCTGGCGGTGAAAAACAATAAGGTGGATGTGGCCGCCACCAATGATATCGACCTGAACCGCATGATTGAAAAAGGAGCGGCATCAAAAGACGATTTTAATATTATCTGGACCTCCGAACTCATCCCGGGAGCACCCATGGCCGGCCGCAAAGACCTGCCCCAGGACCTGAAGGAAGCCTTTACCAAGGCCCTGCTGTCTTTCAACAGCAACAAGGAAGGCCTTGAAAAGCTTCAGAACGGCGGCTATGCCCCGGTCACCGATGCAAATTATGATGTGGTCCGGTATATGAATGATTTGAAAGCCAAACTCCAGGAAAAGAAAGGTAATTAGACCATGAAACCGGGATATCGGTATTCTGCCACAGGCGCAGGCCTTTCCATGATATTGGGATTCTTCCTGCCCTGGATCGGCAGGGATACCCTTTCCCTCTCAGGTTTTTCCCTTGCCGTGTCCGGGTATTTCTACCTTGCCGCAATTCCCTTGTGCGGTATGGCAGCGATCTTCCTTTTGCTCAAAAGGCAGATCCAACGCCCGGCCTACCTCCTTTATCCGGGCATGGCAGGACTCCTGACCCTTGTGCTGTTCATCGCATCCCTCTATTTTTCAGATACCGGCGCACTTCAGGGCCAATGGCCGCCGGACGGCACTCTGGAAGTTCTCCGGTTGAATCAGGAATCAGGCCCCCTGGGGCTTGACCCTGTCAGAGACATGGGGTTGGGCCTGATATTGACCCTGGCCGGTATCGGTATCCTGGGCCTGGTTCCCCTCCTGTTCAAGTCCATGTATCGTCAGCCCCTTGAGAATGCAACGGATTCCTATCAAAGTATTATCCGGGAAAAACCGGTTGGGCTGGAATACAAAAGGGCGGGTCTGGTTTTTTTATCGCTTTCGGTTCTTCTGGTCACCTGGGTCTGGTGCGGGGTCAGTCCCTTTAAACTCTGGGAAAACCGGGGCAATGCCAAAGCCTATCTTTTCGGCCGGGAGATGTCTGAAAGCGATCTTGCCGATATCCGGGAGCAGAGGCAAAGGGGTCCCATGATTGAAGCTGCGGGCCGGGCAGAAGAATACATGTCCCATAAATACAGGGAGGTCCTGTTCTCAAAACAACCCGCGGCCAAAGAAAAAGCCGCGGAAAGAGAACGAATGACGGCTGAGTTTCTTGAAAAAATGAGCGAGGCTGAAAAAAAAGAATTTGAGAACCGGGCTGAAAAAAACATCCTGAAACAGAAAAGAGGGGGCTATTTCCCGCCGGAAACCTCTCTCCTGAAAATCAAAGGATATATGACGGCCCTTATCGAGACCATTGCCATTGCCATATGGGGAACCCTCCTGGCCTTGATCTGCGCCGTGCCGATTTCATTTTTTGCCGCAAAAAACACCTTGAGGCTGATTTTTTCTTCCGATGATATGACCTCAAGATCCATGAGGGCCGGCATTTCTTTCGGGGTCCGGCGATTCCTGGATTCCTGCCGGGGCTTTAATGAATTTGTCATGGCCCTGATTTTTGTGGCCGTCATCGGGCTGGGGCCCTATGCCGGGATTCTTGCCCTGTGGATTCATACCTTCGGCATCCTGGGCAAAGTTTTTTCAGAGCAGATCGAAGCCATTGAATCCGGACAGGTGGAAGCCCTTACCAGCACCGGCGGGAGTGCGGCCCAGACCATTGCCTTTTCCGTCATGCCCCAGGTGCTGCCGGGATTTGTCTCCTATACCCTTCTCAGGTTTGAATCCAATGTCAGAAGCGCCGCCATCCTTGGTTTTGTCGGGGCAGGGGGGATCGGCTTCCTGATTTTTGACAAACTCAACGGGTATCTGTTCCGGGAAGTCTGCACCATGATGATCATTATCATTATCACCGTGGGAATTATCGATCATTTCTGTGCCAGGATCAGGATGAAATTCATATAAAAAAAGGAAAGTTTCTATGTTCACCATCGGCAGTAAAATAGATGAAGTCAGAATCGACGGAAGCCTTTCAAAACTCAGGCAGGACCTGGAAAGTTTTCAAAAAATAGGCCTTAAAGCGGTGGAACTCCCGGTTCACGGCCTGGATGTGATCCTGAACGGGCGATTGATTCAACACCGGCTGGACAAAATTTTAAGTGTTTTAAAGGATTTCGACTTTCTTTATTCCATCCATTCCCCCAATCCCGTTAACCTCATGGATAAAAAAGATGCCGGTCTCCATGCCGATGTGCTCCTGGCCTCCCTTGAATTTGCACGTCAGGTCCTCGCCAAAATTGTGGTTTACCATGCCGGGCGCTATCTTCCGGAAGAAGAATTTTTTGCTTTCCCGGCCCGGGGCCTTTCCCTGAAAGAAAAAGAAAATCTCCTGGAAAGGGAAGCCCTTCTCTTGCAATCCATTTCAGAACAATATCCCGATGTGACCCTTGCCATTGAGAATGCAAGACCCTATCTGAATCTGAGCCCATACACCTACGGGGAATTCCCGGAGGAACTGAAACGCCAGGTGATCTGTGTCAATCGCCCCAATGTCAAAATCAACCTGGACTTCGGCCATCTGTATATGACCTCCCTTTTTCACGGCTATGATCTTGAGGCAGCGGTTCAGTCCCTGGGGGCTTTTATCGCCCATACCCATATCCATGACAATTTCGGGGGCGCCGTCCATCACTGGGAAAAACAACAGACCCATCAGCTTCCATTCGGCAGAGGCGATTCCCACATGCCGGTGGGCCGGGGAAACGTTCCCATCGAGACCATTCTGGACATTCTTTTGCCCGGCTATACCGGGCTTCTCATGATGGAACTCCGCAGCCGGTATTTTGATCATATTCAAGAATCAAAACAGAATCTTGAAGCCTTCATCACTCTCCTGTAAATCCGGTATGAAGAACTATCTGTTTTCAACACCGCAGAGCACCCGGAAATTTATATGGCAGAGGCCCTGAATCGTTTGCAGGCCGCCGTCGAAAATTGCATATCCAAAGGCGCCTCTTACGAGCTGGAACTTCGCGCCATCCGTAAGGATGGTATGATTCGGCAGTGTGTTGCCCGTGGTCAGGCGGAGTGTGACGGAAGCGGGCCGTATTATGCGTCTCGTAGGTTCTTTCCAGGACATCACCGAGCGCAAGCAGGCGGAGAATAAGTTGAAAAGGCGGGTCTCGAAGTTAGCGTCCAGCAACTCCAGAAGGCTGAAAGCCTATTCCGCATGGCAGGTGCCATTGCCCACCATTTCAACAATCAGCTCTGTATGGTGACAGGCAACCTGGTGCTGGTTCTGGATGATTTATCAGGCGATGCAGAAAACCGTAAAAATCTTGGGTGCGATGAATTATGATCATGATGGATTCAACCGAAAGGAAATCACATGACAGATTCT
>CAZAHK010000200.1:0-6484 GCA_964484555.1 uncultured Desulfobacula sp.
ATCAAAACCGGATGGCCGGGACCAGGGTGGAGAGGACGGACTGGGAATAGCCTTCCATTTCAATGAACTGGACCCCCAGCTTGATCTGGGTTCCCTGGATCTGGGTGCTTTTGACCTCGCCCGTAAGGGTTAGAAGCTCGCTGTCCCCGTAGGGAAAAAGCAGCTCGATCCGCTGGCCGTTGATCTTTTCCCAGGATGGGAAACGGTCCATGCTGCACAGGCAGCCCTTGGCGCTGATATTGGTAATCACGGCCGGGTCCCTGCGACCGTCGCTTTTCACATGGATTTGCATAAAGCAGTCCACCCGTTTACGGCTTCGGATATTGCAGCTTTCCACCTTGTCGGGATAATGCAGGAAGATCAGGTGGTGCGGATGGTCCAGGGTCATGAGAATCCGGCTGGAAAAACAAAAAATATCGTCCTGGTTCACATACCGGACCTGAACCGTTTCTTCCGTTGACAGGGCTGCGATATTCGGCTCGGACCCGGAGACATCCACAATGAGATAGGCCCCGACCTTCATGCCGATCAGTTTGCCGGGCAGGGCTTTTTTCCCGGTTTCGATGAGCAGGGCCGTGCCGAGTTCGATAAAAAGGCGCTGGCTGAAATCTATGGGGTGGTGATTTGTTTGGCCCATGGCTACCGGCTTCCCCTCCTGAACAGAATGACCTTAATGGTTTCAAAAACGATCAGAAATTCAAGAAATATGGACAGGTTGTTGATATAATACAGATCATACCGCAGTTTTTCAACGGAATCCCCCAGGGAAGCCCCGTAGGGATACATGACCTGGGCCCAGCCGGTGATGCCCGGCTTGACCGCATGGCGCTCCATATAATACGGCGTGATCCCGCAGATCTGTTCGACAAATTCGGGCCGCTCCGGCCTTGGCCCGATAAAGCTCATCTCCCCTTTTAAGACATTGACGAGCTGGGGCAGTTCGTCAATCCGGGTTTTCCTGAAAAATTGCCCAAACCGGGTCACCCTGGGATCATTTTCTTTGGCCCAGGCTACCCCGCCTTTGGATTCCGCATCCGTCCCCATGGTCCTGAATTTATAAATAGTAAATTCCTTACCGTTCTCTCCCACCCGTTTTTGAAAATGAAACACAGGGCCCTGGGATTTATATTTCACCAGGACCACCAGGGCCGGAAAAAAAGGCAGGGTGATCAGGAGAAGAAGGGATGACAGGACGATGTCCAGGGTCCTTTTCATCGCACGGATAAAGGGGGTGATCAAGAACCCGTTGCTCTGGACCAGCCAGCTCGGGTTGATGCTCTCCACGGGAATTTTTCCGGTCATGGATTCATAGAAATTGGGATAATCAATGATCCGGACCCCCATGAGCTTGCAGGACACCAGCTTGTGAATGGCCAGGCCGCCCCGCCGTTCCGTCAGGGCCATGACAACGGCATGGGTCTGGTATCGCCGGCAAAGGGAGACGATATCCTCCATTTTCCCGACAATTTTGTTTTCTTCCACCGACACCGGGTCCATGGCCGTGGCAATGTATCCTGAAAACACATATTTGCCGGGAGATGCCTCGATCAATCGCCGGACTTCCTGGGCCGCAGGCCCTGTACCAATGACCAGGATGTTTTTTGAAAAAAAGGGGGACCGGCTTGCCGCCTCATAAAGGGATTGCCACAGGATCTGGACAGCAAAAAAGAATAATACCCCGGTGATCATGGGGAAGGGAATTGAAGAGACCCGGTTCAGCAGCACCAGGACAACAAGGGAAATTCCCCCGGAAAGGGCGGCGCGCTTGACCACGGTTTTAAAAACCCAGGGCCGGACATTGTAGACCTCACACAGATAGGAGGTAAACACCAGGACAGGGAAAAATCCGGCCATCCACAGACCTGAAAAAAATCCCGGAGCGATTCCATCGGCCCCCATGATCCACAGGATTAAAATCCCCAGAGCGACAACGGCATCCCCGCCCATGAGAATCATCTGCTTTTTGATCAGACTGCCCTTTGCCGCTCCGCCCATATACTTATCCTGCCAAGTTTTGTTGCCGGCCGCTTCCAACAATACGATATGTGTTGATATCCCCGGCGCACATTTATGTCAAGAGAATATCCTGGGGATTTTTCCCGGCCAGATCACTGAACCGGTCCAGTTGCTCGGTTTGACCCAAAACCCCGGCCATATCCCCGGATTCCAGGACAAACTCCGGGCCCGGATTGGAATAAAGGGTGCCGCTGCGCAGGATACCGGCCAGGGTGGCCCCGGTCAACGTCCTGATCCGGGAATCGGCAATGGTTTTTCCGGACAGAGGACTCTCCGGCCGGATGGTCATCCAGGTGAGCCGGAACAGCCTTGAGCTGTTCTGAAGCTGGGAAAGGGCATGGTATTCCCCCTTCAGGTCATAGAGGGGCCGGTAGAGTTCATGTCGGATATCGTCGGTGAATTCCTGGATTCTCTCCACCGGCAGGTCCAGGTGGAGCAGGGCCTGGCGGGTGAATTCCAGACCGGCTTCAAACTCGGGCTGAACAATATGGTAGATTCCCTGGTCATGAAACTCTTTCATCTGGTCAGGGGATTGGGCCCGGGCAACGATGTGCATATCGGGCCGTATCTTTTTTGCATGGGTGGTGATGGCCCTTGCTACGACAACGGCAGGGGTGGTGATCAACAGGAGCCTTGCCTTTTCGATATGGGCCGCTTCCAGGATTACGGGCTGGGCCGCATCCCCGAAAAGAACGGGAAATCCCAGGGCTTTAAGCTGGTCCACCCGCCGGGAGTCAAATTCCAGGATGACGAAACAGACACCGATGCGCTGAAGCACGTCGGCGATATGTTTACCCACCCGGCCGCCCCCGGCAATGACCAGATGATCCCTTAGCCCTTCCTCCGGCAGATTGATGGTCTGGAAGGTATAGGGTTTGCCCCACCGGTTCCTCAAGGCATAGAGGGGGGCGGTGAGCCCGGAAATGAAGGGAGTCAGGAACATGGTCAAAATGGTAGTGGTGAGAATCAGGGAATAAAAATCCATGGAAATGGAATTGGAGCTGATGCCCACCCGGGCCAGGACAAAGGAAAATTCTCCGATCTGGGACAGCCCCAGGGCCGTGGCCAGGGGGATGACGTTGCGGTAACCGAAGGCCCGGCTGAGCCCCCCGAATATCAAGCCTTTTCCCACCATAACGATCACCACCAGGAAAAGAACCATCCCGTAATTTTCAAAAAGATACCGGGGATCAAAGAGCATGCCCACCGAGGTGAAAAACAAAAGGCTGAAGATATCCCGCAAGGGGATGATATCGCTCAGGGCCTGGTATCCATAGTCGGATTCGCTCAAAAGCATGCCGGCCACAAAGGCCCCAAAGGCAAAGGACAGACCGAACAAATAGGTGCCGTAACCAATGCCCAGCCCCATGGCAACAGTCGCCAGGAGAAACAATTCCCTTGAATTCCAGCCGGCAATTCGCTTCATGACCCAGGGCAGGAGCCTTGTTCCCAGGAGGATCATGACCAGGAGAAAAAATACCGCCTTTACGGCGGCCATACCCAGGAGCGGGAGCCCGGCAGCCGGATCATTGAGCTGGGGAAGGATGATCATCATGGGAACCACGGCCAGGTCCTGGACGATGAGCATGCCGATCATGACCCGGCTGGACAGGGTGCCGATGCGGCCCTGGTTTTCCAGAGTTTTTAAGAGAACCATGGTGCTGGACAGGGAAATCAGGGCTCCCAGCCACAGGGACTGCATCCACGGCCAGCCAAAGGCAAGACCAATGCCGATTCCCAGAGTAATGCTCAAAATGATCTGGATGGGGGTGCCGATGAGGGCGATATTCCGCACCGGTTTTAATTCCTTGAAAGAAAATTCAAGACCCAGGGCAAACAAGAGCAGGGCAATCCCGATTTCCGCCAGCATCTCAATTTCATGGATATCGGAAACCGTTACCCCTCCGGTATAGGGTCCCACAGCCACCCCGGCCAAAATATACCCCAGGATCAAGGGCTGCCTGAGTCGCTGGGCCGCCAGCCCCCCAACAAAGGCCGCCATCACCAGAATGATAATATCCCCTGCAATTCCCAAAAGATTTCCTCCTTTTTATTTAATTATCCTGATTTTTGTATCATATTTTCCTGGAATAGCGATAATTTTTTTAATATTTGATTTATCTGCCCCGGATAGTCTAAAATAAAAAGCAAAAATTCGATTAATAAAGAAATGCTTATCCGGGAGGACCATGATGAAAATGAGATATCTTATTATGCTGGCCTTTGTGTTCTGCCTTTTTATACCCCAAGTGCAGGCCGATACCCGGCCCAGGGTTTCAAAGGGCCAGACCGTTTATGTTCCCGCCTATTCCCATATCTATATCGGCAACAGGGAAACCCCCTATCTTCTGGCCGTTACCCTGAGTATCCGGAACATCAGCCCGTCCACGCCCATTACCCTGACAGAGGTCAGTTACCATGACACCCAGGGGAAACTGGTGAAAATTTTTTCCAAAGACCCGGTTCTTCTCGACCCCCTTGCTTCAACTCGCCATATCATCCACAGGGACGACAAGGACGGCGGGGCCGGGGCCTGCTTTATCGTGAAATGGGAGGCAACGGAAAAGACCAACCCGCCCGTTATAGAAACGGTCATGATCGGAACCCAGTCCCAGCAGGGTATTTCCTTTACTTCCAGGGGAGAGGTCATCCTGGAGAAAGAATAAAAAACCGGATGATTTTAAACGGTCCTTCTGTTATGATACCGGCCCGAACGTATATGAAAACCAAGAGGAGATAAAAATGACGGCTGATGTATTTTTCATGGATCTGGAAGCCACTTCCCGGGAAAACCTTCCCGATAAACTGGCAAGACTAATCAAAACCGCAGGCCTTGAATCCATCTTAAAGGAAAACGAGCTGACCGCAATAAAACTCCATTTCGGGGAGAAAGGCAACACGGCCTATATCCGTCCCGTCTTTATCCGGAAAATCATTCAGACCGTCCGGGAATTCAAGGCCCGGCCCTTTCTGACCGATGCCAACACCCTTTATGCGGGAACCCGTTCCGACAGTGTTTCCCATATCCATACGGCCATTGAAAACGGGTTTTCCTATTCCTCCATGGATGCCACCCCCATTGTCATTGCCGACGGGCTTAGGGGAAAAAATGAAACCCAAATCGAAGTGAACCTGAAAAACTGCAAGCAGGTGTATATCGGTTCGGAAATCGTGGAAGCCGATGCCCTGGTTTCCGTGGCCCATTTCAAGGGCCATGAACTGTCCGGCTTCGGCGGGACCCTGAAAAACCTCGGCATGGGATGCGCCTCCAGGCGGGGAAAGCTGGACCAGCATTCCAATGTGAGCCCCAAGATCAAGCGCAAAACCTGCATCGGATGCGGGGAATGTGCAAGGCACTGCCCCGCCGACGCCATTTACCTGGAAGAGAGAAAAGCCTATATCCGGGCCGAGGCGTGTATCGGGTGTGCGGAATGCATTATCCGGTGCCCCACCGGCTCCGTCACCATCAACTGGAACCAGACCGTGCCGATCTTTCTCGAAAAAATGATGGAATACACCCTGGGGGTTCTGCAAAACAAAAAGGGCAGGGCCTTTTTCATCAATTTCATCACGGATGTGTCCTCCAACTGCGATTGCCTGCCCTACAGCGCCTCACCCATTGTGAACAATATCGGCGTCCTGGCCTCCACGGACCCGGTGGCCCTGGACCAGGCCTCAGCCGATCTGGTCAACGGGCAGACGGGACTGCCCAACACCGCCTTGAAGCTGAACCTGAATCCGGGCGAGGACAAATTCAAGGGCCTTTACCCGTCCGTGGACTGGGAGCACCAGCTTGAGTATGCCGAGGGTCTCGGTCTCGGCACCCGGGCCTATACCCTGGTCCGGATGAAAACAAAGGCGTATAAAGAATAGGTCAGGACCCGGCCGGATCAGCCATGGTCTATCTTAATTGATGTTTTTCCGCCCAGGCATGGACATGGATGGGGGACTCCAGCACCGTGACCCCGGCTTCCCGCAAGGCCCTGGTCTTGCCCTCATAGGTTCCGGCGGAACCCCGCACAATGGCCCCGGCATGGCCCATCTTTTTGCCCTGGGGCGAAAACCGGCCCGCAATATAGGAGGCCACGGGCTTTTTCATATGGGCGGCGATGAATTCGGCAGCCTTTTCTTCCTGTTCTCCCCCGACTTCTCCCACAATGATCACGGCGTCCGTTTCCGGGTCGTTTTCAAACATGGCCAGGATCTTCGGCAGGTTGCACAGGACCACGGGATCGGCGCCCATGCCCACCACCGTGCTCTGGCCGATCTTTTTTTCCGAAAGGATGCCGGCAAATTCATAGGACAGGGTTCCGGACCGGGAAATAATGCCCACCCGTCCCGGTGCAAACAAAGACGCGGGCATGATGCCCATTTTGCCTTTGCCGGGAACCAGGATGCCGGGCGTTGTGGGGCCCAGGGCCGTCACCCCTTTTTCCTTTTCCGTCCGGTTGACCTGCATGCGCTGGTC
>CAZAHK010000200.1:6494-7319 GCA_964484555.1 uncultured Desulfobacula sp.
TCACCCCTTTTTCATCGGCATAGTCCCGCATTTTCATGACGTCATGGACGGGGATGTGCTCGGGCACAATGACAATAAAATCGATACCCGCATCAATGGTCTCAAAAAAGGCATCCAGGACAAAGGCGGCCGGGACAAAAAACACCGAGGCATTGGCCCCGGTCTCTTTCACGGCCTCGTCCACATAATTGAATACGGGCAGCCCTTCCACCGTATTTCCGCCCTTGCCGGGGGTAACGCCGCCGACAATTTTTGTTCCATACTCAAGCATCCATTTGGTCTGGACGCTGCCGATTTTCCCGGTGATGCCCTGGACAATCACCCGGGTATCATCATTTAAAAGAATGCTCATATTGGATCTATCCTTATTTCTATCCCTATATTTCTATCCCTATGGTCTGCTCATGGGAGAGGACGTGTCTAATAATGCGGCCAGCCGTTCAACAGCCTTTTCCGTGGCAGCCTCGGTCACCACATGGATGCCCCCGGACTTTAAAATCTCCCAGGTTTCTTCCTGGTGGTTGCCCAGGGCCTTGGCCACAATGGGAAGGGTGACCCCGTGCTCTTTAATATACCGGACAATGCCCTTGGCCCCTTCATGGATGGGATTGATGCCGCCGTAGATATTGATAAAGACCGCTTTTAAGGGCTTCATCAAAATAAGGTCCATGCATTTGTACAAGAGATCCGCCGTGATGCCCCCGCCGGTTTCAAGGAAATTGGCAGGCTTCATGCCGTGGCCGATGATGTCCATGGAGGCCATTCCCAGACCCGCCCCGGAAGAAATGAGGCCGATATCCCCGTCCAGGTCCACATAGGTGACCC
>CAZAHK010000201.1:0-7302 GCA_964484555.1 uncultured Desulfobacula sp.
GTATTGTAAATATCGATATTCATTTAATGAAATAATACCTGTTAAAATTTAAGGATGATCAATATTTTCTGGTATACCTTAACAATACA
Organism: uncultured Desulfobacula sp.; assembly: GCA_964484555.1. Lineage (GTDB taxonomy): Bacteria > Desulfobacterota > Desulfobacteria > Desulfobacterales > Desulfobacteraceae > Desulfobacula. The sequence continues at coordinate 90 of CAZAHK010000201.1, forward strand.
AGTCTATATAGGCTTACGAATATCTTGTCAAACCATTTCAAAATATAGGGTATTTTTTAATTTTAAAAAAATATTGACTTAAATATTTTTTTTGGTATACCATAAAAACATCAAAAAAATTTTAAATAAATTACTAAGGAGATATGCAATGAAAAAAAATATTACTCACGGGCTTTGGGAGGCCACTGCCCCGGCCAGGCCTAAATTGGATTCCCTGCAGGGAGATCATAAAACAGATATTGCCATTATCGGCGGAGGTTATACCGGTCTTTCCGCTGCCCTGCATCTGACTAAAATGGGAAAAGAAAGCATTCTTCTTGAAGCCGAAGACATCGGGTATGGCGGGGCAGGCCGTAATGTGGGCCTTGTCAATGCAGGGCTCTGGCTCATGCCTGAAGATCTCATTCAACTTGTGGGACCGGAATATGGAGAGAAATTGATCCGAATTCTGGGAGCGTCCGCAGACCTTGTTTTCGGACTGATCCAGGAATACGGCATAGAATGTGAAGCGCTCCGGAACGGAACCCTTCACTGTGCAGATTCCAGAAGCGGCTATAAGGCGCTTCAGCAGAGAGAGGACCAATGGCTGAAACGGGGAGCGCCCGTCAAGCTTCTTGAGCGGGAGGAAGCTGCGGTTGCAACCGGAAGTTCTTCTTTTTACGGTGCATTGCTGGATAAACGGGCCGGAACGGTTCAGCCCCTGTCCTATGCCGTCGGACTGGCAAAGGCTGCCTTGAAAGAAGGCGCAAAATTATATAATCATTCCCCTGTCACGGGCTTTGATAAGGTGAGCGGCGGATGGAAATTAAGCACCCCTAAGGGGTCATTGACGGCAAAATCCGTTATCATTGCCGTGCAGGGATATGCAGAACATGCATTTAAAGAATATCAGAAAAATCTGGTGCCGTTTAATTATTTTCAATTTGCCACCTCTCCCCTCCCGGAAAAAGTGCTGAAAACCGTTTTGCCGGAACGGCAGGGGGCCTGGGACACCAATTTGATTCTGTCTTCTTATCGCCTGGATGCAGCAGGGCGGCTGGTCGTCGGAAGCGTGGGCATGGTGGAAGGCTTTGCCTGGGATATCCATGAAAACTGGGTGAAAAGAACCATTGCAAAAACATTTCCCCAGGTGGGCGAAACCTCCCTTGATTATGGCTGGTACGGCCGGATTGCCATGACCACCAACCATATCCCGAGGTTCCATATCCTGGACCCCTCGGTTGCCATGGTCACCAGCTATAACGGCAGGGGAATCGGACCTGGGACCGTGTTCGGAAAACTCCTGGCCGAATATATGGCCGGGGGATCAGTGGAAAATATTCCATTGCCCGTCACAAACATAGATCCTGTGGGTTTCAGGAATCTCAGGGGACTATTTTATGAGGCAGGGGCAAGGCTGTATCATTTTGTCCAGAGGCGGATTTAGCCTCTGAAGACCCTACAATAGTTTCATTGCAATCTGTTTTTTATCCCGGGTGTTGACCCTGGAATGTGAAAAGTATATAGGGTTCAAAGGCCATTGAATTCAATATTCAGGATACCGATTATGGTGTTGCACATTCCAGGGAAACAGGGGGAGCTATTTTTAATGACCCACCTGCCCCTTCTGTTGAAAAGATTTTCACTTTTCTATGAACAGGATGGATCATGTCTTGAGTATTTTTTATACAGCAAAGAGAAAAAAAGCTGGATTTCAAAAACCTTGGTGGTTTCCCATGATTTATTTTCAGGCAGCCTATATATTGCCAAATTCTACCCTGAAATTTTCAGAGAAATGAATTGCAAATATTTATCGGCTGCCTGCTTTTATCTGATGGCCCACCATGCCGTTAAACGATTTCATCTTGCAGATAACTGCTGCGTCAACCTGGAAACGGATCTGGCGGTTTTTAAGAATTTCTATGGCCGATTGGATGATTTTGATTTTAAAATCAAGTATTATCGGCCCTCTGAAAGGGTTTGCCTCAGGGGACACTACCACGAAATAGACTTTGGCACCGATGAAATTCTCCATCACATCCCTGCCTGTGATGGAGAACAATCGGGTTATCGTGCCGGAACAATTTCCAGCCAGTAGCCATCCGGGTCTTTAATAAAATAAATTCCCATGGCCGGATTCTCAAAACAGATGCAGTCCATTTCCCTGTGGTGTTTATGGGCCGCATCAAATTCATGGGTTTTAAAGGCAATATGGAATTCTTCATCTCCCAGATTATAGGGCCGGTCCATGGCTCGCAGCCAGGTCAGCTCCAATCGGGTCGTGCTTGAGTCATCACCCAGGAATACGATGATATAGCTGCCGTCTTCAGCCGATTTTCGTCTGATTTCCTTTAACCCCAAGGCCTTGTCATAAAAAAGAAGGCTTTTCTCAAGATCAAAGACATTGATGTTGAAATGATCGATACTAAATTTCATGATTATTCCTTTTATATGTAATGGTTCTTGTGCCACGGATTCAGGCATAATATTAAAATACTATTTTTTAAACTCATTGACTTCCTAAGAGATTTTTATTCATCAAAAGACCGTCTCTCGGGCCTGATATTCAATTTTCTCATCCGGGAGGCAAAGGTGGACCGGTTGATGCCTGAAGCTTTGGAGGCCCAGGTAATATTGCCGTGATGCTTTTTTAAGAGGGCGGTCACATATTCTTTTTCAAGTTCGGGCCAGGTCATGCCGGCCAGGTTGAAGGCATCCCCCATGGCCGGGGAACCGGCAAAGGGTTCTACCCCGGCATCGGGATTTTTGACGTGAAGGGGGATATTCAGGGGCCTGATGCAATCCTCCTCGGTGGTCACCATGAGGTAGCGGATCAGATTTTCCAGCTCACGGATATTTCCGGGCCAGGTATAGGACACCAGGATCTGCATGGCCTCGGCTGATATTTTCTTTTCAAGAAGCCCTGCCGTTAAAGATTCTTTTTCAAGAAAATGCCGGATCAGCAGCGGGATGTCTTCACGCCTGTCCCTGAGCGGGGGCAGATGAACCGGCAGCACGGACAACCGGTAAAACAGATCCTGCCTGAACCTGTTCTCAGCAATCATCTGTTTGAGATTCTGGTTGGTGGCGGCCACAATTCTGACATCAATGGTCCGGGTGCCGGTTTCGCCCAGGGGCTTGATTTCGTTTTTCTGAATCACCCGGAGAAGACCTGCCTGGACATTCATGGGCATATCCCCGATTTCGTCCAGGAAAACGATGCCGTTGTTTGCCGCCTCAAAAAGCCCTATCTTATCCCGGTTCGCCCCCGTAAAGGCGCCCTTGGCATATCCGAACAATTCACTCTCCAGAAGGGCTTCCGGTATGGCGCTGCAATTCTGGACCAGGAAGGGCTTGTTTTTTCGAGCACCGGTTTTATGGATTCGTTCAGCCACCAGTTCTTTGCCCGTGCCGCTCTCTCCGGTGATCAGAACATGGAAATCCGTTCCGGCATAGCTTTTCACAAGGTCCATACAGTTTTTAAAAACCAGGCTCTGACCGATGATCAGGGTCTCATGTCGAGACTCTTTTAACGCAGATTTCAGACTCCGGGCTTTTTTCTTTTCATTGGCATATAAAACCGCATTGCTCAATGCGATGGAACAGATGTCCACAAGGTTCTGAAGCTGGTCCAGATATCCCTGATCCAGGTTCAGTCTGGATTTTTCCGGGGTTGTGTCAATGACCTGGACCGCGCCATAGACATCCCGTTCCCGAAAAAAAAGGGGAAAACATAAAATCATACTGCTTTTAACGGCCAGCGGTTCTTCCACTTCCTTATAATGCCGGCGGTCGCTCCGGGTTTCCGCCACGGTCATCCGTTTATTTTCAATCACCCATCCCACAATACTGGGGTGCCGGATGTCCAGGGAAACCCCTTTGATCCGCCCACTCTCCGCTCCGGCCGCTTCAACGCAAACATAGGCCTTGTCTTTTTTGATCCAGATGGACCCCCTCTGGACATTCTGGATTTTCAACAGGGAATCGAGAAATTTTTTCTGCAAAGACTCGGGATTGAGTTCTTTAAACAATTCCAGATTGGACCGGTTCATGGCAGTCATCCTTAATGAGTGGTTAAATAAAAACCCTATGATTTTTTATCTTTATCACATCAGGGAATACGGGTCCACATCCACGGAAAGGCTGATTCCTGATTTCGGCTTTGCATCGGGATGGTCAAGGGTGGCTTTGACCAGACGGTTCACCAGGGCTGCGGATGGGCTTTTGACCAGAATCTGCCACCTGAATCTGGAAGATATTTTCTGGATGGGCGCTTCCACCGGCCCCAGCACCTGAACGGCGGCATCCGTTGCTTTTCTTTGTGTTTCGACGAGATTTTTCAGTATCCCGGCCACGGTCTCGGCATAGGTTTGGACTTTTTCGGAATCCTGCCCCGAGATTTTCAACTGGGTCATCCGCGAAAAAGGCGGATAGGACAAGGCCTTTCTGAAAGGGGCCTCATTATGAAAAAACTCCTGAAAATCCTGTTTCCGTGAGGCCTCAATAATAAAATGATCCGGATTATAGGTCTGCATGATGACCCTTCCCGGTGTATCTCCCCTTCCTGCCCGGCCGGCCACCTGGGCCAGGAGTTGAAAGGTTCTTTCCCCGGCCCGGAAATCCGGAAGGCTCAAGGACAAATCCGCACAGATCACGCCCACCAGGGTGATGGAGGGAAAATCATGGCCTTTGGCCAGCATCTGGGTTCCCACCACAATATCAACGGTCCGGTTCCGGATGCTTTTCAGGATCTTGATGACGGCCCCTTTTTTGGAGGTGGAATCCTGGTCCATTCTGGCGATTCTGGCATCCGGAAACCGTTCCTTGAGCATGGATTCCAATTTTTCAGTGCCAAACCCCAGGGGCCGGATTTTGGAGTTACATTCCGGGCATTTTGCATCGACAGGCCGCCCGTAGCCGCAAAGATGGCAGCGGTATTCATTATGGCCCTTGTGCAGGGTCATGGTGATGTCACAGAACCGGCAGGTCAGGGCCTTTCCGCAGTCCCCGCAGACCGGGAAAGTGGCAAATCCCCGGCGGTTCAGAAATATCAGGGCCTGATCTCCCTTATCCAGGCATTGCCGGACGGCCTTTGAAAGCTCGGGCGTGATGATCCGATGGTCCGGCCGCCCGTCCTTGTATTTTTTCAGGTCCACCAGGGTGATTTCCGGCAGGGGATTCCGGTTGATGCGGGATTCCAGCTTTAATTCTTCAAAGCGTTTCAGGATCACATTCTGATAGGATTGAAGCGAGGGGGTGGCAGACCCCAAAAGCACCGGGCAATCCGCCAGTTTTGCCCGGACAACGGCCAGATCCCTGGCATTGTACCGCAGACCCGTCTCCTGTTTGTAGGAGGTGTCATGTTCCTCGTCCACCACAATGATCCCGATATGATCAAAGGGGGCGAAAACCGCAGACCTTGCCCCGATGACAATGTCCACCTTATCCAGAGAGATCTTCCGCCACTGGTCCAGAAGCTCCCCCCGGGACAGGGAAGAATGAATCACGGCCACCCTTTCCCCGAACCTTGCCCGAAACCGGCGTTCCGTCTGGGAAATCAAGGCGATTTCCGGTACAAGGACAATGGCTTTTTTCCCTTTTTCAATGACGTCCAGAACCAGCCGCATATAGACTTCCGTTTTCCCGGACCCGGTGATGCCTGTCAGAAGATAGGCGGAAAACCCTTTGCCGAATCCGTCCCGCACCTGTTTGACAACCCTTGTCTGCTCAGGGGTCAGGTCCGGCGGCCTGTCCGGTTCCACAGGGTCTCCCAGGGGGTCCCGGAAAACCCGGCGTTGGATGATCTCGATGAAACCGGCCCCGGCCAAAGGTTTTATCAGAGATGGGGCCGTCGGAATCAATGCTTTCAGGCCTAACAGGGACATCTCTTTTTTCTCTTTGACCAGTGTCAGCAGCTTTTCCCGCTTTTTTGACATGCGGAAACCCGGCTCCGGCTCCTGCTGAAACAGGATGAATGTCTCCATCCTGGCAGACACCCCGTCTTTTTTTAATACATAGGACAGGGTGATGAGATCCTGTTTTTCCATCTTCCTGACAAGGGCATGGACAGAAGGATTCCGGCTTGTCTTAAAAAGCTGTTTCAATTTGGCCGGATCACGTTTTTGAACAAAATCGACGATTTCCTCTTCTCCCGGCGTAAGCTGTTTGGCGTTCAGGGCCAATATCCCCTTTTCCGTGATAAAGAGACAGGCCTCGTCATGACTTTCAAGGCCTGAAGGCAGGGCCGTCCGGATCACCTCCCCCAGGGGATGAAGATAATAATCTGCTATCCACCGGAAAAACGGGATGGCCGATTCGGGAAACAACGGGTGGTCATCCAGCACATCCAGAATCTGTTTTACCGTGATGCCGTTGCAGGTTTCCTGCCCTGAAAGAATATACCCGGTGATCCGTTTTTTTCCAAAGGGAATCAGGACCCTTACCCCGGGGGAACAGGCGCCTTGAAAGTGCTCCGGCAGGCCGTAGGTATAGGCCTTGGGCACCGGAAGGGCAACAGCGACGGATATATAGGGGGTATCAATCATCTGCCCTATTGTGCATAAAAAGCAAAATTTATCAATATCAGACTTTTGACCGGGTTATTTGCTTGACGCCGCTTCATGATTTTAATAGGTTCTGAATGAAATTTTATCCAGGCAAATATTTTCAGCAAAGGAGACCCTTATGGCCGTATTTGTACAGAACCATCCTCTGATCAAACATAAACTGGGTTTGATGCGCCAGAAAGACATCAGCACAAAGGATTTCAGGGATCTTGCGTCGGAAGTGGCAAGGCTTTTAACCTATGAGGCCACCAAGGATCTGGTGACAGAGAAAAAAGTCATTGAAGGCTGGGCCGGCAAGGTCGAGATCGAAGAAATAAAAGGGAAAAAAATCACGGTGGTCCCCATTTTAAGGGCCGGACTCGGCATGATGGACGGGGTGTTTGACCTCATCCCCTCGGCCAAAGTCAGTGTCGTGGGGTTTTACCGGAATGAAGAAACCCTTCAGCCGGTTCAGTACTATGTGAAAACCGCCAGCGCCATGGAAGAAAGAATCGCCCTGATTCTAGATCCCATGTTGGCCACCGGGGGAACCCTCATCGCCACCATTGACCTTTTGAAAAAAGCAGGATGCAGAATCATTAAGGGGCTTTTTCTGGTGGCGGCCCCGGAAGGCATCACAAGGGTCACCCAAGCGCATCCGGATGTGGATATTTATGTGGCCGGCATTG
>CAZAHK010000202.1:0-233 GCA_964484555.1 uncultured Desulfobacula sp.
CTGAAGCCATGCTGGCCAATGAGGCCGGGATTCCCTATGCCGCCGTGGCCATGTCCACGGACTATGACTGCTGGAAAGAGGATGAAGCCCCGGTGACCTGGGACGAGATCCTTGAGGTGTTCCATCATAATTCGGACAATGTAAAAAGACTCCTGGTTAAAGTGATTGAGGAATTTAAAGAATAACTCGGAAAGGATGGAAAGAAGAATGGATTTGAAAGAAACGATCAGAAG
>CAZAHK010000202.1:243-7296 GCA_964484555.1 uncultured Desulfobacula sp.
CGATTCATACGGCCATGGCCCATCCCTTTCATGAAGGATTGCGAAAATGTCTTTCGGACTGCGCCCGTAAACTGGATCTGGCGGTTCACGACCAAGGCTGCGTCATCACCATCGAGGGACCGAGGTTTTCAACCGTTGCCGAATCCAGGATGTTCCGGATCTGGGGGGCCGATGTCATCAATATGTCCATCGCCCCTGAAGCCATGCTGGCCAATGAGGCCGGGATTCCCTATGCCGCCGTGGCCATGTCGACGGACTATGACTGCTGGAAAGAGGATGAGGCACCGGTGACCTGGGATGAAATCCTTGAGGTGTTTCACCATAATTCGGACAATGTCAAAAGACTCCTGGTAAAAGTGATTGGGGAATTTAAAGAATAGGATCGGAAAGGATGGAAAGAAGAATGGATTTGAAAGAAACGATCAGAAGTATTCCGGGCTGGCCCATGGAAGGGGTTATTTTCAGAGATCTGACAACCCTGATGCAGAACCCTGAAGCGTTCAGGGAATCCTGTAATATCCTTTACGAGCGATATAAAGACATGGACATTGACAAGGTTGTCGGGATCGATGCCCGGGGATTTGTATTTGGCGCGGTTCTTGCCTATCAACTCGGCATCGGCTTTGTTCCGGTCCGGAAAAAAGGGAAACTGCCCTGGAAAACCATCGAGGAAACCTATAGCCTTGAATATGGACAGGGAACCCTTGAAATTCATGCGGACGCCATCAAACCCGGTGAAAACATCGTCATTGTCGATGACCTGATCGCCACCGGCGGCACCGTGGGCGCCACCGTCAGCCTCACCCGGAAACTCGGGGCCCGGATCGTGGAATGTGCCTTCATCGTGGAGCTGCCGAGCCTGAAAGGAAGGGAAAAGATCAAAGACTGCAAGATTTTTGCCATCACGGAATTTGAAGGGGAATGATCATTTAAATCTTCCGGTCTTTTTGCCTTTGCCGAAGATCCTGAAAATCATCCAGCCGTAAATCACAAGGTTAAGCATCACCACAACAGCAGCCAGCAGGTACTGGATTTCCCGGGTCAGGCCCGGGGGGTAAACCAGGGGCATGAGGTAATGGCCGACAAAGCTTTCCGCATAACCTTCGCCACCGGCTTTGACTAGATAATAATTTTCAAGATAGGTCAGGGGGCAGACCTTGCCGGTGATTTCAACAAAGGCGCCCCAGGCTGCGGCCGGAATCTGAAGGAATGCGATCCATGGCTTTCGGAGAGCAAATAAGCCGCCTGCCGCAGCAAAGAGAATGAAAATAAAATGGATCAGAAGGACGGCATCGGCTGCCATGGAAAAAATCATAACTGGGAGCTATCCTTATAAAAAAGGGACAGGTTAACCGGTTTCTCTTTAATGTTGGTTCATCCTGGCCCATATGGTTTTCACCCGTTGCCGGGTATTTAGTAGATAGGCGGATTCAGGCTGTTTCGGCCAGGGCCTGCCGTCCCATTCCAGAGCCTTGACACTTGAAACCGTGCGGTCGATATCACCTTTTTCCTCATTCAGAAAGCCTTCGGTCATGGCCAGATAATCATTTGCCGCTTTAACCGAGGCCGAGATGTGCATTAGGGCATCTTCTCCCGTAAACACAGCGTGGTGGCCTGCGCAGAGAATTTCCGGTTCCAGGGTTTTGATGATTTTTAAAGAATCCAGACAGGCATCAAAATCAACTAAAAATTCAGTCTGCACAGAACCGTCATTCTGATAACAGGCCACTGCTTCCGAGGCGATAAGGATCTTTTTTTCCGGGATCCAGTAGGAGATGAAATCCCGTGTGTGTCCGGGAGTATGAAGACCTGTCAGCGTCAACTGGGGGGACAGTGCTGTTTCCTCTCCCGGCTGGATCAGGATATCCAGATCAAAAGATTCAAAAGGGTGTTCATGGAGGGGAGAGACGCCCATTTTTTTTAAATTTTTTGTGCCTTCAAGGTTTAAATCCTTTATCAATTGGATCGCATTGGGTTTTAACAGGATTTCACGGCAGCGCAGGGAACCGCCGATTTTAAGGTCGGGCCAGGCCTTCTTAAAATGGCTGACAGCGCCGATATGGTCAAAATGGGAATGGGTCAGGAATAGATATTCAGGTTTTCTGCCGCCCAGAATTTCTCTGATTTCCGTTTCATAGAGCTTTGCCAGGGCTGTGAACCCGCCGTCAAAAAGAACCGGTACCGGGCCGTCCAGAAGGTAAACCGGTATGGCCGCAGGGCCGATAACAAAAAGGTCGCCGCTGATTTTTCCGCTTTCCGTAATGATCATTTTTATCCCTTTGTGAGCTTCTTCTTCCTACTCAATGTCAATCCTTTTGTTTGTATTTTTGTATATTACAGGCCAATGGCGGTTACGGTATCATCATCGTTTCCGGTCTGTCAATCCGGCCTGGATTTTTTGGGTTTCTGCAGGCTCAGGATCAAGCCGGCAATACTGTTTTAGCCCGTAAAAGCAACCGGCGCCGGTCATCCAGGCCATTCAATCCGCCGTTGATCCTGCGGGTGACGGTCTCAAGATCATCCCGGTCGGCAAGGGCATTGAGACCTTTTCTGTCCCAGTACCATCCGGCCACATCCACACACAGCCCGTCATCCGTTGCCACCTGACCGGGATCAGCTTCGATATCCCGCTTGAATCCGCCGGTACGGGCGTATTCCGCATAATTGGCCCGTCCGGTGAGTTGAATCAGTCCGCGGCCCTTATACCGGGTTCCGTCACCGGGTTCAATATTGCCCAGATCCCGCCGGTTTTCATAGGCCGCACCCGAGGCCAACTCCTCCCGAAACCGCAATTCACCGCTTTCATGCCCGATCTGGGCCAGAAAATGGGCCTGCCGCAGCGGTGTATTGATATTATATTTTGCCATGGCATCTGCAATGGCGGTCATAAAGGAATTTATCGCCTCATCAGCCGCATTCAGATATAGAATTCCCAGCACGGCTTCATTGAATCCGCCGGGCAGGGCAGCACATAATTCCAGCAGGGTTTTATCTCCCGGCCGAACCGTACCGTCAGGCTCGGCTATGGACAGGACCTTTTTTTGAAAGGCCAGGACCGCACCGATGGTCTTCTGCCCGATGATCCCGTCGCATTTGAGGGGAACAAGCGGACTGAGGCGGTTGATGTTCAGGTTCAGCAGTTTTTGTATGGATTTGACGTCATGGGTTGAATTCCGGCATTTTGTCCCCACCGGGTCCATGAGCAATTTGCTTCCGCGGCCGCCGGCAGAGGGTGTTGGGAGAATCCCTGCCATGACCTGGGGAGTAGGGGAACCAGGACTTTTTCCCCGTTCAAAATGGGGGGTGTCCTTGAAACTCGACCAGTTACCGCCCCAGCGGTTGACAGGGTCCAGGCCCTCCCAGAAGGCCCCGAGCCGACGCACATGATCGCCGTCATAGACCAGCTTGAGGGAATGGTCCGGACCGATTTCAAAAAAATTAAGATCAACGGCCATCCGGTCCAAATGCCGGCTGTTCATGGTTTTACTGCGGCCGTTTTTGATATGAAGGGCCTGCTGTTCAGGCGTCCGGTACAATTCCCCGGCAGTTAATAAAAGCCCGTACTCCGGAGCCTTTCGAATCAGCTCAGCCACATGCTGCAAAAAAGCAGCTTGTTCTCGATTGAGGCTCATATCAGTTTCCTCCATTTTTAAAGGAGTGAGACCAGGACTGATCTTTCAGCATTCTGCTGATGTCTTCGGATTTTTTCGCACTGCCGCTGCTGGAACCAAAATAAAACTGGATAATGGCAGAAAGCCCCACGCCCAGCAGGAAGCCGAGGACAGTGTCAATAATGCGCCATGACTGCTCCGGAAGGTCTTTGTCAAACAAGGCCGGAAAAAATGCTGCCATGAAAATAAACACAAAGGTCAGCCCGGTGATGAGAAGCGCGTAAATATAGGTAAACCACCTGATAAAGAGGCCCTCATCTTTGTCCCGCCCGGACTGGGCCTCCCTTGCGTTTTTCGTATCCTCCATCCGCAGTTTTTCCAGTTCCAGAGCATGGGCGTCCATGGATTTCCGGTATTCAAGCAGTTGCTCCTGGTGCGCCAGTTCAAATTCCTTCAGCTTGATCCACTGATCCTCCGTGATTTTGTTTTCTGCAATATCATTCACATCAATCCCGGTTTTTTCCTTGATCAACTCGGACACTGTGTCCGCGCCCTGGTTCACAGCGCCGCGGAATATCCCGCTTAACAGATCCAGCCCGCGTTTTGCAAGTGCGGGGGCAATGGCAGCCAAAGCTGCCCCGATAATAGGTAACGGCATGATTCCTCTCCTTTTTATAAAAAAATATTGGATATAATCAGGGGAAACCGGAGGCGTTTTCTCTACGGTCACCCCCTTGGATCATAAAATCACCTTTGCAGCATCTTGATTTTGACCTCAATAAGCTTTATGGTGTGTCCGTTGCCGCAGTCGGCTGAAAAAAAATGAAATAAAATAGGAAAGCCCCATGAAAAAAAATATCCTTCTGTTGATTCTGTCATTCATTTTGTTTAATCCATCCTTTTGCCCGCCCCCGGCAGCAGCATCGGAAAGCATCCAGGAAATCCAGTTCATGACGGAAAATTCCCCGCCTTTTAATTATATTGAAGACAAGAAAATCAAAGGCATATTTGTGGAAGTGTTAATGGCGGTTTCAAGGCAGATGGAGTCCTCTCTGGGCTGGGACCGGATTTTGGTGTTGCCCTGGGCCAGAGGATATCAGTCGCTGTCGGACGGCGGGAAAAAATGCCTGTTCGGAACGGCCCGGACCAAAGAAAGGGAAACCCTGTTCAAATGGGCCGGGCCCGTGACCCATAACCGCATTATCCTCATTGCAAAAGCAGGCAGCGAGATCCATATCAACGCCATTGACCGGATTCGAAGCCTGAAGACAGGGGTTGTTAAAGAAGATATGGCTGAAAAACTCCTGCTGGAATCAGACCTGCCGACCGAGAGCCTTTTCCGCGCTTTTGGAGACAATGCCGCCATTGAGCTGATTCAGGATCTGGACAGGGGAATGATTGATGTCTGGGCCCACGGAGATATGTATGCAAGATGGCTGATGAAAAAAAAGGCCCTGAACCCCAAGGTTTTCAAAACCGTTTATGTTTTAAGAGAGGAACAGATGTATTTCGCCTTCAGTCAGGATGTCTCCAACGGTTTTGTCAGCGTATTTCAACGGGCCCTGGACCGGGTTCAAAAGAGAGGGGATGTTAAAAGAATCCTTAAAACCTATCTGTCCGAAGACATCGGCCATTTATAAAGGTTTTATCAGGGAACAGCGGTTACTGTTTAACGCTTATGGGCATTTCCGGGGTTCCGGCATAGAAAACCAGGATTTGTGCCGGCCCCACGCCGGTGTTTTTTCCGTAATGCCGTTTGTTCACCACCTCAACGATGGGGTCCCCGGCCTTGAGAACCAGGGTCTCATCTTTTTCAGTGACCACGGTCAGCTCCCCGCTTAACAGCACGCCGGCATTGATCACCGGATGGGTATGCAGGGGCAGGTTTGTTCCGGCCGGGATGGTGATCCGCAAAATGGTGATCTGGGGCCTGTCTGCCGGGTAGGCCGGCAGCGGGGTGCCGTCCCAGCTTGAACTTGTCTTGGCCAGGGTCTCCACCCTGATGCCGGCCGGATCATCGGCGTAAACAGCGCTTGAAAGTATTATTGCCAGCCATACAGCGCAAATCAGTTTTTTCATGGTTGTTTCCTTTTGATCAATGGTGCAACGGCTCTAATCAGCCTGCCTTTGGCCCATATGAATTTAGATATTTGTATTTTTATATTCGCAACTGTGCAAGTGAAAGCCCTGTTTCCGGTGCTAATTTGATGAACTCGGATAAAGTTTTGCAGATATAGTCCTCACAGGCAGCACAATTTTCAACACATTTTGCCAAGCAGCATGCATGAATATCACAATTATTACAATGAAAAAATTTGACTCCATTTGATTTACAGCCATTGCAATTTATTTGATCTGCTTTAATTTCGGCCCGGTACATTTTTGACCATTTTTTTGCGGTCTCCTCCCTTTTCATCTCATCATTTTCCTGCGTTGCAAGGTATGCATCGCATTTTGAACAATTCAACCCGCAGTAAGCTATCATATTACCTCCTCGTGTAATGTTAAGTTCACTTGCTTCAGCCAAGTGCAGCGTGGCCTTCACCGGTGGCAATGGAGCGCAGCGGAATTGCCATCCGAGTGAAAGGCATGATTACATGGTCCTATCTAATTTTTGGCAGAAGATACTTAACGACTTCATCAGCAAAATGAAATACTGGTAGCACATGATGCTCATCCATAAACGGCTTTGCTTGGGTTTGGATCATAGGGCTATTTTCTGCTTCAATATCAACCTCTTCAACTTGGCCAGTATTTGCATTAAGCCATTTCACTTTCTGGGCTACAACGTTTATAGTGATCTTTTTTATGTTGTAATGATTGTAAGGGTTACGGATTGTCGTTCTAAATGAGTGGAGCCTCTTAGCCATTTTTGAATCCAATAAACCAGCCCTTTTTGCACGGTTGATGGCTGGTGAAAGTTCCATTTCCTCAAATTCATCCCATTTATCCGGGTCAGCACTACTATGTCCACAGGACTCCTTGATATGTGTTGCATACTTAATTGCGTACTCGATTAAAATTGAGGACATTGTGATAGCGGCACCATTTAGCCTGAAAAATATACATTCTCTTATTTCTTCATACAACGCCTGGATAGATGGCGGTAGGCCTTCAGGAAGCATTGGCAATCGAGGTAAATTTTCTTTGGCTTTTATTTTCCGTTGTTCAAACAGTTCATCTATTGTTGGAGAGGGAACAACATCGAATGGAATCCCTTGGCTTTTTAACTCTTGGAGCGTTTCGGGATTGACAATGATTCTGTCCGAGCTTTTAGCAAGTTCCCCCATTATTTTTTCAATATCATTCATCATGATTTGTGAATGCCTGTATTTTTAAATTGCCATGTAACCATTTATTATCAGGTCAATTCTCCTGGACCAGACTGCTTAGACCCAGAATAAGCGTGTTCTCGTAAAAAAAATACTTGTAAACAATTGGG
>CAZAHK010000203.1:0-7229 GCA_964484555.1 uncultured Desulfobacula sp.
GTGCTCTTGATCCGCGCATCCGACGGTTGCCACAATAGTTTGGACATGGGTTGTTATTCTCCCTATTCGTAAAGAACCGCGAGGATGGTCGCTTTTCCGGTTTTTGCCGTAATAAAATGGGAGGTGGTGGACAGGTAATAGGCACTGTCTCCGGGTTCAAGATCGTAGCTGTCTTTCCCGATGGTCAGGTGAACCACCCCTTCCAGGACAAAGATGAATTCTTCCCCGTTATGGATGGAAATTTCTTTGTCCGGGGTGCTCTCCAACTGCACGATAAGGGCTTCCATATGCCGGCCCTGGACTTCCGGGGCAAGGCTCATATAGGAATAGACATTCTGTTTGCCCGTGGTGGAGCTGGAACGGGAAACCGGTTTTCTTTCATTTTTCCGCGTAATGGAATAGAGTTTACTCCCCATGCCGGAAACCAGACGTCCCACGGCTGCATCCAGGGCCTTGGATAGTTTCATGACCGCACCGAGCTGGGGTTTTTCAACCCCGTTTTCAATATCATTGAGGCGTTCAACGGCAAATCCGGTCAGATCGGAAAGGTCTTCAATGGAGATACCCCGTTCCTCCCTGAGCATCCGGATCCGTTTTCCCACATCGTCCAGGTCGCCTTTTTCACCGTTTTTGATATTGCCGGTCAAATCTTCGAAATAATCCACATTGATATGAGGAATGTTGTCCTTTTTTTCCATAGCATCTCCTTTAGCGTCATTAAGCGGGAAAACTCTGCCCTGGTTTTTCACCCATTTTTTCCTTCATCTTGGCAAGGCCGGGTCTGGCATAGTGCATATGGCCTTCCTTCAGGGTCCTGCCGTTTATTATGGCTTCGCTTCTCAATCTTGTGCCCGCGGTTTTTTCAAGCTGCTTGCCCAGCCACAGGATTCTGTCCACATCATATCCGTGTTCTATACCCATTTCATCGATTTGTACAAGGGTATCTTCAAGGCAGACCAGCCCCACAAAGCGGGGGTCGTCATAATAATAATCGCCTGTGCCCTTGATGGGCCGATCATCCAGGAAATTGGCGGGCTGACCGCCCAGACCGCCCAGGGTGGCCTCGAAATGACAGATGCCGGCCTGGAGGGCGGCAAGGATGGAGGCGGACGCCACCCGTTTGGTTTCGTGGAAATGGGCAATATGGAGGCGGGTGTCCGGGATGGCATCCAGGATCATGGAAAAATACCGGTAGACCTGGGCCGCCGAGGCTGACCCGTCGTGGTCGGCGTGTTCAATATCCGATGCGCCGATGGACAGCCAGTATTTGGTGAATTCCACGGCATCCTTCAGGTCTGTGGCGCCGCCGATGGGGCTGCCCCAGATGGTGCTGACGGTGCCGCACATCTTGATGCCGGCATCCGAGCATTTTTGTATGCAGCGTTCGGCTTCCTTAAAATAATTGGGCAGGGTGGTGCCGGAATTGGCAAAATGGTGCTGCTCTTCCGTGGATACCATCATGAGCACCCGGTCCGGGCCCACGCCCCGTTTTTTCAGCTCAATGGCCCGGTCCACGGCCGGTTCCCGGATGGTGATGGCGGTGAGGACCACATCTTCCATGCGGATGCCCCGTTTGGCGGCTTGGCTGACAAATTTGTCGCTTCTCAGGTGGGCCAGGAGGGCTTCGGCGTCTCTGAACTGGGGCATACTTGTGGGGTTGCCCAGGTTGGTGACCTCAATATTACGGCATCCGGCAAAGATCAGCTCTTCCAGATAGGTGATCTTGGCTTCCGTTGAGATGAATTTTTCCAGGTGCTGGAATCCGTCCCGCACCGTGATATCACCGATGGTAACTTTTTTTGGCATTCTGGGGAAAATTTTCCAATAATCATATTCCGTCATGGGAGTCTCCTTTATGTTTTGATCATTTTTATTAAAATCTGAAATTTCCAAAGGTGGGCTCGCCCACGGGCCGGATATGGCTGATCTCAAAGGCCATGGCCAGCCAGTCCCGGATTTCGGAAAATTTCAATAACCCGTCGTTTAAGAGTCGGGACGAGCAGAAGAAGGGATGCAGTTCTCCTTCATATTTATCAATCAGCTTCTGCTGAAATTCATTGGTTTCCTCCGGCGTCATGGATTGACCCAGAGCCTTTCGTTTGGCCTGTTCAATGCTGAGCAATACACCGCCGGCGCTCTTTCCGCTCATGACCCCGGTCCTGGCCCTCATGGTCGAAAAAAGGAATCTCGGGCGGTAGGCCCGGCCGCACATGCCGTAATTGGCGGCCCCGTTGTCCGGGCCGATGACCAGTTGAATCCGGGGCACCTGGGCGCAGGACACGGCTCTCACCATGTCGGCCCCGTATTTGCCGATGCCCGCATGTTCCGATTCAGACCCGATCATATAGCCGGGGGAACTCTGGATAAAGAGCAGGGGGATTTTTTCATAGGAACACCGGACCACCCATTCAGCCACTTTTTTGGCGCATTCATGGAAAATGATGCCCGAGGCATTGGAGGCGACCACGCCGATGGGAAGGCCTTTGATACGGATTTTTCCCACCAGGATATTGGAGCCCCGGCCCGGTGAAAAATCCTTTTTATGCTCGATGAATTCTGATTCATCGGCCAGGGCCTTCAGGACCTTCCGGCCGTCAATGCCGATATAGGGGGAAACGGGCAGGACATCATAGAGGGCGTCCGATGAGGGGTCCGGCTCCCTGGATTCATAGCGGTGAAGATGGAGGGTCTGGGGCTTTGTGAGGGACAGCAGTTGCCTGGCGCGGTGGACCGCGTCGGCCTGGTCCCTGCACAGATGATCGGCCCCGCCGGAAACCTGGGTATGCACCCTGGCCCCGCCCAGATCTTCGGCGGAGATTTCTTCGCCCGTGGCCATTTTCACCAGGGGAGGGCCCCCCAGGAAGGAAAAGGACTGCTGGTCGATCATGATGGATTCGCAGGCCATGAATACAATATAAGCGCCTCCGGCCGTGTTTCCGCCGGTGCTGATGGTGACCTGGCGCAGGCCCATGGCCGACATCCGGGCCATATTGTAAAAGATGGAGCCGAAATGCTGGTCATCGGGAAAGACCTCCGCCTGCATGGGCAGGAACACCCCTCCGGAGTCTGCAATATAGACGCAGTTAAGACCGTTCTGCTCGGCTATGGCCTGGGCCCGCATATGCTTTTTCAGGGTAATGGGGAAATAGGTCCCGGCCTTGACCCGGCTGTCGCTGGCCATGACCATGGTCCAGTTGCCGTGGATCTTCCCGATGCCGGTGACGATACCGGCGCAGTGGACATCTTCCACGTCGGGGTAATTCATGCCGAACCCGGCGATGCTGGACAGTTCAAAAAACTCTGTGCCGGGGTCCGTCAGATCTTTGATCAACTCCCGGACCGGGCGTTTGCCTCGTTTGGCAAGGGTGTCCACGGCCTTTTGGCCGCCGGTCAGGATGGCCTCCTGCCGTCTTTCTTCCAGTTTTATCTCTTCTGCTTCCCAGAAGGTGCGTTTATCGGTCATAGGGACTATTTTCCTTTATATTGCGGTTTTCGTTTTTCCCTGAAAGCGGTGAGGCCTTCAACCCGGTCTTCCGTGGGGATGGTGACCCGGTAAGCGTTGGATTCAATGGCCAGACCCGTGGCCAGATCTGTTTCAATGCCCCGGTCAATGGCATATTTGGCCATTTCAACGGCAATGGGGCCGGTCTCGGCGATCATGTCCGCCATTTTCAGGCATTCGGCAAGAAGGTTTTCCGGAGACGTGACCTTGTTCACAAGGCCGATCTCCAAGGCTTCCTCAGCATTCACCCGTCGGCCGGTAAAGATCAGTTCCTTGGCCTTGGCCACACCGATGATTCTCGGCAGGCGCTGGGTGCCGCCGCCGCCGGGAATGATGGCCAGCCGGGTTTCCGTAAGGCCCATGGAAGCGGTTTCCGAGGCAATGCGGATGTCCGAGGCCAGGGCCACTTCCGTGCCGCCGCCCAGGGCCACCCCGTTCACAGCGGAAATCACCGGCATGGGAAGGTTCTGGAGGGAAGTCAGCATATTTCTGATGGTCAGGATAAATTTTTTCACCTCATCCGGGGTCAGGGACGCCCTTTCTTTCAGGTCGGCCCCGGCGCAGAAGGATTTATCCCCCTTGCCCGTAATGATGACGGTCCGGATATCGGCGCGGTACTGGAGGGAATCAATGGTATCCCTCATGGCGTATAAAAGTTCGAAATTGAGGCAGTTCATTACCTCGGGCCGGTTCAGGGTCAGGATAACGGCCTGGTTTTTTTCTTCAATCAGAAGAAGGTCGTGGGTCATGGTCATCTCCCCAAAATTAAGCTAGCATCCGATATAGCGAGAAATAACAATGCGCTGGACTTCCGAGGTGCCTTCGCCGATTTCAAGGAGTTTCTGGTCCCTGTAGAACCGCTCCACATTGTATTCCTTCATGAGACCGTATCCGCCGTGGATCTGGACAGCATGGTCAACAACTCTTGACATGACTTCGGAGCAATAGAGTTTGCCCATGGCAGCTTCTTTTTCAAAGGGCCGTTTTTTGCTTCTCAGCCAGCAGGCCTTGTAGAGCAGGTTTCGGGCGCATTCGATTTCCATGGCGCAGTCGGCCAGTTTAAAGGCAATGGCCTGGAATTTGGAAATAGGCTGGCCGAACTGCTGTCTTTCCCGGGCGTATTTCAGGGCCAGGTCATAGGCCCCCTGGGCTCCGCCAAGGCCCATGGCCCCGATGGAAAGCCTTCCCCCGTCCAGGGTGGCCAGCATCTGGTGGAACCCGTCGCCTTTTTTGCCCAGGATATTGTCTTTGGGCACCCGGACATCGTCAAAATAGAGTTCAGCCGTGTTGGAGGCCCGCCACATGAATTTCTTTTTCATGGGTACGGCTTTGAACCCCTTGGTCCCGGCTTCCACCAGGATGCAGGAGTATTCGGGTTTGCCGTTGCTTCTTGTGCCGGTAATGGCCTGGACCGTGACCCCCATGGTCATGTCACAGGCGGCATTGGTGATGAAAATTTTAGAGCCGTTGATGACCCATTCATTGCCGTCCAGAACCGCGGTGGTTTTGCTGCCCCCGGCATCGGACCCGGCCGTGGGCTCGGTGAGGCCGAATCCCCAGAGGCCTTCCCCGGCGCAGAGCTTGGGCAGGTATTTCTGTTTTTGTTCCTCGGTTCCAAAATAATAAATCGGGCCGATGCCCAGGCTGTTGCCCGCCGCAACAGTGGCGGCCTGGGAGCCGTCGATGCGTGCTACCTCTTCAACGCCGATGATATAGGATATATAGTCCATGGCCTGGCCGTTATATTTTTCAGACACAAACATGCCGAAAAGACCGATTTCTCCCATCTTCCGGGTAAGCTCGGGAGAAAATTCCTCTTTCTCGTCAAGCTCGCCGGCAATGGGGGCGATCTCTTTCAGGGCAAAGTGTCTGACTTCCTTACGGATCATTTCCTGCTCTTTTGTAAGGTCAAAATCCACCCTTCGCCTCCTTTATATTATGGGTTAACTGGTTGTTTTGTATATCTTTTTATCAGCAGATCCCGCCCGACAACCCTGAAAAACTGATCGAGCGCTCAGTCTATATCCGGATACTACAGTTAAAGAAATATTTTTGTCAAATGTTTTTTAAAGGGTTTTTACCGTTTGTTGAAGGGAAAAGGTAAAAATTCAAATAAGTTCCTTTGATAAATTCTTGACAAGAGATGGAATAAATGCCAAAAAAAACTATGACTGAGCGCTCGTTCAAGCCCGGTCCTGATGCCGGCCATAAATGAGAAAGGAGTGGTGGTTTGGGAAGAATCAAAAAAATACAAGCTCCTGTTGCCGAGAGAGATGTCCCGACCCAGATCAAAAATCCCGACCTTGTGAGGGAAAGACGGCGAAAAATTATTGATTCCACCGTCAAACTCTTTGTTGAACACGGATACCACAAGACCACGACCCGGATGATTGCCAGGGCCGCCGATTTTTCCATCGGCTCTTTGTACGAATATGTCAGCTCCAAGGAAGACCTGCTGTACCTGGTCTGCAAGACCATCCATGAAGAAGTCCAGGATGCCGTTGAAAAGGCCCTGGCCGGCACGGACAAGGGAAAGGAAAGGCTTGCCCGGGTCATCCGCCAGTATTTTTATGTCTGTGACGGCATGGCCGGCCATATCCTTCTCATGTACCAGGTGACCCAGTTCCTGCCGGGAAAATGGAAAACCCAGGTGCTTGAAAACGAATTGAATATCACCCAGATTTTTATCCATGCCCTGACCTCGCTTTCCGGCAAAAACGGGTTCCCGGTCCTGGACGGCAAGGTAATGAACCTGGTGGGCCATGATATTTCCGTCCTGGGGCAGATGTGGGCCTTCCGGCGCTGGCACGTGCAGAAAAATTTCACCATTGAGGAATACATCGCTATCCAGACGGATTTTATCCTGGGGCGGATATTTTAAAAAGGAGAACGAATAAGTATGGACCCCCTGATCTATAAACCAACGCATTCCATTAAGATCGTTACCGCCACCTCTCTTTTTGACGGTCATGACGCCTCCATCAATATCATGAGAAGAATTTTGCAGGATACGGGAGCCGAAGTCATTCATATCGGCCACAACCGGTCGGCCAAAGAGGTGGTGGATGCGGCCATTGAGGAAGATGCCCAGGGAATCGCCGTGTCCAGCTACCAGGGCGGCCATATGGAATATTTTAAATATATGAAGGACCTGTTAAAGGAAAGGGGCGCATCCCATATCAAGATTTTCGGCGGCGGCGGCGGGGTCATCATTCCTTCGGAAATGGACGAACTCCATGCCTATGGGATCACCCGGATCTATTCGCCCGAGGACGGGGCAAAGATGGGGCTCCAGGGCATGATCAACGATATGATGCAGGCCATGGACGCGTCCTCTTTGGATTATGAACGCCTGGACCTGGTAAAGCTTGATATTGATCATAAATTTGTGACGGCCAATTTCATCTCAGCGGTCCAGGAAGCCAAGGCAAACGACAGGCAGGCATTTGACCGGATCATGGCCGGAATTCTGAAAAAGGCGGAAAAGAGGGATGTTCCCATCATCGGCCTCACCGGAACCGGCGGGGCAGGCAAATCCTCTTTGACGGATGAGCTGGTCTTAAGAATCCTCAACGATCTGAAGGAGGTTCACATTGCGATTATTTCCTGTGATCCCTCCCGCAGGAAAACCGGGGGGGCCCTGTTGGGCGACCGGATCAGGATGAATTCCATTGAAAGCGGCCGGGTCTATATGCGGTCCCTGGCCACCCGGCGGTCCCAGACCGAG
>CAZAHK010000204.1:0-7215 GCA_964484555.1 uncultured Desulfobacula sp.
GATTAAGCTGCGGTCCAGATACGCTTAAGACCGGGGATGGGGCAGGATTGCCTTGAATCTCTCGCCCAGGTATCGGCAGATCAGGTCGGGGTCGTCGATAAAGACCCGTCCGGTGGAAAAGCTTTTCTTGGCCCCTTCCGGACGCATTGCCCCATCTTCCAGCACCAGGACCGGGCAGCTCTGATTCTCCATGCCCAGAGATTCAACAACCTTTTTACGGGGCCGTTGAAAATCCATGGAAATGATCTCGACCTGGTCTCTTACGGCCGGGCTATAGACAAAAAATCCTTCCACCAGGGCGCAGTCCGGGCAATAAAAGGGTCCCTGGTCATTTCCCTCAACCCAGGGGGTCAGCATGAACAGCATCGGTTTTGCCATTTTCAGTCTCCTTGGTGTTTATCCTGAAAAATGAAAATATCCGGCAAATAAACCCGTGTCAAGAAAAACAAAACCTGCGGTTGACAGGATTCCTTTTTTTATGCACAATGCGGACGTGTTGAACAAAAGGAAAAATATACAAAGCATGCGTCAAAAATATATCAACCGGTTCCACGTTCATTTCCTGAACCGCTTCAGCGGTCTCTGATATACCTTTTGGGAAGGGGCTCTCCCTTTCCGTGCGG
The DNA here is from genome assembly GCA_964484555.1 of uncultured Desulfobacula sp. Taxonomy (GTDB): domain Bacteria; phylum Desulfobacterota; class Desulfobacteria; order Desulfobacterales; family Desulfobacteraceae; genus Desulfobacula. Next base: position 624 of record CAZAHK010000204.1, read on the forward strand.
GCAATCGTCTTTTTAACAAATGAAATTTAAATAATAAATTGAGGCAATGATATGAAAATTATTGTTCTTGGCGGCGGTCTTGTGGGCGGCCCCATGGCCCTTGATCTTGCAGAAGACAAGGATATACAGGTCAGTGTGGCCGATGTCAGCGAAAAAACATTGGCAAAATTTAAAACCCATTCCGGAATTCAAACGGTTCAGCAGGATCTTTCCAACCGGGAAGCCTTGAAAACCCTTGTCTCCGGATTTGATATGGTCATCAGCGCCGTACCCGGATTCCTGGGGTATAAGACCCTTGAAACCATTATCGAGGCTGGCAAAAATGTGGTGGATATCGCCTTTTTCCCGGAAGACGCCCTGACTCTGGATAGCCTTGCCAAGGGAAAAAACGTCACCGCCATTGTGGATTGCGGGGTAGCACCGGGCATGAGCAATATGCTCACGGGCTATGGCCGGCATTTGCTGGACGAGGCCGAAACCGCCGTCATCTATGTGGGAGGCCTGCCGGAAATCCGGACCCAGCCCTGGGAATACAAGGCCGTGTTCTCCCCCATTGATGTGATTGAAGAATATCTCCGGCCCGCCTTTTATGTGGAAAACGGGCGGATCATTGAAAGACCCGCCCTGAGCGAACCCGAATTCATCGACTTTCCCGAGGTCGGCACCCTGGAAGTATTTAATACCGACGGGCTTCGCTCCCTCATCAAAACCCTGGATATCCCCAATATGAAGGAAAAGACCATGCGGTATCCGGGCCATATTGAAAAGGTGAAACTGTTGCGGCAGGCAGGGTTTTTCAGCGAAACCCCGGTCTCGATAAAGGGGCAGATGATCCGTCCCATCGATGTCACGGCAAAATTGCTCTTTCCCCAGTGGGAACTCAAACCCGGGGAAAAGGACCTCACCATCATGCGCGTGTCCGTAGCCGGTACAAAGGACGGCCAAAAAACGACCTATACCTGGGATCTGTTTGACCGGTATGACCCGGAAACAAAGGTCCATTCCATGGCCAGAACCACGGGATATACGGCCACGGCCGCCTTAAGGCTTTTAAAGGAAGGGCTGTTTGACCGGAAAGGCATTATCGTGCCCGAATATATCGGACAGAACGATGCCTGTGTCCGGTTTATCCTGGACACCCTGAAAAAGAAGAATATCGTCTATAAAGAAACCGTCACCCATCCGTAAACAACAGCGGCACACAGATAAGATCTCTGTGTGCCGCTTTCACATCATTTGTTGTTACCGAACCTTATTTTTTTCTTTCTACGATCAAGGCCATGCCCTGGCCCCCGCCGATGCAAAGGGTTGCAAGGCCGTATCTTAAATCCCTTGCCTTGAGTTCATACAAGAGCTTGGTAAGAATGGCCCCGCCTGAGGCAGATACCGGATGGCCCAAGGCAATGGCGCCGCCGTTGACATTAACCTTGTCAATGTCCATATCCAGCTCGCGCATGCAGGCAATGGCCTGGGAGGCAAAAGCTTCGTTCAGTTCGATGAGATCGATATCCGCCATGGTCAGGCCTGCTTTTTCCAGGGCCATGCGAGTGGCCGGGATAGGCCCGATGCCCATGAGGGCCGGATCTACACCGGCAGAAGCGTAGGAGACAATGGTGGCCATGGGTTCAAGGCCCAGCTCGTCTGCTTTTTCCTTTGACATGACGAGAAGGGCGGAGGCGCCGTCATTCATTCCGGAAGAGCTGCCGGCGGTAACGGTTCCGCCGTTTTTCTTGAAGGCCGGTTTCAGCTTCTGGAGGCTTTCCATGGTGGTTCCGAAGCGGGGGTGCTCATCCGTATCAAAGATGATGGGGCCCTTTTTAGAAGGAATTTCAACCGGAACGATCTGTTCCTTGAATTTTCCTTCCTTGATGGCTTTTTCCGCCAGTTGCTGGCTTCGGAAACCAAAGGCGTCCTGGTCTTCCCTGGACACATTGTATTTTTCCGCCACATTTTCCGCGGTCTCGCCCATGGTGTTCCCGCTCAGGGGATCAAAGAGGATCAACTGGTCCTGGAGCTGGCCATGGCCCAGGCGATAGCCCCACCGGGCCTGTTTCAGCATAAAGGTGGCATTGCTCATGCTTTCCATGCCGCCGGCAATGATAACATCAGCATCCCCGGATTTAATGACCTGGGCAGCCAGGGTCACGGCCTTGATACTGCCGGCACAGGCCTTGCTGATGGTGAACTGGGGTTTTTCAATGGGAATCCCGGCCTTGACCGCCACAACCCGGGCGGAGTTGATGGGAAGGTCCCCGGTCCTGTAACCGGATGCATAAATAACCTCATCCACCTGGTCCCCGGTAATCCCCCCGCGTTTCATGACTTCTTTGATGGGGATGGGTCCGAAATCTATATCGCTCAATGGCTGGAGTGTTCCTCCGAATTTGCCGATGGCCGTTCTGCAGGCTGCAACAATAACAACTTCTCTCATTTTTCCTCCTGAAAATATGGTATTTACAGTTTATTCTTAATTTAGCTTCAATATAGCTGTATTATAATTGGCCGGTCCTGTCAATCAAAAACTCTTTTGACGCCCTCCTTTGCCCCATGAACCGGACCCGCCTCGCCTTCTGGCGCAGGCAAAAAATTCAGGGCCAGGTATAAAAAACCCCCTGCCATGATTTTTGGCAGGGGGTTGAGGGTCTGTCTGCGATTACAGCGGAAAACCTGCTTTTTTCCAGGCTTCCACGCCTCCGTCGAGGATCTTGGCGTTTTTGAATCCAAGGTCCCTGTAGTGTGCCGCCGCACCTGCGGCAGTACCGCCGGACTTTCAGTTGCAATAAAAAATAATTTCCTGATCTTTATTCAGGTCCCCTATTTTTGATTTAAATTCATTGAGGGAAATCCCGCCTTCCAGGGGGAAGGCCTTGAATTTCTCCTCATCCTCATAGGCACATACCAGCAGTGCGGATTGACGCTGTATTTTTTCCCTGACTTCAGGGGCTGAAACGCTTTCAATGTCCATCATCTTTGTCTCCTTGTTGAAAAAAGGATGGGGAATCCATGACAACAAAATAAGCAGGAATCGGATCTATTCAACATTGCATCATTCAAATTCCAATGTTCCGAAAAATTCAGGCCGGTGGAAATCAGGCTTTGGAAGATCCACCGCCGACCAGGTCAGCCAGTGCGGATGGGAGGTCTTGTCCCCGCATTTATAGAAATTGGCCCGCCACCGAACCCCTGGGGCGGGTGGGATCACCCGGGTATAAGGTTCCGGCAGGCAGACGGGGAGCCGGTAAGACACCGTCCAGGTCAGGGGCTCCTGTATTTCCGGGTCAACAAGGGACGGCAGCGAAGACCGGCGGGAAATCTTCCGGCATTCCTTTTCCGGAATGACAACCCTGTCTTTTCCCCTTCCCGTCTGGAAATGAAACAGCATTGTACCGCCGCAATTCATTTCCAGATTAAAATATCCTTTGGACAGATCCGGGCCCGGCGTAAAAAAAAATTCCACACAACTGTCCTCAAAGACATTGTCCTGGTGTTGCCCGGCCACAGACCGGACATATCGGTCTTCAACCCGGAACATGACGCAGACGGCTTCGCCGTCAAAAAACAGTTTGGCTTCCGTCCGGGGAAAATGGTCCGGTCTTGGACCCATGTGATGGTTCAGCGCCAGCGAGGAGATGGTATTCCAAGGGGCCGTGTCCCAGGTGGCAGCCTCACTGAAAAGAGTTTTAATTGTTTTGACCCGGTATTTCATTTCCAAATCTTGAAATATATTATAAATCTCAGAGATCCTTTATAAATAAGACCCTGATAAAAAGCAAGAGGAGGGAGAAAGGTGATCCCCACCATTAAAAAAGGGTTCAGCGTGCCGGCGGCTTTTCTTCTGGCCGTGATGATCCTTGTCATGCCCTGGCTCCAGACGGCCGGTGCCGAAGACCGGCCCTACCATCGCCTGGTGATCCTGGGAGACCCGCATCTGCCGGGCCGGTTCATTGAAAAAAAGGAAAAAGTCCTTGAAACCATCAATTCCTGGGAAGATGTGGATATGGTCATTGCCGTGGGGGATATCTGCTCCGACTGGGGCAGCGACGAAGAATACCGGGCCGCTGAAGATTTTTTCAGCCGGTTGAAAAAACCCTTTTTCCCCATTGCCGGGAATCATGACTATATCTATGAGACCCCTGCAAATCCCGAAGGCGGGCTTGTGGTGGCCCCGAGACCGGTTCAGGAGGCAAAGCTCCAAAAATTCCGGGAAACCTTTGACCTGCCGGATTATTTTTATGCGAAAGCCGTGGGCGGCGTTCATCTGATCTTTCTTTCCTCCGATCATATTGATTTTTTGTCCGGTATGTCGGAACGGCAACTGGCCTTTTTCCGCTCCGAACTGGAGGCCAACCGGAAAACCCCCACCATTGTGGTTTTCCACGGCCCCCTAAAAGACACCCTCAAAAATTACCGAAGATGGATCAATACCCCGGGTTTTATTGCCCAGCCCCATGAAATTATTCATGATCTCCTGAAGCAGAACCCCCAGGTCTTTCTATGGGTGTCCGGCCATACCCATACCTCACCCCTTGAGGAAAGCTTTGCCTCGCCCGTCAATGTTTACGAAGGCCAGGTCACCAATATCCACAACAAGGATATGAACCGCGGGGACATCTGGACCAATTCGATTTTCCTCTACCCGGACAAGGCCATCGTCAAAACCTGGGACCACCAGGTAAACGACTGGCTGCCCCTTCTTGAACGGGTCATCCCGGTGCCGAAACTCTGATGATGAAGGATACAGCTTCTTTTTATGATGGAATATGCAATATATTCTCGCCTGTTTTTTACCATGGAACCGAATATCTCTTTACAGCCGACATTTCTCCTTGTATCTTTTAAAAAGAAGTAACTCGGCCTGGACTATTTTACGGGAGGATTAAATCAAACCGGGAAAAGAACCATTAGCAACACTGGTTCCCCGGTAGAAAAAGATTTGATGGATATAATGACACTGGCTTTTCTCGCTATTATTTTTGGCCTGGTACTCCTGGTCTGGAGTGCCGATCGTTTTGTGGAAGGCTCGGCCTCCGTAGCACATCATTTCGGCATGCCCCCGCTCCTGATCGGCATTGTCATCGTCGGCTTCGGCACTTCCGCACCGGAAATGGTGGTATCCGCCATCTCTTCATCCCAGGGAAATCCAGGCATTGCCCTGGGTAACGCCTATGGATCAAACATCACCAATATCGGCCTCATTCTGGGCCTGACCGCATTGATCGGCCCCATCACCGTCCATTCCCAGGTATTGCGCAAAGAACTCCCCATCCTCATCTGTATCACGGCCCTGGCCGCCTGGCAGATCTGGGACGGACAGATCACCCGTGTCGATGCCCTGGTATTGCTTGGGGTATTCGGCGGGCTTATGGCCTGGACCATCCGGGAAGGTCTGCAAAAAAGAATTGATCCCCTGGGAACAGACATGGAGCAGGAACTGGATATCCATGCCATGCCCTTGCAACGGGCCATTGCCTGGCTGTTTCTCGGCCTGATCCTGTTGATTGTCAGCTCCCGCCTCCTGGTCTGGGGAGCGGTGGAAATTGCCCATGGTTTTGGTGTCAGTGACCTGATCATTGGCCTGACCATAGTGGCCATCGGCACATCACTGCCGGAAATGGCCTCATCCATCATTGCCATCCGCAAGGGGGAAGATGACATTGCCCTGGGAAACATTCTCGGGTCCAACCTCTTTAATACCCTGGCCGTAGTGGGTATTGCAGGAATTATTCATCCCATGTCCGTGGGGCCGGATGTTTTCTCCCGGGACATTCTCGTCATGGCTGTGCTGACCGTCTCCCTATTTATTTTCAGCTATGGGTTCCGGAAGCAGGGACGCATTAACCGGGCTGAGGGAGCTGTTTTGCTGGCCTGTTATATCGGGTACACGGGTTACCTTGTCAATACGGTCTTTCATCAATGACACAAGGCAAGCCGATCTGATCTGAAGGGCCATATTGAAACCTATCCGATCATTCCTTGCGGGCCTCCAGTATTCGTAAAACCCTTTTACAGCTTTTCTCCGCCCTTTTTTTCATATCTTCGGCCAGTTTCAGGGTTTTGTTTCGATAGGCCTCATCCCGGATACCTGCCATATTGATGTTAACGTTTTTATAGGCCCCCCAGATCCCGGTTTCCATGGCTCTTGCACCGACTTCGATATCGGACTTTGAAGCGATATTGGCGTATTTGGCCGCTTCGATCATGGCGTCCCAGGCCCCATCGGCAAGGGTCATGACGGCAAGGGGCGCCTCGATGGCCTTTTTCAGACCTTCCTGGAGGCTTGCCTGTTTTTTCTTTCTTTCTTCCTTTGTTCCTTCAGGCAGACGCAGGGCCTCCACATAGTCCTTAAAGGCATTGGTATCGGCGTCGATCATGGGGATGAGGGCCTTGGACACTCGATGAAGAGGCGGAACGATCTTTCTCATTTTCGCATCCAGGGCTTCAAATCTGCGGACCCCCAGGGTCAGCTTGGCGGCCATGGACCCCAGGCCTGCGCCCATGGCCGCCATGGCCGCAGCCACGGACCCGCCGCCGGGGGCCGTGCTTCTGGATGCCACCTCATCAATGAACTGCCGGACGGTGAGGCCTGCCAGAG
>CAZAHK010000205.1:0-7149 GCA_964484555.1 uncultured Desulfobacula sp.
CCGGACAAAATTTAATGTCAACTTAAATTTTAAAAAAAAATTACTTTATACTAATTTACCGCAGAACTGATTCCATAAGGGGTTTAAGAAAAAGTCTTGACACCGTCGGCAATGACCTGTAAAAACGGAATGAATGTTCATTCTTGAAAGGGTTTTATGAAAAAAACAGACAAAAGAGATGTTATTTTACAATCCGCCTTGAGATTGCTTGCCGAACAGGGCTTCCACGGCGCTCCCATGGCCCGGATTGCAGAGCACGCAGAAGTGGGCACCGGAACGATTTACCGTTATTTTGAAAACAGAGACGTCCTCATTCTGGCCGTTCACCGGATGGTTCGTGATGAATTGACAGCCATTCTTCTGGCTCACTATCCAAAAGAGCAGTCCGTCAAAGCGTGCTTTTTTCATATCGGCACCTGCATCATTGATTATTTTATCCAAAACCCTTTAAAATTCAGATATAATGAGCAGTTTTTCAATTCTCCTTACAGCAATGAAATAAGGCGGAATGAATTAACCAAGGCCACCGGACAACACGATTTGTTTCAAGAACTTTATAAGAAAGGCCTGGCGGATCAAACTATAAAAACCGTGCCCATGGTCGTTTTTTTTGATCTGGCCTTTGCCCCCATGGTCTGGGCGGTTAGAGATCATCACCTGGGATTTGTGGTCATAGACAAGGCCGTTTCCAATACCATTGTATCCGCCTGCTGGGACTCCATAAAACGTTAATCCTTGAAATGATTTTTCCTGAATACCCAAAACAACCCATTTGATGGTGTGAACATAAAAAATTCGAATACATAACTGAATACTTAATAACAGGTGTTGCATGAAAAAAGATCGAAATGTCGGAATCATGATTCTTCTGGGAATCATATCCATGGTATGGGGCCTTTCGGCCTGTGAAAAACCAAAAGAAAACCCCTCCCATCAAGGATCTCCCCCGATGGCGGAAGTGTCCGTCATTACTCTGGAACCCGAAGAAACGGCTGTTACCACGGAGCTGTCAGGACGGGTATCCGCATACCTGGTCGCCGAGGTCCGGCCCCAGGTCGGCGGCATTATCCAGAGAGTGATGTTTACCGAGGGCTCCGAGGTCCGGGAAGGGGATATCCTTTACCAGATAGACCCGGCATTGTACCAGGCCGCCTATGATGTTGCGGCCGCGGCTCTGACCAAGGCCGAAGCCCTTCTTTTGCCGGCCCGGGCCAAGGCTGAACGATACCGGCAGCTTATCGGATCAAACGCCGTCAGCCAACAGGATTTTGATGATGCCGATGCAGCCGGTAAAAGAGCTGAGGCCGACGTCATCTCCGCCAAGGCCGAAGTGGACCGGGCACGGATCAACCTTGCCTACACCCGTTTGAAAGCCCCCATATCGGGACGAATCGGCAAATCCTCGGTCACTACCGGTGCCCTTGTGACGGCTTTTCAGCCCGTGGCCCTCTCCGTGATCCAGAAACTGGACCCGGTTTATGTGGATGTCACCCAGTCCAGCACAAGCCTGCTCCGGTTGAAGCAGAGTATGGACAATGGATCCCTTAAAAAAGGAGCGAACCATGAGGCAGGGATCAGCCTGACTCTCGAAGACGGAACTCCTTACGCCGAAGAAGGTATCCTTAAATTCTCCGACGTCACGGTGGACGAGGGGACCGGGTCCGTGGTTCTCCGGTCTGTTTTTCCCAACCCCAACCTGACCCTGTTGCCGGGCATGTTCGTTCGGGCCCGGGTTCAAGAAGGCATCAATGAAAACGCAATCCTGGTGCCCCAGCGATGTGTGACCCGAAATGCCAAGGGGATACCTACAGCCATGGTTGTGACCCCGGAAGACATGGTGGAGGTCAGAGACCTCCGGATTGACCGTGCCGTTGGGAATCGCTGGTTGATCATGGAGGGTCTTGCCCCCGGCGACCGGGTGATTGTGGAAGGACTCCAGAAGGCCCGGCCCGGCAGCATGGTGAAAACCGTGCCCTTTGAAGCGAAACCATAAAGGAGACATCCATGGCCCATTTTTTCATTGACAGACCCATCTTTGCCTGGGTTATCGCCATCATCATCATGCTGGCCGGCGGTCTGGCCATCAAAAACCTGCCCGTTTCCCAGTACCCGGCCATTGCTCCGCCGGAAATCAGCATCACGGCCATCTATCCCGGCGCCTCGGCAAAAACCCTTGAAAACACGGTAACCCAGATCATTGAACAGAAAATGAACGGGATCGACAACCTGAATTATATCACAGCCACCAGCGATTCTTCCGGAATGACCACCATTACTTTGACCTTTACCTCCGGAACCGACCCCAATATCGCCCAGGTCCAGGTCCAGAACAAACTCCAGCTCGCCACCCCTCTCCTTCCCCAGGCGGTTCAGCAGCAAGGGCTCAGGGTGACCAAATCCACCCGGAACTTCCTCATGGTGGTGGGTTTTGTGTCTGAAGACGGCAGTATGAGCCGTTATGATCTGTGCGATTATGTGGCTGCCAATATTCAGGACGTCATCAGCCGTCTTCCCGGTGTGGGGGATGTGACGCTTTTCGGGTCCCAGTATGCCATGCGGATCTGGATTGATCCTGTTAAGCTCAAATCTTATAACCTCACCCCCGGTGATGTGAAAGCTGCCATAAAAGCCCAGAATATACAGGTATCCGCCGGTCAGTTGGGCGGCACCCCGGCTGTTCCGGGCCAGGAATTGAACGCCACCATTACGGCCCAGACCCTTTTAAGAACCACGGAAGATTTTGGGACCATTCTCCTGAAAACCAGTCCGGATGGTTCTTCAGTTCACCTGGGAGATGTGTCGAAAATCGAGTTGGGAAGTGAAAGTTATGACTCAGTGGCCAGCTACAACGGAAACCCTTCCGCCGGTATTGCCATCAAACTGGCTGCCAATGCCAATGCCCTAAAAACAGGGGATATCATTAAAGCCAAACTCAAAGACATGTCCGAATTCTTTCCCCAGGGCATGACATTCAAATTGGCCTATGATACCACTCCCTTTATCCGGATTTCCATCGAAGAAGTGATCAAGACCCTGGCCGAGGCCATTGTTCTGGTGTTCCTCGTCATGTATCTCTTTCTTCAGAATTTCAGGGCCACGCTGATTCCCACCATTGCCGTTCCCGTGGTCCTTCTGGGAACTTTCGCCGTTCTGTCGGCCTTTGGATTTTCCATCAATACGCTCACCATGTTTGCCATGGTCCTGGCCATCGGTCTCCTGGTGGATGATGCCATTGTGGTGGTGGAAAATGTGGAGAGGGTCATGACTGAAGAGGGACTTCCCCCCAGGGAGGCCACCCGGAAATCCATGACCCAGATCACCGGGGCCCTTATCGGAATCGCCCTGGTTCTATCGGCTGTTTTTGTTCCCATGGCCTTTTTCGGCGGTGCCACCGGGGTGATTTACCGCCAATTTTCCATTACCATTGTATCGGCCATGGTGCTTTCGGTTCTGGTGGCCCTGATCCTCACCCCGGCCCTGTGCGCCACCATGCTGAAACCCGTTGCCAAAGGCCATACAACATCGGGAAAAGGCCCCCTGTCTCTTTTCTTCAGGGGATTCAACAAATGGTTTAATACCGGCAACAGCCTTTACCAATCTGCGGTTGGAAAAATGCTTCAGAAATCCAAGCGCTATCTGGTCATTTATCTGGCCATCCTCATCGGCATGGGATATATGTTTCTCCGCATGCCCACCTCCTTTCTGCCGGAGGAAGACCAGGGAATTCTATTTGCCCTGATCCAGTTGCCTGTGGGAGCCACCCAGGAACGCACCCTCCAGGTATTGAAACAGGTGGAACACCATTTTCTTGAGGAACAGAAAGATGCGGTCAAATCCCTGTTTACCGTTGCCGGTTTCAGTTTTGCCGGAAGCGGCCAGAACATGGGCATCGGCTTTATTCAGCTCAAAGACTGGAGCCTTCGGCAGAGACCGGATCTTAAAGCCAAGGCCGTTGCCGGAAAAGCCATGGGCGCCTTATCCCGGATAAAAGATGCCATGATTTTTGCCTTCCCTCCCCCGGCTGTTCTGGAACTGGGGAATGCCACCGGGTTTGATTTCCAGCTTCAAGACCGGGCCGGCCTGGGCCATGAAAAGCTGATAGAAGCCCGGAACATGCTCCTGGGAATGGCAGCCCAAAACCCCATGGTTGCAGGAGTGCGGCCCAACGGCCAGGACGACACCCCTCAATTCAAACTGGACATTGATTTCCACAAAGCCGGCGCATTGGGGATATCGGTTTCCGATATCAACGACACCCTGGCCACGGCCTGGAGCGGTTCTTATATCAATGAGTTTATCGACAAGAACCGCGTCAAAAAAGTATATGTCATGGCCGATGCCCCCTTCCGTATGAATCCCAGGGATCTGGACGCCTGGCATGTCCGGAACAACAAAGGGGAAATGGTCCCCTTCTCAAGCTTTTCATCCACCCGGTGGATCTACGGCTCCCCCCGCCTTGAACGGTTTAACAGCATGCCGTCGCGGCAGATTCTAGGCCAGGCCGCTCCGGGGAAAAGCTCAGGAGATGCCATGGCGGCCATGGAAGAAATGGCGGCAAAGCTGCCGGCCGGAATCGGCTATGAATGGACCGGGGTCTCCTATCAGGAAAAAATGTCCGGATCACAGGCACCGGCCCTCTACGCCCTGTCACTCCTTGTGGTCTTCCTGTGTCTGGCCGCCCTGTATGAAAGCTGGGCCATTCCCTTTTCCGTCATGCTGGTGGTACCCCTGGGCATAATCGGCGCCCTTGTTGCGGCCAATCTTCGCGGGATGTCCAATGATGTATATTTTCAGGTGGGCCTGCTCACCACCATCGGGCTTTCCGCGAAAAACGCCATCCTCATCGTGGAATTTGCCAAGGAACAGATGGAAAAAGGCATGGGCCTGATGGAGGCCACCCTTGAAGCCACCCGGTTGCGGCTGAGGCCCATTCTCATGACCTCACTGGCTTTCATCCTGGGGGTTCTGCCCCTTGCCACAGCCAAAGGAGCGGGTTCAGGCAGTCAGAATGCCATCGGCACGGGTGTGATGGGCGGAATGATATCCGCCACCTTTCTGGCCATCTTCTTTGTGCCCTTGTTTTTTGTGATGGTAAGGCGCATTTTCAGTGCCAAGAAAACATGATTTCGTAAAACCATCTAAAACGGATTACCCCTGTTAACCTTCAACAGGGGTAATCCTTGTCCAATCAAAGTCAAAACCCTATTGCATGGGTTGCGGATCACACAGATCCTCTTTTTTTACAGCCCCCCTGCCGCATCCACTGCAAAAAAACTCGAATTTTGCAACCTGGGGCTTACAAAGGTGTTTTTTCTTTTTGGCCTGCTGCCCGCAACTTTCACAGGTATATAATTTCCCGGACTCTGTGGGGTCGCACAAATGTCCACTTTCCGATGATATTTTTCCACAGGTTTTACATGTATAAGAAGCCATCATTCCTCCTTGATCATAAAAAGGTTGATTTTAAACACAAACGGTCGATGACCTGGGTTTAAAATATGCAGGAATACCGGCAAAGTCAAATCACCGGCACCGGTATCCGATCATTCCCTTGACAACCCGTATCAACAAACGTAAATATATCGCTCAATTTTAAAGACATATAAAAAGGAACCCCTTTCCGGAATCATGACATCCTGGTCGGTCTATTTATTAAAATGTGCTGATAATTCTTTGTATTGCGGCGTCACCAAGGATGTTGACCTCCGGATGGTAAAACATAACCGGGGAAAGGCTTCAAAATATACAAGGGCCAGGTTACCGGTGGAGGTGGTGGCCGTCAAAAGCAATCTTATGAAAAACGAGGCCTTCAGGCTTGAATATCAGATCAAAAAATTACCGGCCCATAAGAAAAAATCTGCCCTGGAAAACAGGATCCTTTTATAAATGACAGGATTGAAAATACCCTTTGATCAATTATCCCTGAAAGCGCTCCGCGGCGTTGTTGAAGAATTTGTAACCCGTGACGGCACCGACTATGGTGAGGTTGAAACGCCCCTTGAAATAAAAATGAATCAGGTATTGGATCAATTAAAATCCGGCAAAGCCGTCATTGTTTTTGACCCGGAATCCGAGACCTGTAATATCCTGAAAAGCAATGACCCGCTCTTGAAGCTTCTTGATAAGGACCGTCCATGAAAATCAAATACAACGCCCCGGTAATCCTTACCTACACCTTAATCTCACTATGTGTCCTGGTATTTTTCAGTCATGCCCTCTCGGTAACCTATTTTTCCTCTCCTGTCCGTATCTTATTCTCAAATCCGTATTTCTATCTCAAATCAATTTCATATATTGCCGGGCATGGGAATTGGACCCATCTCATTGGAAATCTGATGATCATTCTGCTTGTCGGGCCCCTGCTTGAAGAAAAATACGGCTCGGGAAAGATCCTTGAAATGATTTTGGTGACCGCCATATCCACGGCCTGGCTCAATGCATTTTTATTTTCAACCTCCCTTATGGGCGGCAGCGGAATAGCCTTTATGCTGATCCTGCTCAGTTCCTTTTCAAATATCAGTGCCAGAGAGATCCCCTTGACCTTTATCATTATTGCAGTTCTTTTTACGGGCAGCGAAGTGGCCTCCATTCTCAAACCCGACCGGATTTCACAATTCAGCCACCTTGCCGGAGGCTTTATTGGGGCGGGCTATGGATTCCTTCGAAGCGGCAGGAGATAAATTTTTATGGCACCCCCAAAAGGATTCGAGGATTACACCTCTTTCTTGTGGCAGGTTCTGCAGCTCTGCGGTAACAGGGAAAGCTTTCCTGGTATGGTCATCTCAGGATCATGCAAATTTCTGAACTGATGATATGCTTTTTTTCCCCAGATGCGTGTCAGGCTTTCATGGGCTATATTCCCAAAGGACTGGGGGTAACAGGGTTCAAGTCTGTTTTGGAACATATGAGCCAGGGGCTGTCCGTTGTCCTGCAACAGAGTGGATGAGGTAAACACACAGGGGCCGACATCACCATTGACACTGACGACACACGAACGACAGACGTTTTCAGTGCAATGGCCTGCTTGTTTCTGCAATACGGGGCTGTTGAAGGCAAAGATCAGATTTTCTTTTTTAGCCTCTGCTGCGGTTGCCTCTAATCCCAAATCAAGCGTGATTTAAGTAAAAAAAATGAGAAAAAAAGCTCGAA
>CAZAHK010000206.1:0-7147 GCA_964484555.1 uncultured Desulfobacula sp.
GGCGGGACCGACCTTTTTTTAATGTATCATACCAATCCTTTGTTTACCTTTCCCGCCAATCCTGATCTGACTGAAATTTTCAACCGCAATGATATCTTCAAAGTCAGTTTCTCCAATTTTATGGATGAAACCTCCCAAGGTGCGGATCTTGTCTTTCCCGTCCAACTGCCCCTGGAGACCTGGGACAGTTATGAAAGCCGCACAACTTGCATTTCAACCCTCCAGCCGGCCATGGGACGGCTGACCCAGGCCCCTTCCATGGGAGATGTCTTTCTGTCCCTGCCGGGTCCGGATCAGCAGTTTGAAAATTATTATCACTATTTTTCAAATTATATGTATGCCCATATGGAGAAAAAAGGCGCCGCCGATTTCATGGAAGCCATTCAAAGGGGCGGGATATTTCCTTCCAAGGAGGTCCAAACCGGGGCGCCCGCCCTTGATCCGGAATCCATCGGAATGCTCAAAAAAGCCATTGACCGGATTCAATCCTCTGGAAAAGAAGGATTGGCCTTTCTGGCGGTTCCGTCTCTCCGGCTCTATGACGGGCGGGGCGCCAACAAGTCCTGGCTCAATGAAATACCTGACCCCGTGACCCAGATCGCCTGGGAAACCATGATCATGATCCACCCGGCCACCCTTGAAAAATACGGGTTCGGGCATGGAGACCTCCTGGGCATCGAAGCCGGAAACCGGTCCATCCAGGCCCCGGTCTATTCCTACGACGGCGTCGCCCCCGGGCTGATGGTCATGCAGACCGGCCAGGGACACAAGGCTTACGGCCGGTATGCCGCCGGATTTGGAACCAGCCCCATACCTCTTTTTTCAGGCGATCTGAACACCTCGGATTTCCTGTCCTATCTCATCACCCCCGACTCGGTGAAAAAAACAGGCGCGGCCGGCGCCCTTCCTCAGACAGACGGCAGCCGGTCCCAGCATCACAGAAAAATCGCCGTGTCCCTGATTTCTATGCCCAAGACCCCGGGCCATGCCGGCGGCAAGGGGGATGACCATGGGGAAAAGGCGGGCCTGGACATGGACCGGTTTCCCTTGACCCTTCCCACAAAAGAAGGATACGACAAAAAAAGGGACGTCTATCCACCCCATGACCATGAGGGATACCGTTGGGGAATGATCGTGGACCTGGACAGATGTGTGGGATGCAGCGCATGCGTGGCTGCGTGTTACGCAGAGAACAATATCGGCGTGGTGGGCAGAACCCAGATCATCAACGGCCGGGAAATGGCCTGGCTGAGAATCGAACGGTACCAGGACCGGAACATCGAGGAACGGCTGATCTTCCTTCCCATGATGTGCCAGCACTGCGATGCCGCCCCCTGCGAATCCGTCTGCCCGGTCTATGCCCCCCATCACTCCAAGGAAGGACTCAACAACCAGATTTACAACCGCTGTATCGGCACCCGGTTCTGCGCCCAGAACTGTCCGTACAAAGTCCGGAAATTCAACTGGTTTGACTGGGAGCGGCCCAAACCCCTCCACCTGCAGCTCAACCCAGATGTCACCGCCCGAAGCAAGGGAATAATGGAAAAATGTTCTTTTTGCATCCAGAGAATAAAAGAGGCCCACAATCAGGCCAAAAATGAAAACCGGGTCATCCGGGACGGGGAAGTTCAGCCGGCCTGCGTACAGACCTGCCCGGCCAATGCCTTGACCTTTGGCAGCTTTGAAGATAAAAACAGCGCCGTTTCCGTCCTGGCCCGTGATCCCAGGGCCTACCAGGTTTTAGGCTATCTGAACACCAAACCTGCCGTGATTTATCTGAAAAAAATGGTGCAGGCCTTATGAAACGTCAACCGGGGGGTTTGCAACCATGAGTCCATTGACCTTTGAAACCATCAATACCACGGTCCTGAACACGCTGAGCCGTCCGGGAAAGCTTTACTGGTGTGTGATTGCCCTGCTGTTTGGCGGGGTGGTCCTCGGTGCATCCTGCTGGGCCTACCAGGTACTGGTGGGCGTGGGCGTGGCCGGAATGAATACCCCGGTCCACTGGGGCACCTATCTGATCAATTTCGTTTTCTGGGTGGGGATTGCCCATTCCGGCACCCTGATTTCCGCCGTATTGTTCCTCTTTAATGCCGGATGGAGAAATCCCATTGCCAGGGCTGCCGAAACCATGACCGTCATTGCCGTCTGCATTGCCGGCCTCTTTCCCTTCATCCACCTGGGCCGGGTCTGGCTGGTGTTTTACATGCTGCCCCTTCCCAACGAACGGACCCTGTGGCCCAATTTCCAATCCCCCCTGATCTTTGATGTCATCGCCATCTCCACCTATCTCACCGTCAGCAGCCTTTTCTGGTATACCGGGCTTATCCCGGATCTGGCCATCATCCGGGACCGGTCCCAGGGAATCCGGAAAAAAATATTCAAGACCCTGGCCCTGGGATGGTCCGGCAAAACAGGCCAGTGGATGAGCTATACAAGGGGCTATCTCTTGTTTGCCGGCATTGCCACCCCCCTTGTCATCTCCGTCCACAGCGTGGTTTCCTGGGATTTTGCCCTGAGCGTGATACCGGGATGGCACACCACCATCTTTGCGCCGTATTTTGTTGCCGGCGCCATTCATTCGGGCCTTGCCATGGTCCTGACCCTGAGCATTCCCTTAAGAAAAATATTGAAATACGAGCCCCTCATCACCATGGATGTGCTTGAAAACATTGCAAAGACCATTGTTTTTACCGGCATCATCGTGGGCTTTTCCTATGCTACGGAAGTCTTTATCAGTTGGTACAGCCGGAATATCATTGAAATGGAGACCTTCCGGTGGCGGGCCTTTGGCGATTACGCTCCGGAATACTGGATCATGGTGGTCTGCAACACCATCATCCCCCTTCTCTTTTTATCCAAAAAAATCAGAACCCATGTCATCCCCTTGTTTATCATCTCCATTTTCGTCAATATCGGCATGTGGTTCGAACGGTTTGTCATCATCGCGGGCAGTGTTGCCCATGATTTTCTACCCAATGCCTGGGGTCTTTACCGCCCCACCATCATCGAGGGGGGAATCATGGTGGGGGCCTTTTGTCTCTTCTTTTTTCTGTTCCTGCTGTTTGTCAAGCACCTGCCCTCGGTTTCCATGACTGAAATGAAAGAAATGATCCATAAAACGGAGTGATTCATGAGCACGGATGCCGTCATTGTCACAGGTCTCTTTAAAAACCGGGAAGAAACCCTGGCCGCTGTCCAAACCATCCAGGAACAGGGCTGGCAGGTAAAGGAAGTGCACAGTCCCATTACCGACCACGGGCTGGCCCGGGCCCTGGGAAGAAAAGAAAGCAAGGTGGGGTGGTTTACCTTGACCGGCGGGATCATTGGATTTTTTTCCGGATTTTTGCTTGCCGTGTTCACGGCCACCCGGTGGAACCTCATTGTCAGCGGGAAGCCCATTCTTTCCTGGATCCCGTTTTTTGTCATCGCCTTTGAATTTACCATCCTTTTTGCCGTTTTCGGCAATGTGCTGGGGATCTTAACCCAGGTGGGACTGCCGGACAAAGACTATGAAAAAAATTATGAACCGGAATGCTCAGGCTCCCTGTATGGCATCCAGGTCGCCTCGGCGCCGGAGGATGTTGCCGGCCTTAAGGATCTGCTTCGCCGCACAGGGTCTTTGAAGGACCATAAGGAAACGATATGACGGACACTGTAGTAAAAGCGCCTTCGATAGCCTGGAAAAAAAGTGTTTTCATCCTTCCCGCACTCATTGCAGGGGCAGGCTTTCTGTTTTTCATTTTTTCCGCCCTGGCGGACCACCCGGAAAAAGCCTGGCCGGCCTATCTGGTCAATTTCCTGTTTTTTACCCTCCTGTCAGCCGGGGGGCTTCTCTTTTCAACCCTCATGCATTTTACCAGGGCAAGATGGAGCCATGGCCTTGCCTCTGTTGCAGAAGCATTTTCCGCTTTTTTCCCGGTTTCCTTCCTTCTTTTCATCCTTCTTTTCATCGGACAGAACCATGTGTTTCCATGGATAGGGCAGGACCTTCACGGCAAAGAGGTCTGGCTTAATATTCCCTTTTTATTCTTCCGGGACTTTGCCGCTTTTCTGATTCTCTATGGCCTTGGATTCGGTTACCTCTATCAGGCGCTTCAATTCAGACTAAAACATGCCCCAAAAAATACCCGGCTCAAACAATTCTTATTCAACCGCTTTGAAAAAGCCTCCCATTCGCCTGAAACCATCAAAAAACGGATGACCCTGTTTGCCGGCTGGTATATGTTCGCCTTTGCCCTGGTTCTGGCCCTGATCGGATTTGACCTGGTCATGAGTATGGACCCCCACTGGTATTCCACCCTGTTCGGGGCCTATACCTTTATCAAGGCCATCTTTGCCGGATTCGGCGCCATTATCCTGCTGGCAACCCTCCTTCACCTGAACCCCAACACCCCTTTCTCCCTTTCGCCTTCAGCGCTGGGCAAGCTCAGTACGCTTTTTTTCGGCTTCAGCATTGTATGGGGGGATTTTTTCTATTCCCAGTTCGTGGTCATCTGGTACGGCAATATCCCGGAAGAAACCGCCTATATCATCCAGCGGACCATGACCGCACCCTGGAGCGGGCTGGCCTGGACCGTATTCCTGTCCTGCTTTATCATGCCCTTTATCATCCTGTTAAGCCGGAAAATCAAAGAATCCCCCCGGTGCATGGTCCTTGTCAGCTCATGGGTTCTGGCGGGCCTGTGGATCGAACATTTTCTCCTCCTGGGGCCCTGTTACCCGGACCCCGGGCACGGCGATTTTCCCATCGGTATCAGTGAAATCCTGATTACCATCGGATTTCTGGCGCTCCTGATCTTGGCCCTTTTATTCTATTTTAAAGAATTTCCCGAAGTGCTGGAAAAAGGCTCAGGAGAGGGGGTTCAATGGGAATAAGTCGGTTCCGGTCCTTTATAGCAGCGGTAAATGAAAACAAAATCCAATGGATGGTTGTCGGCAGCCTGATTGTTTTAATCTGCCTGTTTGCCTATTTTTTTTATATCATGCCCCATGTGGATGCCGGTCCCCTTCAACCCATCCCCTTCAGCCACAGGCTCCACGCAGGGGACAAAAAGATTGACTGCCGGTTCTGCCATTCCTATGTGGACCGGTCCGCCCATCCGGGAATTCCTGCGGTTGAGAAATGCCTGTTTTGCCACAAATATATTATTGCAAACCACCCGGAAATCAGAAAAGAACATCATTATTTTGAGACCCGGACCCCCACGCCGTGGAAAAAGGTGTTTTATGTGCCGGAGCATGTCATGTTCAACCATGAACGCCATATCAAAAAAGAGGTCCAGTGTGAATCCTGCCACGGAGATATTGCAGGGACGGACAGACTTGTACGCCAGGAATTTAAAATGGGATTTTGCATAAAATGTCACAGGGAAAAAAAGGCCAACCTGGATTGCTGGCTTTCCTGTCACAATTAATAAAGGAGGTTGTGTTTTGCCTGAAAATCCGACCCGACCCGCCACTGCCGCTTATCTGACAGCCAGGGGATTCTGCCTGACCTCGGCCGCATGGATGATGGTGGCCACTTTGGCGGGATTTGTGGCAGCCCTGGAGCTGGTGGCCCCCGATCTGACCGCCAATATTTCCTGGCTCCTTTTTTCAAGACTGCGGCCCATCCATGTCAACCTGGTGCTCTTCGGGTTTGTGACCCCGGGCCTTCTGGCCGGCGCCTTTTATTTTGTCCCCCGGTTGCTGCGGACCGAACTCTACAGTGAAAAACTGGGAATCGTGACGGTTGTCCTGTGGAATATCGCCCTTGTGGCGACCATGATCACCCTTGCTGCGGGCCTTACCCAGGGCCGTGAATATGCCGAAATGATCTGGCCCATTGATGTGGGGATTGTGACGGCGTTCTGCCTGATTTTCATTAATTTTATCATGACGGTCAAAAACAGGAATGAAAAAATTCTTTATGTATCGGTGTGGTATGTCCTGGCGGCGGTGGTCCTGACCACCTGCACCTATTGCCTGGGCAATGTCGTCTGGAAACCGGATTCCGGGGCTTTGATCGGCATTCCCGATGCCATTCTCCTGTGGTTTTACGGACACAATGTGTTCGGGCTTTTGCTGACCCCGCTTTCCGCAGCCGCCGCCTATTATATCATTCCCCAGGTCTGCCGGGCCCCTCTATACAGCCACACGCTTTCACTCCTGGGATTCTGGTCCCTGATCGTCATCTATACCCATATCGGCACCCACCATCTCCTGCAGGTGCCGGTGCCGACCTGGCTCAAGGTGGTGGCCATTGTCGACAGCGTTGCCATGGTGATCCCGGTCATGGCCTTTCTCATCAATATCTGGTACACGGCCAGGGGAAAACTGGGATTCATCCATGAAGATGTCGGCGGAAAATTTGTTTTTACCGGGACCATCATGTATTTTATCGCCAGTATGCGCGGCTCCCTCATGGCCCTGCCCGATGTCCAGCGGGTCACCCATTTCAGCCACTGGGTGGTGGGTCACGCCCATGTCGGGGTCCTGGGGTTTGCCGGCATGATTGCCCTGGGAAGCCTCTATTTCACTATTCCGAAAATAACGGGAAAACCCCTTTTCAGCCGGTTTCTGGCGGATCTCCAATATTGGATGATATTGATCGGCGTATCCGGTTTTGCCATTGTGCTGACCATTTCCGGGCTCATCCAGGGACATGCCTGGCTGAACGGAGAAACCGTGTACCGGGTCCTTCCCCAGGTTCATATCTATAATATTATCAGGGCGGCCCTGGGCCTGCTGATTTTTCTATCCGCCGTGTCAGGGTGTTATAATATTTTCAGATCACTTTTTTCAAATCCCGGAGAGAACCCATGAAAATGACTCCTGCGGCCATTATCGCCGGCAGCCTTCTCATTCTTGCAGCAGTGGTAATGGTGGTCATTATTCTTCCCTATGCCGACACCAGCAAAACCATCCCTTCGGATCTGTTCCGAACCCGGACCGAGATGGAAGCAAAGGGCCGCGACCTCTATATCAGCAACGGATGCGTCTACTGCCATACCCAATCCATCAGGGCCATCGATTGGGGATTGGGTGCGGAAAGAATCGCCGAAGCAGGGGATTATATCAAGGACCATCCCATTCTTCTGGGCTCCCAGAGAACAGGCCCGGACCTGTCCCAGGCCGGCGGAGAACATCCGGATGACTGGCA
>CAZAHK010000207.1:0-7042 GCA_964484555.1 uncultured Desulfobacula sp.
CCCTATTCCTTCAGCGACCTGGCGCTACAAATACGCAAGGCACTGGAATGAAAATTTAGAAACGAAATCATGACCCATAAACCCAGCTATAAAGACTTGGAAAACAGAATCAGGGAACTTGAGCAATCCGAATCCCTGAACAGAAAATCCCATGAAAAATTTCTGACGGTTCTGGACAGCATTGATGCGACCATTTATGTGGCTGATATGAAGACCTATGAAATCCTTTTTATGAACAAACACATGATCGAGAGTTTCGGCCGGGACATGACCGGCGATCTCTGTTTCCAGTCTTTCAGAAAGGCGGCGGCACCCTGCGGCTTCTGCACCAACGAAAAATTGACGGATGAAAAAGGTCTGCCGTCCGGTGTCCTTGTCTGGCAGGATAAGAATCCCATTACCGATAAATTCTATATCAATTACGACCGGGCCATTGAATGGACCGACGGCAAATTGGTCCGGTTGCAGGTGGCCACGGATATCACGGACCAGAAAAAAGCGGAAGCCGCTCTTGTGGAAAGTGAAAAAAGATACCGGAACATCCTGGAAAGCATCGAGGATGGATACTTTGAAGTGGATCTCAATGGAAATCTGACATTCTTTAACCCCTCTCTGTGCAAAATCCTGGGATATCCCAGCCGGACATTAATGGGCATGAACAACCGGCAATATATGGATCAGGAAAACGCCCAAAAGGTCTTCCAGACCTTCCACCAGGTATACACCACCGGAAAGGCGGCCCAGGCCTTTGACTGGAAACTGATCCGGAAGGACGGCTCCCGGCGTTTCGTGGAAAGTTCCATCTCTCTAAAGCTGACCAAAAAAGGAAAACCAGAGGGATTTCAGGGAATCGTCCGGGATATCACCGATCGAAAACTGGCCGAGGAAGAACTTTACCGAATTTCAATCCATGATCATTTGACCAGTGTCTACAACCGGCGGTATGCCTTTGAGAGACTTGATGTTCTCATACAGGAGCATCAGAGGGAAAAAAGGCATTTTTCGATTTCCATTATTGACCTGGATTTTTTCAAAACCATCAATGACAGCTATGGTCATCCGGCCGGAGATTTTATACTCAGGGAATTTGCCGCCATTCTGACCCGGAACCTGAGGCCCTATGATCTTGTCAGCCGATATGGCGGAGAAGAATTTATCATTATCACCATGAATATCGATATGCCGGAAACCCGGAAGCTGATGACAAGACTTCTACAGACAATCAACCGCCACGTTTTTAATTACAACGGCATGGATATCCGTCTGACTTTCAGCGCCGGCATTTCCAATACTCTGGAATTTGTCGAGGATATCTCTGTGGAAAAATTGATCCGAAAAGCGGATGAACGTCTGTACCTTGCCAAGGAACGGGGCCGCAACGCCATAATAGATACAGGGCCTGAACCCGGACCGGTTTAAAGGAAAAAAATGACCCATCATCTCTCTTGTAAGGAAGCGGAAAAACATATGCAAAAAAACCAATGTCACCATCGCATGTTTGATGCACACATGGATGCCGTATACCTCCTTGATGAAAACGGGAATATTCTGGATGCCAACAAAGCCGCAGAAAAAGCCTTAATCCGAACTCGCGAGGAGATCTTGTCCCTCACGATCAAGGATATTGATCCCGGTTATGATAAACAAATTTTTAAGCGCTTCTGTGAAGAAAATTCGAATAATCAGAGCCGGTTGTTTAAATCCACCCATGTCCGGTCGGATGGAACCACCTTCCCGGTAGAGGTAACGGAGATCTTTTTCAAGGATCAGGGGCAACAGAGGATATATGGATTTGCCGGAAATCTTACAGATAACCGCAGAGGACCAGACGGAACCATCTGCGGGACCGATAAGAGAACAGAGGAGGTTCTTCTCGAAAATGAAAAAAGGCTCAGGATAGCTGCAAAGGCATCCTATGATGTTATTTATGAATGGACCATTGCCGATGGCCGTCTCGAATGGTTTGGGGATATTGACGGCCTTCTGGGATATGAGGAGGGAGAAATTTCAAGAGACATCGGCGCCTGGTTAAATCTGATCCACCCCGAAGACCGGCAGATGCTTGAAAAAGCGGTTGAAGTTCACCAGACCCAGACCGAACACATCCGCTATGAATACCGGATAAGACATAGGACCGGCATTTACAGGCACATCCAGAATCACGGGCTCCCCCTGATGGACAGGGAGGGCCGGCCATATAAATGGATCGGTGCGTGCACTGATATAACGGAGCGCCGAAAGACGGAAAAAACCCTTCAGGAAAGCGAAGAAAAATACCGGAAGCTGGTTAACACTTCTCCATACGGCATCCAGCTAACTGATCCGGATGGAAAGATTCTGTTCAGTAATCCGGCCCACCACAGGATTCATGGGTATCCGGATGGAGAACTGGTGGGAAAATATATCTGGGATCTGATGGCGGATGAACGCCGGAAATCAAAGGCCAGGGACTATTATCAAAAAATAATAAAAAACCGGCCGGCGCCGGAGGTTTATTTCAGCCGGGATAGAAACAGAAATGGAAAGGAAATCGATGTCCGGATCAACTGGGATTATGTGTATGATTCTAAAGGAGATATTGAAGGGATCATCAGTATCATCACCGATATTACGGATCAGAAAATCCTGGAGGCCAGACTCCGGCAGGCCCAGAAAATGGAGGCCATCGGCACCCTGGCCGGCGGGATTGCCCATGATTTCAACAATATTCTCTTCCCCATTATCGGGCATACGGAGATGCTGATGGAGGATGCAGGGGAAGACAGCCCCCTGCGGGAAGGTTTGAATGAAATCTATGCCGGTGCCTTAAGGGCCGGGGACCTGGTGGGTCAGATTCTGACCTTTTCCCGCCAGGGAGAGACCGAACTCAAACGGATGAAACTCCAACCCATCATCAATGAGGCCTTGAAGCTGCTCCGGGCAACCCTTCCCAGCACCATTTCCCTCCGGAAAAATCTGCAGACCGACTGTGGAGCGGTAATGGCAGACCCGACCCAGATCCATCAAATTGTCATGAATCTGGCGACCAATGCCTACCATGCCATGGAAGAGCAAGGCGGGGATATGAATGTCCGGCTCGAAGAAATCGAACTGAAGGAACCTGATTTAATGAACCCGGACATGATCCCGAGAAAATATGCCTGCCTGTCTGTTTCTGATACCGGCAAAGGGATAGACAACCCCATCATCAACAAAATTTTCGACCCCTTCTTTACCACAAAAAAGAAGGGAAAAGGAACAGGGATGGGTCTTTCCGTGGTCCACGGAATCGTCAACACCATGAAAGGCGGCATCCGGGTTGACAGTACGCCCGGCCGGGGAACCGCCTTTCATATCTACCTCCCGGTTATCCGGTCCTTTCCCGGAGACCTGGGGCCGATAACAGCCGAACCTGCAGCCCTTGGGACTGAAAAGATTCTTCTGGTGGATGATGATGAATCGATTCTCGCAATGGAAAAAATGATTCTGGAACGCCTCGGGTATCAGGTGACCTCTTTTTCCAGGAGCATTGAGGCACTTGAAGCCTTCCGGTCGAACCCGGAAATATATGACCTGGTCATAACCGACATGACCATGCCGAAACTGACCGGAGACAAGCTTGCCGTGGAAATGCTCAAGATGCAGCCCGATATCCCCATCTTGATCTGCACGGGTTTCAGCGAAACGCTGACAGAGGAAAAGATAGAGGCTATCGGGATCAAAGGGATACTGATGAAACCGATTGTCATTAAAAAGCTGGCTGAAAAGCTGCGCCATATTCTGGACGGGAAAAAATGAAATACTCGGATGCCCTTTTCAATTCCATCCAGGATGGAATCGTGATGCTGGACATGGATTTGAATATCATCTCTGCCAACAAGGCTGCAAAAAAAAATTATCCCGGCTCTTTTTCAATGGAGGGGAAGAAATGTTATGAGCTGTTTCACCATCGGCCTCGGCCATGCTTCTCCTGCCCCGCTCTAAAATGCATGAAAACAGGGCGGGTGGAAACCAGGCAAATCACCATGCCGAAAGAAGCCGGACTGAAAAAGGGGGCCTTTGAAATTCTGGCCTTCCCCATGTTTGATCCGGCAGGAAAACTTGCCGGCGTGGTTGAATATTTCAGGGATATTACAGAAAAAAAACAAACAGAAAATCTGATCCGGATTCAACGGGATCTGGCCATCAGGCTTGGAAAAACAGATAATCTGAACCAGGCAATTGAGGTCAGTCTGTCATCGCTCCTGAGAATAGATGGAATCGACTGTGCCGGTATTTATATGACGGATCCCGGGGATGGCGGCCTCCGGCTTGTCCGATACAGAAATCTGCCGGCATGGTTTGCCAAACTAGGGGCTTATTATGATGCAGCATCGCCCCAGACCAGACTGGTCATGGCGGGCCGACCGGTGTTTTCCTCCTATGAGAGTCTGTTATCATCACTTGGAATGAGCGGAAAAGAACTTGCAGATAAAAAGGCACTGGGTATCAAAGCGCTTGCCATCATCCCCATTTTTCATGAAAAAAAAGTAATGGCCGCAATGAATATTGCCTCCCGAAGTTCAAATCAATTCCAGAAATTTACGAAATATGCCCTGGAGGCCATTGCCGGGCAGCTTGGAGAGGCCTTTGCCAAAATTCGATCAAGCGAGATGCTCAAATCAAGCCGTTTGAATTTACAGGCCTTGTTTGAAAATTTAACGGATTTTCTTTTTGTTCTGAGTGAAAAAGGAAATCTGATTTCATTTAACCCTGCCGTCATAAACCGTCTTGGATATTCTGAAAAAGAACTTCTCGAAATGAACGTGCTGGACCTTCATCCCCCGGACAGGCGGGAAGAAGCCGGGCAGATTGTCGCTGAAATGCTGGCCGGTCAAACAGAATATTGTCCGATCCCCCTATTGACTAAAACAGGAGACCGGATCTCTGTGGAAACCTATGTGGCTGTCGGGAAATGGAATGGTCAGTCCGCCATATTCGGAATCTCAAGAGATATCAGTGAAAGGATCGCGGCACAAACCGCAAGGCAGATCAGCGAAGATCGTCTCATGGCAGCCATTGAAGCAATGGATGAAGGCTTTGCCTTGTACGATGACAAGGATCGGTTGGTCATGTTTAATGCCAAATATTCTGAAATGTGCGGCCTTTCCAGTGAGGTTCTGGTTCCGGGGGTCTCTTTTGAAGAAATCATCCGACAGGCTGTCCGGCAGAGCTGGTATGAGGATGCCGTCGGCAGAGAAGAAGAATGGGTGACGGAGCGATTGGCTCTGCACCGCTTTGCGGTTAGCGGGTTTGAGGAGAAACTCGGAGACGGCCGCTGGCTGAAAATTGCTGAAAAAAAGACACCGGACGGCAGTACCGTGGGTTTCCGGATGGATATCACCGCCATCAAAAAATCCGAAGAAATACTGCTAAAATCATTGCATGAAAAAGAGATCCTGTTAAAGGAAGTTCACCATCGTGTAAAAAATAATATGCAGATCATTTCCAGCCTTTTAAATCTTCAGATCCGGAAATTGGAAGATCCCGTTGCCGTTAAAGCCTTTGAAGAGACTGAGAACAGGGTCCATGCCATGTCTCTGGTTCATGAAATTTTATACCGGTCCGATACCCTCTCCGAAATTGATTTTCAATCCTATCTGGAACGCCTGGTGCATCATTTGACAGACCTGTCCGCACAAAAGATTAAAATTGAAATTAAAGCGAAACATATCCATTTGAAAATGGAGCAGGCCGTCACCTGCGGATTAATTGCGGCAGAACTGATCACCAACAGCCTGAAACATGCCTTTCCTGGAAAAAGGAAAGGGCGATTGCGGATTAAATCCCGGCGCTTCAGGAACAACGGCTATCAACTGTGCATTTCAGATAACGGGATTGGATTCTCAAAACCCATCGATTGGAAAACCTCCGATACTTTAGGGCTGCGCCTGGTGCGCGAGTTGGTCCAGGGGCAGTTGGAGGGAGAAATAGACCTTATGGAGGGCCGGGGGGTTTCCTGGACAATTCAATGGAAGGGGAAGGGATAATCCTTATGAAACCTGCTGAAATATTGATTGTTGAAGACGAGAGGGTCGTGGCCATGGCTCTTGAGGATGCCCTGACCGCCATGGGGCATCATATCTGCGGCATTGCAAACTCCGGCAGTCAGGCCTTGAGCCTTGCCGCCTCCGGACCTCCCGACCTTGTCCTCATGGATATAAAGATCAAAGGTCCCATGGATGGTGTCGATACTGCAAAGCGGTTAAAAGAAATCCATCATATCCCGGTTGTTTTTCTGACTGCTTATTCTGATCAGGACATTATTGCCCGGGCAAAGGCTGCCGAACCTTTGGGATACATCTTGAAACCATTCAAAACATCTGAGGTGACCGCGGTTATGGAGCTGGCCCTTTACAAAGCCGGGATGGAGAAAAAGCTGCGGCTGCTGAACCAGGACCTTGAACAGAAGGTTGAGCAGAGAACCCAAAGTTTAATGGATGAAATTCAATTGCGGAAAAAGGCCGAAGAAGGTCTTCAACTGCAGACGGAATTTCTGCAAAAGGCCAATAAGGCCCTGATGGCCGCGCTGGAGCATAGAGAGGCGGAAAAAAGGGCCATTGAGCAGGAATTTCATTTAAAAATAGAAAAGCATGTATTGTCCTATATGGATTTTATTAGGCTGCAGCATCCGGGACCGGAAACGGCAACCGCCATAGAGGATATAAAAAATAAGATCCATGAGGTGCTTCAACCTTCATTTGAAAAGCAATTTGTCAGATATCAACATCTGAGCCCCCAGGAGATCAAGATCGCTGATTTAATCCGGCATGGAAAATCATCAAAAGAAATTGCAGAACTGATGAATATCGCTCCCAGCTCTGTTTCAACCTATAGAAATCATATCCGGAAAAAGATGGGATTATTGAATGCAAATACCAATCTTGAGGCCTTCCTCAATGCATTGGAATAATAAATGAGATATTTAAATACAGGCTCATAACCCAATAACGATTTATAGGAGGAAGCGAATGCTGAAAGACTTAAGTTTAGCGAAAAAACAGATGGGCGGGTTTCTTCTGGT
>CAZAHK010000208.1:0-6997 GCA_964484555.1 uncultured Desulfobacula sp.
AGATGGTTCAAATGCTGAAAGTCAATACAAAACCGGCCTGAATTCAGGATGTCTTTATTGACGAAAAAAAATTAATTTGTTAGAGTTTTTCCATCATTGTGAATGATGATTTCAAATACCCGATCACCACCGTCTTAAAGAATAAAAAGGCCTGATCATG
Source organism: uncultured Desulfobacula sp. (assembly GCA_964484555.1). Taxonomy (GTDB): domain Bacteria; phylum Desulfobacterota; class Desulfobacteria; order Desulfobacterales; family Desulfobacteraceae; genus Desulfobacula. The sequence goes on from CAZAHK010000208.1 coordinate 161, forward strand.
AAAAATTCGGATTCCCCTGCCATTCTTGTTGTAGATGATTCCAGCTCAATCCGGGCAACGGTTCAAAAGGACCTGGAATCGGAAGGGTTCAGGGTTTTCACGGCCGTTGACGGAGAAGAAGCCCTTTCCTTTCTGACCCGGCCGGGTGCCCCTGAAATTGATATGGTCCTTACGGATTTGAACATGCCCAATATGGACGGGAAAAAACTCTGCGCCCATATCAAGGCAAACCCGGACCTTCAGTCCATACCGGTCATTTTTCTGACCTCCCAGGCCGACCAGAAAACCGAATCCGATCTGATCAAAACAGGGGCCAATGATTTCATCACCAAGCCCTTTATCCGGGAACTCCTGATCGCAAGGATTTCAGTTCATCTGCAGAGCCAGCTTTCTAAAAAATATCTGGAAAAGCGCATTGACGAGCAAACGCTTTTTTCAAAAATAGAGGCCGGGAAAATGGAATTGGAAGTCATTGATATTGATCTGGGAAAAACCCTTCACGATATCAGCCAGATCATGGCCACCAAAGCCCAGGAAAAAAATATAGAATACATCTGCCTCATTGAAGAAAACGTCCCCAATTTTCTAAAAGGAGACCCGACGCGGCTCCGCCAGATCATTATCAATCTTTCCGGCAATGCCGTAAAATTTGTGGAAAAGGGGGAAATCCTTCTTCGGGTGTCCTTTGTCGGGAAAAAAAAGAACAGGGTCACCCTCAGGTTTGAAGTCATTGACACCGGCATCGGCATCCCGGACGAGCAGATTCAAAGACTTTTCAAAACCTTTTCCCAGGTGGACGCTTCCACCACCCGCAAATATGGCGGAACCGGTCTCGGCCTCACCATTTCCAGGCAATTGGCAGAACTCATGGGCGGGAAGATCGGGGTGGTCAGCAAGGAAGGGGAAGGATCCACCTTCTGGTTTACGGCCTGTTTTGAAAAGCAGGCCGGTCTTCAGGAAGAACCCCTTCAAATCCCTCCCAAACTCAAGACCTTAAAATGCCTGGTCATTGACGATATGGATTCGTGCCGGAAAGCCATGATTCTGCATCTTTCTTCCCTGGGCTGCCGGGTGGAAAGCGCCCAGAACGCCACCATGGCCCTGGAAAAACTCATGGATGCAAAACTTACCGGCCGGCCCTTTGATACGATTTTCATTGACATGGAAATGCCGGATTTGGACGGAAAGGAATTTGCCCGGCGCCTCCTGAAGGGCCCTCACTTAAAAGGGGCCCATCTCATTCTTATGACCTATACCGGAAAACGGCTCGACAATACCACCCTTTCATCCCTCGGATTCACGGCCCAGATTGCCAAACCCGCGTATCGCACCCATGTGCTGGAATGCCTCATGGATATCCACAACATCTCACCAGACCCCAAACAGGTGGAAACACGATTCGGCATTGAAGAACCCCAGGCTGCGGCCGACCCTCTTCCCGGACGGTTCCATATCCTTCTGGCAGAAGATAATAAGATGAACCAGAAGGTTGCCGTCAATATGCTCCAAAAACTTGGACACACCATTACCATTGCAGAAAACGGAAAAGAGGCTGTCGATCGATTCATGGAAAAAGAATTTGACCTGATTCTCATGGATGGCCAGATGCCGGTTCTGGACGGCCTTGAGGCCACACGGGCCATCCGGGAGTATGAAAAAAAATCTTCCCGGTCAAAAAACCATATTCTGATCATTGCACTCACAGCCAATGCCATGAAAGGGGACAGGGTGCGATTCCTGGATTCAGGCATGGATGATTATATTACAAAGCCCATCAAGCGAAAAGATCTGGATGATGCTATTATCAGATGCATGGCCAAACAAAATGACCTTGACGTACCCATGGTCAAAGGGGATATCATCCATCTGGATGAACTGATTTTGTCCATGAACGGGGATAAAAAACTGGTCAAGGAATGCTTTGACGATTTCATTAACCATCACGTCCCCATGCTCAATGACATCAGAAGCGGCATTGACAAAAATGACCCTCCCAAAGTCAAGGCCTCCCTGCTCACCTTCCGGGATTCGGTCAAGCACCTTTCCTGCAAAAGGATTATGGACGCAGCCTTTTCCCTTGACAGGGCCTTTGAGAATCAGAACAGGGCCCTGATTGAAAAGGAATTCAACACCCTTTATAATGCCTGCAATGAATTAAAGGATTTCATCATCCGGTATTCGGTAAAAAATCTGTTCATGAAATTTCTCATTGTGGATGATGAATTTGTTTCCAGGAAAAAGGCCCATAAGATCCTCTCCCAATACGGAGAATGCGATGTGGCCATCAACGGCCTGGAAGCGTTAAATGCATACGTCAGGGCGCACAATGAAAATGACCCTTATAACCTGATCTTTCTGGATATTAACATGCCGGACTTGAACGGCCCCCAGGTCATGACCAAAATCCGGCAATGGGAAAAAACAAAGGGGGTGGCCCTTTCAGAGGCCGTCAAGATCATCATGATGTCTGCCGACGGATCAAAGGAAACCATCAAGGCGGCTCTAAAATGAACAAAATTTTGAATTCCATCGGACGTAAAATTTTCCTGATCATTCTGATTTCTTTGATCAGTATTTTTATCCTTGTTTTTACAACCTTTAAATTTTTCGGCAAAATCGGTGAGATCGGCAATATTACCAAAGCCGCCTTTCAGTATGAACTCATGACAAAGGATGCGTCCATTGAATTCAGTAAATTGGCAGCCACAGGGGAGGAGGCCCATTACACAAAACTGACGGAGGTTCTTTCCGCTCTCTCCATCACCGACGGCAAAATAGGGGCCTATTACCGATTGATGAAAGAAGGCCATTCCATTGAACAGACCATCCAGATTCACAATCAAAAAACAGGGGATTCATCCCCGACAAACATAAAAACAGGCAACCTGATTCATTCTTTAATGGATACACCACTGATTATAAAATTGGTTGAGACTACGGGCCAGGGCCATGTCATGACATCCAGGCTCATGGATCTGGCCCAACAGTTCAAGGCACAGACGGACCCGGAAACAAGAATCAAACTTGCTGCCGAATTCCACTCGATTGAAAAACAATTCCCTGAGATGCTGAAATCATTTCATAATAATATGGGGGGGGTTGCCGACTATTTTTCAGGCAAGATCAAACTCCTCTTTATCATTATCTGTGTCGCAGCCGCCTTTTTGATCAGCGGTTTTGCCTTTTTGATCACCCGATCCATCACAAGGCCCTTAAAACAGACCGTGGCCTATGTCAAAACCGTTGCCGGAGGAAATTTTAAACAGAGCCTGGACATCAAAAGCAGTGACGAACTGGGCATTATGGTAAACAGCATGAATACCATGAGCAGCAGTTTACGAAGTATGGTTCTGGAGATCAAAACCGGGATTGACCAGCTCAATACCTCTGCAGGTGATCTGACCGGGCTTTCGGACCAGGTTTCGGATACTGCCGCACGCAATGCCCACAAGGCCGACACGGTATCCCTGGCTGCAAAGGAAATGAGCGCCAACATGGGAAGCGTTTCGAAAAATATGGAATCCTCCACGGAAAATACCCATTCCGTTGTTACGGCGGTTGAAGAAATGACGGCCACCATCAATGAAATTGCAAAGAATACCGACACTGCAAAAACCATTACCGATAAGGCCGTGAACCAGTCCAAATCCGCCGGAGAACAGATGGTCCGCCTTGGAAAGGTGGCCCAGGCCATCGGCAAGGTAACCGAAACCATTACCGATATTTCCGCTCAAACCAATCTTCTGGCCTTAAACGCCACCATTGAAGCGGCCAGGGCCGGAGAGGCCGGAAAAGGCTTTGCCGTGGTGGCCAATGAAATCAAGGACCTGGCCAGGCAGACCGCCGCCTCTACCCAGGATATCAAAGAACAGATCGATGAAATCCAATCCTCCACCCGGATATCCGTTGAAGAAATCGACAAGATTTCAACGGTCATCACGGATATCAGCACCATCGTCACTACCATTGCCGCAGCCATAGAGGAACAATCCAGTGCAACAAGGGAAATCGCCCGGAATATGGCCATGGTTTCCGAGGGGATTGCCGAGGCGAATGATAATGTCGCCCAGAGCTCAAAGGTTGCCGAAGAGATCACCATTTCCATCCTGGATGTTCACAGGTCAACGGATGAAATGAGAGATAACAGCGCCCAGGTCAAAAGCAGCGCCGTCGGGTTATCCGGTCTTGCACAAAAATTAAATTTCATGATGGGGAGATTCACCGTGGAATAATTTTTTAACCGTTTGCAGATCATTATAATTTCAGAGGATCACCATGCAAACCGGGATGACAGGGGCTATTATAAGGCAGGGATATTCTCCAGCGGGGTCTTGCCATATCCATGGGTTGCCAGCCAGGATTCGGCATCCTGAATGTCGTCAAAAAATCGTACCTCAAATCGTGTGAACTCTTTTATCATATTGTTGATCTGCCATTTTTTGAGTTCGGATTCGTCGATACAAATGGCCATATGGGATAGTGTTCCCGTCAATGCCGACTTTGCCTTTGTTTTAAAATACTGCTCGGCGGCCGGAGTGCCGAGTTGCCACTCTTTTCGATCCGAAAGCAATCCCCAGCGCTTGTCTTTATAAAATCGGGAGGTGATGCCGGCAACATCTTCAATATGTTTCGCTGCGACTCTCTCATCCCAGGACAGAAACGTCTTGATAACCAGCAGGTTGGCATAGGGCATGATCGTATAATAATCGGTCTGGATTTCCATTGGCGACCTTCCGGATGAACGGTTGAGGTATCCGTCGGCGTATTCATCGCCGGCGGATACCCACCCATTTTTTAATTCAATTTAAACCGGCCCACCATCTCATTGAGATTCTCGGCCAGTTGGGACAATTCCGAAGCGCTTGTATTGACCTGGAGGCTTCCCGTATTCATCTCATCCGCAGCCCGGCTGACCTGGTGAATATCTTTGGCAACCTCTCCGGCCACAACCGATGTCTGGTTCACGTTATGATTGACTTCCTGAACACCGGCAGCGGCCTGGCTGACGTTGTTTGAAATTTCCTGGGTAGTGGCGGATTGCTCTTCAATGGCAGCGGCAACAGAGGTGACAATGGAATTGATTTCATTGATGATGTCGACAATGGACTTGATGGCTGAAACGGATTCCTGGGTTGTTGTCTGCACATCACTGATTCTTGAGCCGATTTCATTGGTGGCCTGGGCCGTCTGCTGGGCAAGGGCCTTGATCTCTCCTGCAACCACGGCAAATCCCTTGCCGGCCGCCCCTGCCCTTGCCGCCTCAATGGTGGCGTTCAAAGCCAGAAGATTGGTTTGAGCGGAAATATCCGTAATGGTTTCCGTCACCTTGCTGATTTCCAGAGCGGCCTTGCCCAGGGCGTTGACTTTCTCGGATACGGTTTCCGCCTTTTTTACGGCCTCGGCAGTGGTCTGGCTGCCCTTGGCTGTATTTTTCGCAATTTCATTAATGGTGGCCGTCATTTCTTCAGCAGCCGATACGATCATCTGTATATTGGTGGTGGTCTGTTCCGTTGCGGCGGCCACACTGTTCATGCTGGTGGTCATCTCTTCGGCCGCCGAAGCGACATTGTTTGATTTTTCCGAGGTTTGCCGGGCGCCGTCCGCCATTTGCCCGGATATGGCTGAAAGTTCCGTGGAGGAAGCGGTCAAGGTCTGAACGCCTGTTGCGATATCTTTGAACATATGGGTCAGGTTTTCCGTCATTTCTTTCATATCCGCATAAACCCCGGTGACGGATTTGCCCTCGGTATTGAACTGAACGGTGAGATCCCCTTTGGCAATGCTGGACGCCACCTTGGCAATTTCAGACGGATCATGGCCCAGTTGGGCCATGATACCCCGGACAAACCAGAGAACCCCCACCAGGGTGATGACCAGAAAAACAGCCCCGGCGATGAGAACAATATTCCGGATGGCATAGACCGGGCCCATGAATTCAGACTCATCCTGGGTCACGGCTATGCTCCAGCCCGTGGCCTTTACCGGGGCAAAACCGGCGATTTTGTCTATTCCCTTGAATGTATAATTTTCCACCCCTGATGTCTGGGCCATCATCCGGCCGGCAATGGACTCCATGCCTTCAAGCTTGCTGATATCCAGTTTCATGATATTTTCCTGGACGGGATGGGCAATGAAGAGGCCTGTTTTCCCTATCATCCACGGATACCCGGTCTGTCCGATTTTTACCCGGGTAATCCTTTCGGATAGGGAATCCAGCTTGATCACGGTTCCAAAAATACCGGCAAAACTGCCTGAAGCCGTTTTCAAGGGAATGGCCACCACAAATACGGGTTTCCCACTGGCCTTGGACAGGACCGGGGTGCTGATATTCATCTGTCCGGCTTTTGCAGCTATAAAATAATCCCGTTCCGCCACAGATATTTTTTTAGCCCTGAGCGTTCCTCCGGTACTGTCGGCTATGGTAAGCCCCTCTGCATTGGTCACAAAAAAAAGATCATAATCGCTGCCGATCTGCTCGTACACTTTGACGAAAAAACCGTCCAGGGCTTCCAGTTCAGATCCGGCAGAGTCCATACCCTCTTCCAGAACCTTGCCGGCAGCATTTACGACCATGGGATCAAGGGCCATTCCTTTTGCCAGTTTGACTTCCTGGGCCACAGCCATTTCGGTCATGGCGGCAAGATCACCGGCAACCTGAAGGGCCTGTCCCTTGGCAGCGGCAACCAGAGCACTGGATGACTGAGTGATGGAAAAAATACCCACCACGGTGAGTGGTATGATGGCAGCAAGAACGCTTCCGACAATGAGTTTGAATTTAAGTGACCTTTTTTTCATCTTTTCCTTCCTTAATAAATTAGTGTATTTTTAACCGTTGAT
>CAZAHK010000209.1:0-1438 GCA_964484555.1 uncultured Desulfobacula sp.
TCCATGGGTTTTCGCCCTTTCCGGGGTTGATCCGGTTCATTGACCTCTGGTGCTGAAAAAAGATCGTTTCTCTCAAATGCGATAGATTCCGTTCCAGGCCGACGGACAATGGGGGTCAATCTCCGGCTTGCCGTCCCGGCAGGTTCTGCTTGTTCCTGCCTTAGCACAACGGCCGGCTTTTGAATCGCCGGTTCCGAAATTTCAGGCTGCCCTGATCCGGATTCCCCTACTGCCTGCTCGACTGTTTTTCTATCGATTAAACTTGTTTTTTTCCGGCAGGCCACCAACAGACTGATGTCACAAATTCTGTTGATCAGCCGTGGAATCCCTTTGCTGGCAGAAGTGATGAATTCTATGGCCGATTCATCGAACACAGGACTGCCCGAGGCACCGGACGAAATCAGCCTGAAATAAATATATTCGGTAACTTCAGGGACGCTTAACGGAAAAAGCATGGGGATGGTTTTAATTCTTTGTTTAAATGATATCAGATTTCGATCGTCCAGGTCCTGTAGAAAACTGCTGTGACCGAACATAAACAATTTTATGGGAAAATAGCCATAATGATTAAACGTGATCAGTTGGGAGAGACCGACAATAAAATCAAACCCGAATTCATGGATATCATCGATCACAATATACATATATTTATTCTTTTGGGGTGGTTCCGATTCAAAGTATTCATAAATCAGTCGCTGACATTCCGTCTCATTGTTCGGGTCTACCGGGATGTCGAGTACGCGCATGATTTTTTCAAGCAACATGGAAAAACGATATCCGGATGAAGGAATATACACCATGGGCGATACATTATTTTTTTTCATCAGGTGAATCAGTTTTAAACACAATAATGTTTTGCCTGTCCCATAGTCCCCTGCCGTCAACACCACCGGCTCTTTTTTCTGGAGGCAATCCACCAGATGCTGCCAGGTTCTTCCATGACGCTCCGATTTATAGAATACTTCGGGAGATGGAACCGGAGAGAATGGTTCTGCCTGCATTAAATAATAATTTTTATACATACCTTATCTCCCTTATGCGCTTTCATCATTTTTCATTTGTGAAAACATGGAGGTAATCTATTTTTTTTTCACCATCCGGGATAGCCGCATTCAATCCTTTAGTAATCTTGGTTTTTGTTACCCGGGTCGGATCGATGAGCATTCGCTCGGTTTGACTGATGACCTTGGTACTGACATTTGCCAGCCGTGAAAGCTCTGTAATGCTCAAACCCAGGTCCGTCCTGATCTTTTTCAATTCGTTGGCCTTAATTTCCGAATGATCCATATATTGGAACACTATCCTACCTCCCTGACGTTTAATCACTATAATACTCGGAAATAGTTTATCTTTTCCGGCTTGTCAAGGAAATATTTGAATTATTCCGGCTTGTCAAGGAAAAATTTATACTTATCGAAATATTTCCGGAAATTTCCGG
>CAZAHK010000209.1:1538-6950 GCA_964484555.1 uncultured Desulfobacula sp.
GCAAATACCAATAAACACAAAACAGCACCGGCAACAAAATAGATGACCTGCTTATTTTTTTTCTTTTTATCGGTATCCAGTGAATATATAATTTTTGGTTCTTTTTTCTTTTTATCAATAGGTTCATCAATGGCCTGATCCGGCGGCTGACGGTCATCGGCAGATATAGGTTCGGCGATTTTTATCCTGGATTCGACAGGTTTGTCTTCGATGGGTACCGCCCTTTTTTTCGAAACAATGGAAATATCCTTGACACACTCTTCAACAACATCGGCATCAATCCGGTTTAAATTTCGAACAAACCCAGTCAAAAGGGTATGGTCGCAAAGGATGTTAATCTCCCGTGGAAGCCCCCGTGCATGGTGGTGGATGCTTTCCACGGCATCGGGTGCAAATATCCTTTTCGAAGTCCCGGCCACCTGGAGGCGGTATCGAATATATTCGTCTGTTTCTTCAGGCAAAAGCGCATCAATATTATAATTCAAGGTAATTCTCTGTCTCAGGGCACGGTTTTCCGGACTGGACAGGTTCTGCCGTAACTCCGGCTGCCCCACAAGAAAAATATGGATCAGACTTTGACCCTCTTTTTCAATGTTTAAAAAGAGCCGTATTTCTTCCAGAAGTTTGTGGGATAGCAATTGGGCTTCATCCACGACCAGCAATATCTTTTTATTTTTTTCGCAGGCCTTTCTTAAAAACCGTTCAAAGCTGACCAGAAACCCGGCCTTTGATGTAAATTCCTTTTTACTGCCATAGGCTGCGGCAATGAAATTCAAAAAATCAAGCCCGACCAGATTGGGATTTGTCACAGAAGCCCGGATGACATCCTTATTCAGTGATTTGAAAAGGGCATTGATCAGCGTGGTTTTCCCTGTACCCACATCCCCTGTCAGCAGCAGGATTCCTGTGTGATCATCTCCCTGGATACCATATTTTAACATGGAGATCGCTTCCCTGTGCTTTTCCCCAAGCCAGAGAAAAGTGGGGTCCGTGCTGATTTTAAATGGCTTTGCGCTTAAACCGTAAAAGGATGTATACATATTCTTTTTCTCATTTTTTCAAATTCTACCAGGGGGTTTAGCATAAATCAAGACCTAATCCCATTATCCAGGGCTGTAATAATGATGTCCGTCTGGGCCGGCTTAAACCAGTCCCTGTGGGTGGCTGCCACCTGTATCCGTTTTATTTCCCCCCGGATATGGCTTCTCAGTTGGGGGTCAAATTTTTCTTTCCATTGAATCGAGTCCAGAACAATGGCATCACCGGCATAGGGAAGCGGCATATAAGACCCATAGGCTTTCCAGAAGAAAGCTTCCATAAGCCTGAATTGAAGTGTTTCCGGTACAGGTTTGCCCAAAACGGTATAAACGGCTTCCCTTTTATTATCCAGAGAAAGGGAATACCGGTGAAATTTTTCTTTTGCTTTGGGTATGATTTTTTTCAGGACATGGCCGATACCAAACCGGAACATCCCTTTCAAATGATGACCCACAAAATTGGACATCCCTTTTTTCTGCCAGAATTCATCAATCAATACCAGTCTGTCCACTTTTTTCCCCATGCGGGTCAATTGGGTGGCAATTTCAAAGGCTGCAATGGAATAGCGGCAGAATCCGACAATAATATAAGGCCCGGTGGGTTCTGCCTGAAGAATCTCCGTAATATTATGTCTTGCGATTTCCCAGAGGTCCATGGGAATGATCCGGTCTTTGATATTTTTATGGGCAAACACCGTAACCGTGTGGAAGGGGTGTCCTTTCAGGTCCTGGTGCCGGTAGGCCCGGGTGTCTTCTTTGGTGCCGGCAATGAAAAAGATAGGGGCCTTGTCCCCTTCTTTCCGGATGGTTTTGACATTGCTGAAATTGAAATGGGTATCTTTTTTTCGAACTATCTTTGCCAATTCCCTTAAAGTGGGAAATTGAAAAACAGCCAGCACGGGCAGAGAAATTTCAAATTTTCTTTCAATGGCTGTAATCAGCCTGATGGCGCTCAAAGAAGATCCACCAATATCAAAAAAATTATCCGTGGAAAGGAAATCCCGGGTTTTCAGTATCTCTTCCCAGATCTCCGTAAGCTTTGTCTCATATTCTTTTAGACCAATGTCATGGGTTACTCCTGAATCCGTTTCCGGTCCGACACCCTCGTTTTGCAGGCCGGCCCGGCCGGAGATGCTGTTTTCCCGGACCATCCGCTCAAGGGAAGGGTAGTCAATTTTCCCCGAGGCAGTATACGGCAAGGCTTCAACGGCAACCAGGGCCGACGGCACCATATACCCGGGAAGTCTTGATATCAGCCATGTTTTAACGTCCCGGCAGTCATACTCGGCTTCGCCGGCAGCCGCTGATTTCTCTTTGTTCGCCGCTATCCGGGAGCCCGGGTTCCCCCCTTGTTTGGGAACAATGAACAGGGTGAGGATAGGATTCTCGTCCGCATCCTCTGAAACAACAACGGCGCATTCACTGACCCGCTCATGGGCCAGAGCGGTTTTTTCAATTTCCCCGGGTTCCACCCGGAATCCCCTTATTTTGATCTGCCGGTCAATTCTTCCAAGAAAGATCACCTGCCCTTCCGGAAGCATCAAGGCCTGGTCACCGGTTTTGAAAAACCGCTCCCTGTTCTGGGGGCCATCAATAGCAAGGAAGGCCTTTTGGGTCTGATCCGGCTTGTTTAAATATCCCCTGGCCACTTGGGGGCCGCCGATATACAGTTCACCTGTAATCCCCGGGAGAGCAGGCTGTTGAAAATGATTGAGAATACACAGGTTGACATCAGGAAAGGGTTTTCCGATAGGAACCCTTCCGGTTTCAATGTTCTGCTGGGATAAATCGCAAAAGGTCACTGCCACTGTAGTTTCAGTGGGGCCATAGGTATTGATGAGCCGAACGTTCCCTCCCATATGGGCCTGCCACTTCCTGACCTTGTCCGGATGGGCCTCTTCCCCACCGATAATGATCAGCCGCAATTGTTCCGGAATCGACAGCGTGTCAATCTGATCTGCAATCAGGTGCCAGTAGGACGTGGGCAGATCAATAACGGTCAATTGATGGTGACGGCAGAAATCGAAAAATTGCCCCGGTGTATGGAAAAGCCTCTGGGGCCTCATGACAAGAGTTGCCCCGGAAAAAAGCGTGGGATAAATTTCTTCCACCGATGCATCAAAACTGATGGAAGCAAACTGCAGGACCCTGTCATTGGGCTGGATATCATAGATTTCAGCAACTGATTTTGTGAAAACCGTCAAAGCTCTGTGTTCAATGACAACCCCTTTGGGATAACCGGTGGAACCGGAGGTATAAATAATATAGGCCATATGATCCGGAGCAACCCGGTCTTTAAGATCACCGGTCTCCATTGTCAGAATTTCCCTGAGATCCTTATCCATCAGAACCATTTGAGCCTGGCCGGTCTCAACTCTTTTTTGATTCTCGCCTGTGGTGATGACCACGTCAGGAGCGGCATCCGTTAAAATATACCGGATTCTCTCGTCAGGATATGAAATGTCCAGGGGAATATAACAGGACCCGGATTTGAGCACACCCAGAAGCACGGCAATTAAATCTGAAGTTTGTTCCAAAAGCACCAGGACCTTTTTTTCAGGCCCCCCGCCCTTTAAGATCAGAAAATGAGCGATCTGGTTGGCAAAGGCGTTCAATTGCCCGTAGGTAAAGCTGCGTTGACCGTCTGTAACCGCTGTCATATGGGTATTAAAGCCCGCCTGAATTTCAAAGCGATGGTGGACACAAGTATCTGATTTTAAATGGTATTTCCAGGTATTGAGTTTTTCGGCAATCTTTGTTTTTTCCCATTCCGCTAAAACCGGGAGGTCCATGAGGCGAGCCTGGGGATTTTCAGACGCAGACTTTAAAAAAACTGCCAGATGATCCAGAATCTGCCGAGTGACCCGGGCATTAAATTTACGCTGGTCATATTCGATGGAAATAACCAGATTATCAATCCCCTGTACCGCCAGGAAAATGGATGCGGGGGTCCGTTCGAAAAGAAGGACCTTGGAACAGGAAACGGCTGGTTTGTATTCATCCAGGGCAGCGTCGAGACAATGATAATCATAGGAAAAATATATCTCGGAAAGGGGAAGGGTCCCCTTGATGGGGCTCAGGGCATGGATATCGGTAAGGGACAGGTGCTGATGTTCCCGTATTGCCGACCATTGCCGGCGGATGTCGGAAATAAAATCGATAAGGGGTTGATCCGGCCGGACATTGATCCGCACCGGGACAGTAGCAATATACATCCCTGTTTTGTCGACCCGGTCCTGTTCAAAATGTCTCACGGAAATGGTGGCGCCAAAAAGGATATCTGTTTTCCCGGTATAATGGCTGAGCAATACGGCCCAGGCCCCCATTAAAAAAGAATTCAAGGTGAGACCGCTCTTTTGGCACAACTTTTTGATATTATGAGTGGCCAGGGAAGACAACCGGATTTCATGGGCGCCTGTGGCAAGAGATATGGCGTGTTGCTGCCGCCGGCCCTGAACCTCGGATTTTTCCCGGACACTGAAAGGAAAGATCATAGGGTCGTTGAATCCCTTAAGGTAATCGGTCCAGAATTGTCTGGCCAGGTTCTGCTTCTGCCGGTTCAGCCACAGGATATAGTGTTTGAATGATCCGGCCGGGGTCAGATTGATTCCCGGCGTCTTGTAGGCCAGAAAAAAATCCCGCAGGATGAACACCATGGACCTGCCGTCTGCAATACAATGGTGAAAGCTCCAGGAGCAGGTGTACCGCCGCGGGCTTGTCTTGAAAAGGGCCACCCGGAAGGCCGGTGGGCTGTCAAGGGAAAATCCCAGCCGCCGGTCCGCCTTGAGAAACATGTCCAGGTATTCTTTTGTTTCCGCGGGGCTGACGGCACTCCAATCATTGTACTCAATTTTCAGAGGCTGGACCGGGGCAATATATTGTTCCGGAAAATCAAGCCCTTTCCACATGAATCCAAGCCGCAAAATTTCATGGTGACGGATAATATCTTCCCAGGCCCGTGTAAACCGGTTGAGATCAATCTCCTGGGCCATGTCAAACACAATCTGTTCCACATAGACACCGGCGCCATGGGGTGCTCTGAGGGTTTCCGTGAGCATGCCGTGCTGCATGGGGGAGACGGGAAACCGATTCATGCCCGCGATGGTATCAATGCCGGCGTCAGGCTGGTCAAGCCCATTTTCCAAGATCCGGGAAAACCGGGCGGCCAGTTGTTCCATTTCCCGGCTGGAAAAGCGCTCTGTCCTGTATTTAAACCAGCCGCTGATACCGGAGTCCTTTTCATACAATTCCAGGGTAATATCAACATTGGCGGCACCGGTTTTGGCATAAAGATAATCCGATTGGGCTTTTGGCAGGTCCAGAAAGGGAAAATCCATGGTCTGCATCAAAAAAAGACAATTAAAAATAGGTTCAG
>CAZAHK010000210.1:0-6916 GCA_964484555.1 uncultured Desulfobacula sp.
CTGAATTTTTGCGGGTTTATACCTTTTTTGCAGGAAAATTCAAAAAGATGGGTTACGGATATCCACGACTTTGTTCAGATAATCCAGATCAGATATTCTCTTCACCCGGAAATCTTCAATCGCCTGCTGGATCAGTTTTGAGAATTTCTCATAAAACGCAGGGTCTTCATCCATCTTTTCGGTAATCACTTTCTTGGTGCCATGTGCTATCGTATCAGCCTTTGAAGCCGTAGTTTTTGGCTTTGCGCCATAGATTGCCTGTTTTTCTTTCACAACCATGAATGCTTCATCGTCGAAGATATTAACCGGTTCATTCAGTTGAATCACCTCATTGGCTTGGATGTGGATATCCAACAGCTTTTTGATTTTTGGCTCGTAATCCCGGTAATCAATGGCCTCTGCATACCGGAGCTTGACAGACGCCTTGAGTGACTGAAACTTCCGCAGATCGGCCTTGTATCCAGACAACGCTTTCTCATCGGTTTCGGTCAGGAATTTTTCGGAAGAGAGTGCAATGCCGAGGGTTTTTCCAAACTTCGAAAGGCGGTCGTAAAACTCTTCTCTGATCTCGTCATCAGCAAGCAGCACTTCATAGGCTTCTTCATCGTAGGAATGCTTAACCGTTTTGAACAGATCCCATAAATCTGAATACCGGCCCGGCAGCTTTTCGATTTCACTGTGAATGGATGTCAGGGTGCCGACAAGGTCGGATTCATCGAATCCTTCAAATGCGCTGTACATTGTGAGTGCTTTGTCCAGTTCACCCAGGACGCTTACATAGTCGACAATAAAGCCGAACTCCTTGCCTTCATGAAGACGATTGACCCGCGCAATTGCCTGAAGCAGCGTGTGCTCTCTAAGTACTCTGCATAAATAGAGGACCGCGTTTCGCGGAGCATCAAAACCCGTGAGCAGCTTATCAACAACAATAAGGATTTCAGGTTCGCCGCCATGCTTAAACTGGTTGATGAGCTGCTTTACATATTCTTCTTCACTGCCATAGCGCTTCATCATTTTTTGCCAGAATTTTACGACCTCATCCGTTGTCTCGTCATCGGTTTCTTCATAGCCTTCACGCATATCCGGCGGTGAGATAACGACCTCGGAACAGACAATGCCAATCTCGTTCAGATAATCGTTGTACTTGAGGGCGGATGCTTTATTCGGAGCCACCAACTGTGCTTTGAATCCTGTCCCCTGCCAGCCTGCGCGGAAGTGCTCGCTGATGTCAAAGGCTCTCATGTATATGACCTGATCGGCCTTGTTCAGCATCTCCGCCCGGGCATACTTCCGTTTGAGGTCTGCCTGCTGTTCCCTGGTCAACCCTTGCGTGTGCCGCTCAAACCACAGATCGACAGCTTCTTTGTTTTGCGTCATCTCCACGTGCCGTCCCTCATACAGAAGCGGAACAACCGCACCGTCTTCAACAGCCTGTGTGATTGAATAATGGGGCTCCACCAGTTCACCGAATGTGGTGAAATTATTCTTTTCCTTCTTTAACAGCGGCGTGCCGGTAAATCCCAAATAACAGGCATGGGGAAACATCTGTCTCATTCGTGCTGAAAAAGAACCGAACTGGGTACGGTGACTTTCATCCACCAGAATGAAAATGTCCGGTGATGCATCCTGATATTTTTTTGCCGCATAGGCCCTGTCGAATTTATGAATGAGGGTGGTGATGATTCCCGATTTTTTCTCAGCGACCAGCTCCAGCAGGTTTCTCCCTGATGTTGCCCGATTCGCCTCAAGGCCACAGGCCACAAAGGTGTTCCCCAGTTGCTTATCCAGGTCGTCACGGTCTGTCACAAGAACAATACGCGGATTTAAAATTTCAGGATCCAAGGCCAGGTTTCGGGCCAGCATCACCATGGTCAGGGATTTTCCGGAACCCTGAGTGTGCCAGATCACACCGCCTTTACGTGAATCCGTCGCGTCAAAATGCTTTACCCGGTTCAGGGCAGACTTGATGACGAAATACTGCTGATAACGGGCAATCTTTTTGGTGCCCCCATCAAACACCGTAAACTTCCATGCCAATTCCAAGAGCCTTTCCGGACGGCAGAGGGAGAAGATAGACTTGTCCTGTTCGGTTACCAGTCTGTTGCCGGTGAATGCATCCGGCTTAACATCAAAGGTCGTTGAAATTCTGGCGATAACATCCTCGTCAAGGGGGTGGTTGACGACATCTGCCAGTTTTTCATACTCGCGCTCACCGTTATCCAACCGGGGCTCTTTCCAGAGACCCCAGAATTTTGCAGCAGTCCCCGTTGTTGCATACATGGCGCTGTTTTTATTCAGGGCCAACACCATCTGGCTGTAGATGAAGAGTTTCGAGATATAGTCATCATTCTGATTCCTGATCGATTGGGAAACAGCCTGTTCCACCTCAACCTGCGGCGCTTTACATTCAATCACGCAAAACGGAATCCCATTGACGAAGAGAACAATATCAGGCCGGGCGGTTTCCGTTGATCGTGAGCGTTCAACACTGTATTCGACCGTGACGTGAAACGTGTTGCGGCCGGGATTGCGCCAATCGATATAGTTCATATTGAAGCTTTTCGAATCACCCTCAATGGCCTGCTCCAAGGCCGTCCCGAGAGTGATCAGATCGTAAACGGCTTCATTTGTCTTCAGCAGTCCGTCGTATTTGATATTTTTCAGCTTCTGGATAGCCGACTGAACATTTTCCTCGCTGAAGAGATACTCGCCGCCTTTGTAACGAATGCGGTTTATTTCTTTGAGCTGGTTGCGCAGAATCGTTTCCAATAACACATTGGATGTTCGGCCTTGCCTTTCACGGAGTGCTTCCGCCGGTGTCAAAAATTCAAAGCCCAGGCCAATCAAAAGCTGCAAAGCCGGGATTTGAGAAAGATGCTTTTCATTGATCTGAAAGGGTTTCATGGGGTTACCCCCAATGCATGCCAGTATGGTCTGAATCCCGATTCCGCAATAGTCGCCATAAGCATCAAAAAAGGCTCATAATCTTTTTTTGTATGGGCTGTATCCAGCGTCTCGTAATATTCCAACCGCTTTTCCACAGGCAGAACAACCGGCGGGAACCCGCTTTTCATAAGCTCCAAATTCATCAGCAGCCGTGATGTTCTGCCATTGCCGTCCACAAAAGGATGGATTTTCACAAAGTCGGCATGAACACAGGCCGCCCGTTCCACCGGATGGAGAGATGCCCCATCTGTCTGATACCAGTTGATAAAACCTTGCATATCGCTTTCCACATGCAGGGCATCGGGCGGAACATGATCCGCACCCGAGATGATGACATTTGTTTTTCTATAAAGACCCGCATTCCTGTCATCAATATTTTTCAGGATCAATTGGTGAATGGATTTAATCTGCCATTCAGACAGGGGCTCGTTTTTTCGTACCAGATCCTCCACAAAAAAAATGGCTTCCCTGTGGTTGATCACTTCAAAGTGCTCCCGCATGGTTTTCCCGCCAATGGTAATCCCTTCCAGAGCAACCTTGGTTTCTTTCAATGTCAGCGTATTGCCTTCGATAGCGTTTGAATGATAAGTCCATCGAAGCACCAGATCCTCATGAAGATTGTTTACAATTTCAGAGGGCAGAGGCCGGAAGGAATCAAGCTTCTGTTTTAGTGTATCAAGCGTATTGAAATTTACCATTTTCAGAGTCTCCTGTTTTTAACCACGAATATAGTCTGGCAAAAAGGTCAGACTTAATCTGTAACGCCAGCACATCACGGCCCCAGCCATTTTCGATGGTTTTCTCTATGTAGAATAACGCTGCCTTGTCATCTTTCAGCTTGCCAATCAGCATTTTGATATGTCCCCACGGAAGCTGCCTAATCAATGCGTATATCTGATTCTTTGAACTTGATGCCAATTCGTCCCCAGTCTGGGGACTGATTAGGTCCTTGCTTTCGTCCCCGACCTGAGGACTAATCTCGATATACTCGAAAAACAGGCGGCAGTAATTCAGATTGGTTACAGAAAAACCCTGCATATCGGGGAATTCCTTTTTCAAGTCTGTCGAAAGGCATTCCAGAAATTTACTGCCCCAAATCGCATCCTTACCGGAAATCATCCGCCCTAGGTCAAAATAAAAGTCGATCAATACACTGTTGGCCGCCAAGGCCGCACGAAGCTGAACAGATCGAATCCGGGTTTTCAGGTTTTTCAGCCATACAGCATAATCGCCTTTAGCGAGTTCAGAATGCTGAGTGCTAAGTACTGAGTTGTTCAGCTTATAGATCATTATGCACCCCGCTGTTTAATAATTTTCGTTCAGCCAGTCTTTCCCGCACCTCAATCAGTGCATTATGCAGCTTTTTTTCCAGCAGTTTTTTGGGCGGCAGTTCTGTCCAGTATTCAGCCACCATAATATGGTCTTTCTCCATGTTGAGCAGTTCAACCTGTTCGGTTCCGGCTTCGGTACAGAGAATGAGCCCAATAGGGGATTTTTCACCGGGTTGTCGCTCATATTTGTTAAGCCAGTTGAGATAGAGCTCCATCTGCCATTTAAAGGCGGCCTTGAAACGATCAATCTTTAATTCTACAGCAACCAGGCGTTTCAGTTTGCGGTGGAAGAAAAGCAAATCCACATAAAAGTCGTCTCCGTCAATGATCATGCGCTTCTGACGCTCTACAAAGGCGAAACCTTTGCCCAGTTCCAGAATGAAAAGTTCCAGTTCTTTGATAAGGGCGCTTTCAAGCTCATTTTCCAGATAACCTTCTTTCAGGCCGAGAAACTCAAGAAAATAGGGATCTTTAAAATTGCCGCATAGGTGATCGGACTTAGCAAGGGTTAGTTTAGTATCTGCAATTTCAGAGCGTTCAAAGGCTTTGCGTTCTATTTGGTTGCGCAGCTCTCTTTTGCTCCACGAAAATTCGGCTGCTGAATGCGAGTAAAAGAGTCGAGCCTTATCAGATTTAAGTGGGATAAGTGCCAGAAAATGTGACCAGCTTAATTGTCGTGCCAGCGGTACGACAATTTCAAAATCGGGAAAAACCACCGCAAACTGCATCATACGCCGCAGGTTTTTTGCTTCAAAGCTTTTCCCGTATTGTGCGACCAATTCGTCAGCCAGCAAAGCAACAACCTGTTTGCCGTATTCCGCCCGCTCGCCATGAAGCACCTCTTCATTGATCCGCCTGCCAACACGCCAATAGGTTGTCGTAATCGCACTGTTTACCGCAGCAACGGCTTGGGTCCGACCTTGGTCGATCAACCTTTTTAAATCATTTAGCAGATCGCCCTTGGCTAGTGCTGACTGTTGAGTGCTCAGTGCTGAGCTGTTTTTTAAATTATCATTCATAATTCATCCCTCATCATTCTGTTGGAACCACGGAAGGCACGGAAGGCGTATTTTAATCATTTTGCTTTCCCACGATGAATGTTCGCATATCAATTATTGACTGTCCTAATTCGGCCGTAGTAAATCTTTGATTGAGGGTGTTTTCCGGGTGGTGGATTTGATGACGGATATATTCACTCAAAATTATCTGATTTTCCGAAATATTCCCTTTCCACTCTTTTTGATATTTGCGGGTTGGTTTGCCGTTCTTGAAGTCAGTTAACCAGTTTTCACTCTCTATATATCCATATAATTCATTGTGGTAACCATCATCAGACTCGTTGAATGCAAGGAAGTTTACTTCGTTAAGAGATGGATAGGGCAGATTATGCCTTTTAATATTCACGACCTCTTTACACTGAATTCCCCTGATTAACTTCAACTGTTCGAAATCCAACATTTTGACAATCGCAGGGCTATGGGTTGTCAGTATGATTTGAGTATGCCGTCCTTTTGATAATTCAATAAAAGCATCAATGAGCTTTTTCTGATGGTCTGGATGCTGTGATGTTTCCGGCTCCTCAATTGCATAAATAATATCAGGAATATTTTTTTCGGATTTCCTTCTCTCGGCCTCAGCCCTGAAAAAATTGAGCAGAACGAGCCTTTTCACTCCGCTTCCCCGCTTGTTTATAGGAATATCTTCATCACCGGAAATGGAAACGCTTTTAAAGACATCTGCCCATTTAAGACTTTCCACGGAAGGAATGACAGGCTTCAAACTTTTGGCAATTTCAGAATTCATCTCCTTGAGTTTTTCAAGCGTTCGGTCTGCAACTTGTTTCAACTTGGAGTCAACTTCTGTTGCAACTTGATTAAGTGCTGCTTGAATGCTGGAATCCTTTAGTATTTCCTGAACAGCCAGTTTCATAGGGTCTTGTATCTCACTGTCTCCATCGCTGTTCTTTCTGTCAGATTGAAATAGAGAATACATTGGCATATAGTTCTTAAGCTGATCCCAAATGTTCTTCGCATCTTCTTTGGTTACATCAATATCAACCCCCTGAAGTTGAAGGTCATCCGCATAATCTTCCCAAATGGCTTTTCGCATTACCGCATTTTTCTTTTCATCCTCACAGGCAATCGATTCTTTCTTAATGATCGCCTGCAAATCCTTCTGTTTTTTAAGCAGCAGGTCTGCACAAGCAGAATTTGAGGGATGATTCGCTCTTACTGCAACTTTTTCTTTACCTGCGTTTGGGTAAGTTTTAACAATTTCCAACTTGCCTTCACAATTCAATAGGTATTCAGCCTCAAGAGTTGTTTCATTTGTGTTATCAATAACCAGGCTGGCTGGAAGATCTTTAAAAACAACGGTGATGCGTATATCATTGTTTCCATTAGCCAGTCCTTGCTTGTTGATATCTTCCTTGTCAAGTTTTATGGTGCCTTTGCGCTCGTTAAAAAACACGTCGAGAGCCTCCAGGATTGTGGACTTTCCAACATCATTTTTGCCAACAAAAACGGTCAGATTGTTAAAGTCGATGGAGGTTTCCTCATTATATCCACGGAAGTTTGATATTTTTACCCTATAACCGCAAATGACGGTTGGATCAAAATAATCCCCTATAAGCGTTGATC
>CAZAHK010000211.1:0-3615 GCA_964484555.1 uncultured Desulfobacula sp.
GCCCAATTGTTTACAAGTATTTTTTTTACGAGAACACGCTTATTCTGGGATTAGTGGGGAGGGCCGGGGAATTATGTGATCATATAATAAAAACTGGAAACCTTTAAATATGGATCGGCAACAATCGCATTCCTGCAATCTTTCGATGCCCATGCAATCCTGAAAGTTCTTTTCTTTGTGAATAACCAACTGAAATCATAAATAATATTTGTTTAAACGTCATGGCATAACCCTTGCAATTCGTAATTAGAAGAAGGCGGGTTCATCTGCCCGAAATTCTCAATTTAAGGAGAAACCATGAAAATAGCTGTAAGCGCATCCGGTAAAGATTTAAATGCCCCGGTCGATCCCAGGTTCGGCCGTTGTGAGTGCCTGCTCATTGTGGATACGGAAAACATGAGTGTCGATGCCTATCCCAACGAAAACATGAACCTGAGCGGTGGGGCCGGTGTGAAATCGGCCGGCTTTGTTGTCTCAAAAGGGGCTGAGGCGGTATTAACCGGCAATTGCGGACCCAAAGCCATGGATGTTTTTCGCGCCGAAAAGGTTGATGTCTATACCGGACAGGACGGCGGAACCGTTGGACAGGCCGTAGAACAGTTTAAACATAAAACCCTTTCAGGCGCTGAAAAACAAAGCCCTTCAATGGCCATGACGTCATCCGGCGGCAACCGGGAGATATCGTCCGTCCGGCAGGGTCAAGGCTTGGGCGGCGGACGCGGTATGGGTGGAGGCGGACGCGGCATGGGTGGCGGTGGAGGCCGCGGTATGGGCGGAGGCCGTGGGTTGGGCGGCGGGTGCGGAATGGGAAGAAGACAATAACAGAGAGCCGCACAATGACTGCCAAAGGCTTAAATAAAGGAGGTTCTCATCCTTTGGTGCTTTTGCGCAGCCATAAAATATAGACCAGCACCAGCAGGCAGAACCCTAGGGCAAAGGCAACGGGGAACCAGGAAAAGGTCCGGACGAAAATCTGGTTTTCAAGGTCGGTGCTTGAGAGGCCGTGTTTCTGCGTTTTCAGGACAAGGGCATAGAGAACGCCCAGGACCCCATAGGACAGATTATAGGCCAGGCCTTTGAAACTGAGGACCGTGGCCCTCTGCTCCGAGGAAGCCAGTTGGTTGATATAAAAACTGACGAAAAATCCGGTAAAATACATGGCGCTGAAGGTCATCAGGGCCGGGACCAGTCCGGCATAGGGCAGGAAAAAACTCATGCCGGCGAGCCCGGCAAAGGTCATGAGGGCCGTGACCCAGAGGGCAAGGCGGGGGCTGTTTTGATCCGTGATGTGTTTGGCCAGTCTGGGAATCACCATCCCCAGCAGGGCCACGAATGATCCGATGAGGCCGAAACTCGATTCCGGCAGGTCGATCATCCGGTAATACTGGCTGGACAAGGTAATGACCATGCGGATGAGGCCGTCAAAGAGCATGCCGAAAAGAATGACGGAAAGGGCAAAGGGGGTTCTGAAAATCCAGAGCCCGGCCCTGAGGGTCAGGCTGAAGGCCTTTTTGACCTGTAAAAGGTCCAGGTCGGGGGAAGGGGCCTTGGCCTCGCCCGGTTCTTCCATTTTCAGGGTGGTGACCAGTGCCCCGCAGGCCAGGAGAAAGGTCAGGTAAAGGGGAAACCGCAGGGTGGTTTCTTTGGCCAGGGTGACCTCGAATCCTGAAAACCGGCATAGGGCTTCAATAAGGGTATGATCATAGACGGCGGCCCCAAGGGTCATGGCAATGATAAATCCCAGGGACTGAAACCGCATCAGGACCTCAAGAACCCTTCCCCACTGGTCTTTCATGCCTTTTTCAGCCAGGGAGTCATAGGCCAGGGCCTCGTCGGCGCCGCTGGCGGCGGCTTCGGCCAGGCCGCTGAATATCCGGTTGACCAGGAAAACCAGGAAAATGAAATCAGGGCCGGTTTTGGGAACAAAACTGATCATGCCGATTTCCAAAACCATGACACATGAGGCAAAGACCAGGAGGCGTTTTCGGCCCACGACATCGGCCAGGGCCCCGGACGGGACCTCGGCCAGGACGATGGTGGCGGCCCACACGGCATTGAGGATGGAAAACTGGGCCACGGTCAGCCCGAAATCCAGGAACAGGATGGTGAAGACCGGATAATAGAACCGTGAATTGAACAATACCCGGAAGGCAATGAACAGGCGGATATTGGGGATGGAAAAGGGGGAAGGTTCGGGCTTGTTCAAGGCGGTTCCTTCCGGCATGGGCTTTGTCTTTTTCATGGAGATGAGCATAGAGCATTTGAACGGATTTTTAAAGGGGAATTCCCAGAGGGCGGTATCTTGGCTTTGATCTTCCCTTTTTGACCTTTGATATTTTGATGGGGGCCTTGCCTTAACCTAAGGGAGCTGATAAACACCTTTTGAACACAAAGGAGAACCTCGGATGAAAATAGCCCTGATCGCCCCGCCCTACCCCTTGGAAGAAATCCCGTCACCGCCCCTGGGCCTGACCTATATTGCCGCCGTGTGCGAGGCCGCTGGGGCAGAAGTCAGGATTTTGGATTATATTGTCCGGGGATATTCGGAAACCAAACTCAAGACCGAACTCAGGGCCTTTGGTCCGGATGTGGTGGGGACCAACAGCGTCACCATGAATTTTAAACGGGCCGCCGGGATACTGAGAACCGTCAAACAGGCTGATCCGGGGGTGATTACCCTCATGGGCGGCCCCCACGTGTCCTTTGACAGCGAGATGGCCCTGGCCCTTTACCCGGAAATCGACATCATCATCAAAGGTGAGGGGGAAGCCACCCTTGCCGAGCTTCTGGGCGTGATCCATGACCGGGAGGCCTGGTCCGGGGTCTTGGGGATCGCCTTTAGGGACAAGGGCCGGATCATGGCCACGGGGCCCCGTCCCCTGATTCAGGATCTGGACGCCCTGCCGAGGCCTGCCCGGCACCTTTTGCCCATGGCCCGGTACCAGGCCCTGGGCTACCCGGTCAGCATCATCACCAGTCGGGGATGCCCCAACCAGTGCATTTTCTGCCTTGGCCGCCGTATGGTGGGCCAAAAGGTGAGGTTCCGCTCTCCGGCCCGGATTGCCGATGAAGTCCAGGACCTGATCGCCATGGGCAGCGCCTATATCAATATTGCCGATGACCTGTTTACGGCCAGCAAACCCAGGGTCAAGGCCCTGTGCAACGAGTTTTTGAAACGGAATCTGGATGTCCACTGGAGCGCTTTTTCACGGGTGAACACCGTTGATGTGGAGACCCTGAGGCTCATGAAAAGCGCAGGCTGCCATTCCGTGAGCTTCGGCATTGAATCCGGGAACCCGGAGATGCTCAAGCGGGTGAAAAAGGGGATCACCATCGACCAGGCTAAAAAAGCGGCCAGGGCCTGCCAAGAGGCTGGGATCAGGGGTCATGCCTCCTTTATGGTGGGCCTTCCCGGTGAAAATCGGGAGACCCTGCAGGACTCTCTGGCCCTTCAAAACGAGCTGGGCATCGAATCGGCCTATCATTTCCTGGCTCCCTTTCCCGGAACCGAGGTCCGGGAGGAGATTGCCGGTTATGATCTTGAGATCCTCAGCCAGGACTGGGATGAATATAACGCCAATAAATCCATTGTCAGGACCTCGGCCCTTTCGGCCA
>CAZAHK010000211.1:3715-6846 GCA_964484555.1 uncultured Desulfobacula sp.
ACAATTTCAGGCCTGACCGGGCTTGACCGGGACTTTGTTGAATTCAATATGAAGGATCTGATGGGCAAGGGATATATCTGGGCTGCGGAGAACCGGGGGGAAACCTGTTTTTCCTGGGCCCATCACGTTCAACAGGAGGAGGGCCCGGCCCATGGCGATTCCCATACCAGAGAGTCATAAGCCGCCGGTTCACGAACCGGGCGAGCCTCCCCTGACCCTGGCCTGGCTGATCTGGGGCCTGGGGGCCTTGTTTTATCTGGCCGGTTTTTTTCAGCGGGTGGCGCCGGCGGTGATGACCGAAGAACTGATGCGGGATTTCCAGATTTCAGCCTCGGGGCTGGGCCACCTGTCCGGGCTGTATTTCTACGCCTATGTGGCCATGCAGATTCCCACCGGCATCCTGGCGGACACCCTGGGACCCCGGAAACTCCTGACGGCCGGGTGCCTTGTGGCGGGCCTCGGGACCCTTTTGTTTGCCCTGTCTCCCGGTTTTGCAGGGGCCGGTCTGGGGCGGCTTTTCATCGGCGGGTCCGTGGCCGTGGCCTTTGTGGGGCTGCTCAAGCTGGCTTCTTCCTGGTTTCCCAAAAAATTCTACGCCTTTGTGGCGGGCAATGCCCTGTCCATCGGGCTCATGGGCGCAGTCTTCGCTGGCCCTCCCCTGCGGTTTTTAATGGATATCTTTCCCTGGCGCGGCGTGATCAGTGTCACGGGCGGGATGACCCTGGTTCTGGGCGGGGCCGTCTGGCTGGTGGTCCGGGACCGGCCCGAGGAAAAAGGGTATAAGGGCTTTGTCACCGGGATACCCCGGCAGGAATCCTTATCCCTGAAAAGCATCGGGCAGGGCTTTGCCCGGGTGGGCCGATACCGGAATACCCGGCTTTTGTTTATCATTCCCGGCGGGATCGTCGGCTGCATCCTGACCTTTTCCGGTCTCTGGGGGGTGCCCTATCTGGTGTCGGCTTATGGTTTCAGCCCTGCCCGGGCCGCAGGCCTGACCTCGGTCCTGCTGGTGGGATGGGCCCTGGGGGGACCGTTTTTCGGGTGGCTCTCGGACCGGATGGGGAAGCGAAAACCCCTGTATATGGCCGGGACCCTGGGGCTGGCCATGGGGTGGATGCTGATCCTTTTTGTCCAGGGGCTTTCCTTTTTTCAACTGGCGGCCCTCCTGTTGACCACCGGGTTTCTATCCGGGTGCATGATCATCGGTTTTGCCTTTGTCAAAGAATCGGTTCCCCTGTCCCTGTCCGGAACCGTGTCCGGGTTGACCAATATGGGGGTCATGATGGGTCCCATGGTTCTTCAGCCCGTGGTGGGCAAGATCCTGGACCTCAACTGGTCCGGCCAAATGGCGGATGGGGTCCGGCTTTATTCCGTCCATGCCTATGAATACGGGTTTATCTCCATGATCGGATGGGTCTGTTTGTCCCTTGTGCTGCTGGTGTTTACCAAAGAAACCCATTGCAGCCAACGGGCGTAAATTCAGGAGGAAGCAGTGATGAAAAACCCGGGGGGCTCGCCCCGTCAGCTTTATTTTTTCATGGCCCTTCATGTGCTTTTTGCCGCGGGGACCTTTGTTTTCAGTAAGGCGGCGGCCCTCAGTTTTGCAGACCCCTTTATCCTGACCGTTTGCCGGGGCCTTGGGTGTGCAGCCCTGTTTTTAGCGTTCACGGGCTGGAAAATTCCGTTGCCTGATTTTTCCCTGAAAGAATGGGCAAGACTCTTGGTGCTCGGGATTCTCTTGGTGCCCCTGAACCAGTATTGCTTTTTAAAAGGCCTTCAACTGAGCGTTCCCGGCCATTCGGCCCTTCTTTACGCCCTGACCCCCCTGGGGGTGTTGCTTCTGTCGGCCGGGCTTTCCGGTAAAATGCCGTCCTTCCCCAAGCTTTTCGGGGTTTGCCTGGCCTTTTTCGGGGTGATCATTGTATTGCGGCCCTGGGAGTCCGGGGCCGAGGTGAGCGATCTGAGAACCGGGGATTTCTGGCTGATCCTGGCGGTGTTCAGTTGGATTGTCTATACGATCCTGGCCAAGGAGATCTGCCGGAAAAAGAATGCCGTTGTGGTGACGGCCTGGAGCCTGATCCTCGGGGTCATCGTCATGCTGCCCCCGGCGGTTCCCGCCTTGCGGAGATTTGATTTTTCAGCCGTATCCACAGCCGGATGGCTGGGGCTGGTCTATATGGTGCTGATCACCAGCACGGCCATGATGATCATGTGGAATGTCCTGCTCAAATACCTCACCCCGGTCCAGGTGGCCATCACCACCAATGCCCAGCCGCCGGTCACCACCCTTTTGGCTGCCGTCATGGCGGCGGCAGGCGTCCTTCCCGGCGATCAGGACCTGGGAATTCTGTTTTTTCTCGGAATGATCCTTTCCCTGTCCGGCGTTATCATGATTCAAAAATCCAGATAAAAGAATCTGTAAGATGCTTCAGCGCCGGTTCACCAGGTAGATGCCTGCTCCCACCAGGACCATGGCTCCTAAAAGAAAAAGGGTGATGGTCTCATTTAAGAGCACGGCTCCGGCCACCACTCCGAAAAACGGGGTTAAAAATGTGAATGAAGCCATTCTTGAGACCGAATAATTATTGATGAGCCAGAACCAGGCAATATAGGTGACAAAGGCGATCCAGAAAACCTGGTAGAAAAGGCTTCCGGCAATGAGGGGGGTGATGGCGGTGATCCCGGATTCCCCAAAGGCCAGGGCGGCTACAGGCAGCATCAGGGCGGATACGGCAAGCTGGTATAACAGGGTTTTACTGGGGGCGATATAGGCCAGGGGGCCTGCCTTGATCACAATGGTGGTGGCTCCCCAGAGGACCGCCGCCGCCGTGAGCATGGCATCGCCAATGAGCATCTGCCGGGTGGGCAGGTTCAGGGATTCATGAAAAGCTAAAAGGATGCCGATAAAGGCCAGGCAAAGGCCGGCCGTCTGGGTTCTGCCCAGGGTTTCCCCGGGGATGAAAAGCCTTGCCCCCAGAGCCACGACAAAGGGGGCCGTATTGATGAAAATGACGGCCCGGGAGGCGTGGGTGAATTCAAGGCCCCAGTAAATCAGGATAAATTCCGCTGAAAACAGAACCCCCACCAGTATCCCCCACCAGAGGGTCCGGTCCTTTGAAAAAATCGGCATC
>CAZAHK010000212.1:0-5101 GCA_964484555.1 uncultured Desulfobacula sp.
GCATCATATCTTCGCCGGTTGCAGGGTTTCTTCCTCTCCTGGCCGCTTTTTCATTTACCTGGAATTTTCCGAAACCTGAAAGCATTATATCTTCTCCGGATGCCAGAGTGGATTTCATGATTTCAAGAAGATGCTCGACTGTATCTTTGGCCCGGGAAGGCTCCAGGTTTATTTTTTCTGATATTTTTTCAATGATGGTTGTTTTGGTAATGGTCAATTTGGGTTAAAGCTCCTCTAAATTAACATATTGAAAACATATATTGATTGGATGTATTTACAGATATTATGTTCAGGTTGTCAAGGATTCACATAAAGGAAGATCGCTATATAATGATTTTAATAAGAAGCTTCTAAATTGAAACCTTTCAAAAGATTTAAAACAAAATAAAAATATTAAGCCACCTGGTAATCTCTCACCAGGTGGCTTTTTTTAATCGTATATAACATTGCACCTATCAAAGCTTATTTCCCAGGCACCTATATCAGGGCTGGAGGAAAAGCCGGCGTTCAGCCAAAGACCGCCATTAAAGAATTCAGGATGTTTCTTTCGGTCAAATTTGATAAACAGACCGCAAATGTATTCCCACATTTCACGGCCGACCGTTGGAAATCCATCTATCTTTTTTATCCGGTCCCAATCAGGGAACAGAATTTTATAGATTTCCACCAGGGCAGATCCCTGGTTGTCAGATGTTTCAAAGATTTTTTGAATCTTTTTTCTAAATGCATTCGGATTGGCAATGCCCATACGGGTCATATTCTTTTTGCATTTTTGTCTCAACCGTTTGGATGTCAGGGTTACCATTCCGCCTCCTTTGATTCAATTTGGCTGTATGTTTTTTGAATCAAACCGTTTTCAGCAAAACTGTAATACTGGTCGTTCTCCATACTGATGATCAAATGTTCATGCACGGTGATTCCCATGATTGAAGCAGCTTTGACTATCTTGTCCGTGATCTTCTTATCCTGAACAGAAGGAACCAGATCTTCACTGGGGTGGTTATGACAAAGAATTATGCAACTTGCATTGGCCAGTATCGCTGGTTTCAATACCTCCCTGGGATGGACCACGGCCCTGCTCAAATCACCGATCGACACGATATTCAAGCCGATGACCCTGTTTTTAGAATTCAACAGGATCACACAAAACTGTTCACGATCCGGTTGCCCCACGGCTGAAATGAGATTCTGGATTATTCGCTGGGCTTCCGGTGGGGAGCACACTGGTGTCTGTTCAAATTGAACATGGTTATCTTTCACCAGGGACACCCGGTAAATGGATATAAATTCATTTTTGCTTTTCATATTGTCTCCTGTTTTGATCAATAAATGTCAAAAGGTTAGCTGAAAATGTATTCAATACAGCTATGTTCCATGAATACACACGGTCGATTCAAAAAGGTGCTTCTCCAGTATGATACAAGAGCATCATCCTTTAATCGAAGGCCGTTGGATCTGTTATTCGTCCAGTTGTATTGGGGGAACAGTCTTCTGACCTGCTCCATATCTACAGCCTGGGCAAATGCCTTAAAATCGATCTGTATGGCCTTTTTAAGCATAGGCAATAAAGCCAGATTTGTGCTTGTCACACAGCTACCTGTGTATGTTTTCATTAATGGTCTCCTGTTTTTGATATACCTGTCCCCTGGTTGAATTAAGGGGATGGTTGTTTTGGAAAATGGATCAAAAGTGAAACAGCGACGTCTATCTTTTGGGGATAAACGCCACTGTTATTTTATATTTCATCCAGAAATCGAGAGCGTTGAATGGATCTGCCCTGATATTTCAAGGGGTAAGATAGATACAGTTTGTTCATGGCCCGTGACATTGCCACAAAGCCAATCCGGCGTTCTTCTTCAATATCGCCCTGTTTATTGGGCAATATATTTTCGAGCCACCCGATGACAAACACGGCACGAAATTCCAAGCCTTTTGATTTATGAATGGTCATCAGAGAGATGCCTTTTTTATCATTGCTCAGTTTTTCTTTAAACGTGTCTGTATAATTCAATAAAGACCGAATATCGGTGTATTTATTGGCTGCAATCTGCAACTGGTTTATATTTTCAATTTTACTGTCATCAGGGGAAGGGATATCATCTTCAGCGATAAAGCTGTCATAATCAAGCCCCTGTCTTAACAAATGGATCATTTCCGATGGTTCTATTTTTTCTTTGTTTCTGACCAACGGATCTATTATGCCGACAAACTCTTTTACAAATTTCCTGAGATATGGAACATCAATGGGCATGGTTTTCAAGCCCTGGTACAAATTGATACTCCGTTTTTCAGAGAACTGTTCAAGGTCGGTCATGAAAATCTTTCCGATATAACGGTTCGGGACATTGATTACATTTTTCAATGCCTCATTGCCGTCATCCGACAAAGGATCATTGATCAGTCTCAGATAGTCCAGGAGAACCTTTACTTCAGCTCTCTCATAAAAGCTGGTCCCGTTTTCAATATGGTACGGGATCTTATGCTGTTTCAAGGTGTCCTCAATGATCCTTGACAGGTTGTTTGCCCGGTATAATACAGCGATATCATCCAGTTGATAACCCGAGACTTCAGTCAGATACTTTATCTCATTGACCACCTGGTTTCCTTCATCCTCTTCATTGCTTGCTTCGATGATGGTTACTTTATCACCGGCGGGATTTTCTGTTCTCAGGTTTTTTTCAATCTTCCGGGTATTGTGGTTGATCAGGTTCCGGCATGTTTCCAGTATCCGTGCCGTGGATCGGTAATTCATGTCCAGTATGAACTGCTTTGATCCTTCAAAGTGTTTATTGAAGTTCAGGATATTGCCGACACTGGCGCCGGTAAAACTGTAGATACTCTGCCAGTCATCACCGCATACCCAGAAAGATCTGTCTTTGCTGTGGACATCGATCAGTTCATTTAAAATCTGGAGCTGGGCAGGATTGGTATCCTGGAACTCATCGACCAGGGTATGTTTATAGGTATTCTGATATTTTGTTTTCACCTCCTTATTGTTTTTTAAGGTGTTAAGGGTTTCAATCAACAAATCATTAAAGTCCATGAAAAGCTTTTTTTGTTTGTCTTCTTCATAGGCTTGATAGATTTCGGCAATTTTAAGCATGGTATCATCACCGTCATATAAGTCTTTAAATTCATCCGTACTGATCAGGTTGTTCTTTGCCAGGCCGATTTCCCGAAGGATCATGCCGGAGGGGATATTCCTGATTTTAAGTTTCTTCAGTATCTTTTTGATGAATTTAATCTGTTCTGATCCGGTTAACAGTTCAAAGGACCTGCCTTCATTTTTTAGCAGGTTCAGACTGAACGAATGGATGGTGGACAGATTGACCCGGGCGGCTTTTTCATTCAATACCGGTTGCAGCTTTCTGCGCATGGCAAGTGCAGCATTCCGGGTAAAGGTAAGGCCCAGGATGGACTCCGGAGGAATCCCTTTTTTTACAAGGTTTCCGATTCTATGGCTCATTGTAAGCGTTTTTCCGGAACCGGGAACAGCGATGACGGCAGCAATACCGAATGTAAATTCAGAGGCTGCTTTCTGCTGGTCATTCAGACAAATGGTCACAGATCACCTCCTTGTTCTTTGAACCACTCATCACAATAGGATTTATAGTTACAGCCGGCGCATTTCCAGGACCCGTCATGGGGTATGAAAACGCCTTTTTGAATGCCGTCCCAGACATACTTTATCTTTTTTAATGCCCGGACGGTCTGGTCGTTTGACCGGCAGGTGTAAATCTGTTCAAATTTCGGTGTCTGTGTTTTTATCAGACAATCGAATTTCAGATTGATATCCCTGTGAGCATAGCCGTTTTTCTTTGCAGCGATATAGTAGATGGTCAACTGAAAGCTTTGATCTACTTCATTTTGACTTAATGCCTTTTTTGAGGTTTTGTAATCTGTAATAATCAATGACCGGTATGGATCTTCTTCAACAAGATCTATGATACCGATCAGAGGGATGTCCAGGCCTTTGATATAAAACTCAAATGGTTCTTCAATCGCTAAAATGGTATTATCTGTTTCTGGGACATTGTTTATAAATTCGGTCAACAGCTTAATGCCCTGATCCAGCAATGCGTGGTAACTGTTTTTTTTACCATAGCTGATTGCAGGGTTGTCTTTCGCTGATTTTTCCCAGTCTTTTTTAAACAGGTCTGCCAGGTCATCAGATGACAAAATGTTGCCTATCATTTTCTCCTGGTTGAACTCAGCCGTCATCCGGTGAATACTTGATCCGAAGACCAGATTGTCCGATACAAAATCGGGTTTGACTTTATCAACTCTGGAGAATTTATAAAGTAATCCGCAATCCATGTAGGTATTGATCGAACTGACCGATAAATGTGGTTTTTTTCGTAATTGTGCAATATCCATGACATCACCTTTTTATGAAAAAAGGGTGTACCGTAAAGGCTACACCCCTGGTTTGATTTATGCTGCCTGCTGAAGGTCTCTGATAAAGACCGAAGCATTTGAAGAATCAAGATATTCAAAGTTTACATTAAATGCCTCAATAGACATTTTGGTGAGGTCCTCTTCCGACAATCCTCTTCTCTGGGCCAAATTCAGTATGGCTTTTTTCTGAGCCGCACTCATTTTGGGGCCGTTGGATGAGGTGTTTTTATCAGAGGGTTCTTTTTCTGAGGTTTCTTTTTTCTTCTTTTTGGCAGTTGCAGTTTTCTTCTGGTTGTCTGCATTTTCTCCGTTAACGCCTTGATCAATGTTCTGATCAGGCTGGATGTTTGATGCACGATTGCCTTTATTTTTTTCTTCATTTTCCAGTTCATCGATATTTCCTAATTCTTCTAAACAGGTTATTCCGATATTGGTCATGTCCCTTAAAGCTCTTGCTTTTGCACGGGTTGCAGCCATTCTGAGTATATGCTGTTTTACGAGCGGTGTTACATTGTTTGGATTGGCGTCAGCTATTTCAATAAACTCTTCGCCGTTTTTCGATGCAACATAGGCTTTGCATATGGCTTCAAATCCATTATCCTTTACAGGATACTGCAATGTTTCCACTTTGATGGACTGAAGGCCGATCTGATGGGCAAGATCTAAAAGTCCGGCATAAAGGACAAATTCCTTGCCTTTAATG
>CAZAHK010000212.1:5201-6685 GCA_964484555.1 uncultured Desulfobacula sp.
CCAGTTGTCGGTCTTATCTTTGGTTGACCTGAAGGCCATGGGAAAACTTACAATCTGGGCTCCGCTGGTGCTGAAAAATGATTCCGGGTCTGTTCCCAGGTTACCGGTAAGAATTGTTATATTCATTTGATTCTCCTTTGTTAAAATGGGAGTGTGCCTTTCACCACCAGGCACACTATATTGTTCCTGACGGCTCTACAGGATGCGTATCCATAAAAGCGGACGGGTGGTCCCATAGGGTTATTGGTTTGCAGCAAGTCTGAGTTTTCTTCTGGGCAGATCGCTGATGGCGTCAGTGATCGCCTGACTCAACTCTTCCATGCCGTTTGCAATCTTTTTTTGCATGAGGTCATTGTATTTGAGACCATAGGGGGATACCCCGGAAATGACAGATTTTGCCTGTTGGGTTAATTCAACCAGTTTTTCGTCGTTGAAAATATTCCGGGTTGAAAAATCGTCCAAAAACTCATGAAGTTTGTTGAACATGTTGTTTGAGATGGCTTTGGGGTTGCCGTCATCTTTGGTCAACCGGGTCACAAGGTTTGTGACAACATCTGCAAACTCTTCTCTGAGAGCTGCCATTGACAGCTCCCTGGTTTCTTCCATGAGGCTGGTAAATTTTTGTTTTTCACGCTCATAGACTTCAGGTGACAAGATATTTGATTTGCCGGGTGTGGACAGTTCAAAATATCGCCAGTCAAATTTGAATTTTGCAACAACGTCGGAAGGGTATTCTGATTCGTTGAAGAGATCTCCAAGTATGGATTCTGCTTCCTGTCTTGCGGTTCCGTAAAGGGATTCAAAATCCTTTGTTTTTTTCCAGAAGCGCTCTTTGAAATACTGCATCCTTTCATCAACGATGCTCAAAGATTCTTTGGGGATCAGGTAGATGCTGGTAATGGGGAAAGGCAGGGAATATTTCTGCACTGTCTTTCTTGCCTGCTGAACCGCTGTCTTTATGGGACCGAGCAATTCAGGGTTGATGAGAAATTTTCGTCCTCTTAACCATTCATTGTCTTTGCCGATCTTCTGGGCCAGCACTTTCTGGTTCAATACTCTACTGCATTGCCAGACACTGGTGCTCAGTTGGATCAGGCATGCTTTTTTGAAAAGGTCTTTAAAATTGTCCATGATGTTCTCCTTTGATTTTATCCGCACAATGGCAGATGCTTTTTAACAATGATTTTTCCTTTGGTGTAATATGCTGGAACAAGCTGTTTTGATATTTCTTCTCCCAGGATATTTTTTAGAAACGCTGATTCTTCAATGCAGGATTTGCCTTGAAAACCCTTGGTTTCTATTTTGATTTCTCCATCATCCATGACATCAACAATGATTTGCTTCACTTGACACTCCTTTTTTGGGGGGATGGGTAGGGTTAAAACGAGAGGGATAGGCGGATGCCGTTTTTCATTCTTTTTTCTGTAATGCGGTATCCCTTTTTACGGGATTCTTTTTTTACGGTTTCAACGGTGTAGGCCTGT
>CAZAHK010000213.1:0-6660 GCA_964484555.1 uncultured Desulfobacula sp.
TGTTATTTTATCACCAGGTCCTTCAGCTCGTTCCGGTCATGGGGCCCCATGGGGAAATGGGTCCGGAGAATGCGGCCCGCCTCTTTGACGGCCAGGCAGACAGCCTCTGCCTGATTCTTTTGTTTAATCCCTTCCGTAATGATATGGACGATTCGATCCCATTGGTCCTTTGACACTTTCTCGTTGATGCCCTGGTCTCCAAGGACCCGGACCCTACGTTCGAAAACCGAGATGAAGATCAGAATGCCTGTCCTTTCCCGGGTCTGGTGAAGGCCTTCCGAGAGAAAATGGAGGGTTGCGGCCTCATCCACCTCTTCTTCGATTTCCCTTTGGGAGATAAACAGCCGCTTCAGCCAAAGGATGCGTTTGCAGGCCTGATGAAAAGCGACGAAGCAGAGGGTTAAAATCCCCAGGAAAAGCCAGTGATTCGGGTCGCTGAGCCAAAACCGGGTGCCGATGAACCGGCTGAGGGCCAAGGCGGCCGGAAGCGCCAACACCCCTCCGCCGATAATATCGGCCATGGGATAGGAATAGCTTCTTGACACCACCATGGGGACGATTTCACCGGCTGTCCCCTGTTCCGCTTCCCTGACCGCTTGAATGATTTTTTCCCGGTCCCCATGGGACAAAAACCCTTGGGCTAAAGATTTCATGATCACCACCCCCCGGAGGCGCCGCCGCCTCCAAAACCGCCGCCACCCCCGGAGAAGCCTCCGCCGGAGAAACCGCCGAAACTGCCGCCGCCAAAACCTCTGCCGCCACCCAGCCGGAATCCGTCCCCATGCCTGCCATGGAAAGAAGAGGAGCTGAAGCTGAGGGGGGACCCGAAAAAGCTCATGGCAAGTCCGCCCAGAGCGCCCATGGGGATCATCACCAGGGTCCAGAAGGGGCCGGGGTTAAAAAACAGAGCCCCCAGTATGGGAAATAGACCGGCCCCGGCCAGGGCTCCCATGGGCTTCCTGATCCGGCCCATGATATTGATGAGAAAAAGAACGACAATGACACTGAACAGATTTCCGTGCCACGGGACAGCAGATGGCGCAGGACGGTTTTCTGCCTTGAATTCTCCTCGAACCACCTGGATCATGGCCTGAACCCCTTCTGTGATGCCTTGCTCAAAATCTCCGGCCTTAAACCGGGGAACGATGATATTGCCGATGATGCGTCCGGCCATAAGATCGGTCAGGGTTCCCTCCAGGCCGTATCCGACCTCGATGCGAAGCTTGCGGTCGTTTTTGGAAATGATGAGGATGGCTCCGTTATCCAAGCCTTTTTGGCCTATTTTCCAGGCATCTGCAACCCGGATCGCATATTCTTCGATGGTCTCTCCGCCAAGGGAGGGAAGGGTCAGCACCACAATTTGTGTGGCGTCGGTTTTTTCCAGATCGCTGAGCACGGTTTCAAGCTCGTTTTCAGCGGCAGGCGACAGGATGCCGGCATAGTCGTTGACCCGCCCTTTCAGGGCCGGCACCTCCGAGCCATGGACCGGGGCAAGGCAAAACAACAGCACCAGGCCGACGATCCCAAGAGAGCTTATCCGCCGCATCCACAAAGGCTTATTCATTATCATTCTCCTAGGGAAGAAGGTCTGTTTACGGATTAAATTTAACCTTGGGCGCGCTCTTTGCCGTTTCTTCAGCCTTGAAATATTCCTTCCGGTCCAGGTGAAGCAGAAGGCTGTTGGTAAGGCTGTCCGGAAATTTCCGGATGGAAAAATTGAATTGTTCAACCGCTTCGTTATAGCGTTGACGTGCTACATTGATACGGTTCTCTGTCCCTTCCAACTGGTTTTGAAGGTCCAGGAAATTTTGATTGGCCTTAAGATCCGGATATTGTTCAACCACCACCATGAGCCTGGACAATGCGGAAGACAGCCCTCCCTGCATCTGACTGAGACGTCCCATGGCCTCGGCGCTGCCCAGGTCCTCGTGGGAGACCTGGATAGAGGTGGCTTTGGACCGGGCCTCAATCACGGCCTCAAGCGTTTCTTTTTCATGGGAGGCATAGCCTTTGACGGTTTCCACAAGATTGGGAATGAGATCGGCCCGCCTCTGAAGACTGGATTCCACATCCCCCCAGGCCTTGAACACGGCTTCTTCTTTCTGCTGCAGGGTATTGTATCCGCAACCGGAGATGAAGCCGAGTGCAAGGAATACCAAGATATAACGAACCGGATATGTCATCATTAAGCCCTCCATTTCTGTTTTATGGAGCTTAACCATTTCCCTGCCGAAAATCAAGAGCTCCAAAAATCAAGAGCAAAAAAGCGGCGGTTTGTTCAGATGCGGTCCGGCCAGATGTCCCGGGACATCTCCGTCAGCTTGTATTTCTGAATTTTGCCCGAAGCGGTCATGGGATAGCCGGTGAGAAAATGCACATATTTGGGGATCTTGTACCGGCTGATCTTTCCCCGGCAAAAATCCGCGACATCGCTGGGCTCAAGGGTGGAGCCCTCTCTTAGAATGATAAAGGCCCCCACCTCCTCCCCGTATTTGGGGCTGGGAACGGCGGCCACCTGGACATCCCGGATATCTTCCATGCGGTAGAGGAATTCTTCGATCTCCCTGGGATAGATATTCTCCCCTCCCCGGATGATCATATCCTTTTGCCGGCCCGTGATGGATAGGTTTCCGTCGGCATCCATGATTCCGAGATCCCCGGAGTGGAGCCAGCCATCGGCATCAATGGCCTCTTTTGTGGCCGCCGGGTTGTTGTAATAGCCTTTCATGACATTATAGCCCCGGCAGCAGACTTCGCCCTGGAGGCCCGGTGCAAGTGGTTCCCCTGTTTCCGGGTCCACTACCTTGACTTCGATATGGGGCAGGGCCCGGCCCACGGTTTCCACCCTCAGGCGCATCTCGTCACCGATGCGGGTATAGGTCATGACGGGCGATGTTTCCGTGAGTCCGTAGCAGATGGTGATGTCCGTCATGTGCATCTTTTCAATGACCTGTTCCATGACATGGACCGGGCAGTTGGACCCGGCCATGATGCCGGTGCGCAGGCTGGAAAAATCAAATTTGGAGAACAGGGGATGCTCCAGAATGGCGATGAACATGGTGGGCACCCCATAGAGGGCCGTGCATTTTTCCTGTTCCACCGAGGCCATGACCATGAGCGGGTCAAAGCCTTCCTGGATCACCATGCAGGCGCCGTGGTTCACGGCGGCCAATACCCCCAGGACACAGCCGAAACAATGGAAGAGCGGGACCGGCAGGCAGACCCGGTCCTTTTCGGTAAATTTCTGGTTGGCGCCGATCCAATACCCGTTGTTGCCGATATTGTAATGGGTCAGCATGACCCCCTTGGGAAATCCCGTGGTGCCCGAGGTATATTGCATATTGACCACATCATGGGGGTTCAGGCTGTCCCGGCGGGCCCGGTAGTCGGCATCGGTTACCATGACCCCCAGGGACCGGATCTCCGGCAGGGTATACATGCCCCGGTGTTTTTCCGGTCCCAGAAATCCCACCCGTTTTAACCGGGGGAATTTCGGGCTGGACAGATGGCCCCGCCGGCAGGTTTTCAGTTCCGGCACCAGTTCATAGACCGTGTTCACAAAGTCGGTGTCCTGGAACCGGTCAATGATAAAGAGGTTTTCCGTTTCCGACTGGGAGAGCAGGTATTCCAGTTCGGCTGTCTTGTAATTGGTGTTCACGGTCAAAAGAACGGCCCCGATCTTGGCCGTGGCAAACTGGAAGATCACCCAGAACGGGATATTGGTGGCCCAGATCGCTACTTTTTCCCCTTTTTGAATCTCTAGAGCCATGAGCCCTTTGGCGGTTTCATCCACCATGCGGTTGAATTCCCTGTAGGTCAGGCGGAAATTCCGGTCCACATACACCAGGGCTGGCTGATCCGGGAATTTTGCCGTGGTCCGGTCCAGGATCCGGCCCAGGGTCAGGTCGCTTAATCCGTGTTCTGTATTCATTTTTATTTCGCTTTTTTATTCGGGTATATAGATGACGGCATGGATTTCCGCTTTTTCCGGTCCCACGCAGGAGACATAATGGGGAACAATGGAATTATAATAGACAGAATCCCCGGCGTGGAGGACATGGGTCTCATTTCCGTAGATCACTTCAATGCCGCCCTTGAGCACGGCAATGAATTCTTCTCCTTCATGGGAGGACAGGGTCTTTTCCTTTGCCG
Organism: uncultured Desulfobacula sp.; assembly: GCA_964484555.1. Lineage (GTDB taxonomy): Bacteria > Desulfobacterota > Desulfobacteria > Desulfobacterales > Desulfobacteraceae > Desulfobacula. Next base: position 4,153 of record CAZAHK010000213.1, read on the forward strand.
ATTCGGGAAGGATTTCCACAAAGAAAGGCTCCATATGGCGGTCGGCTTTGCCTTTGCCCAGGGCATAGAAATTAAGTGCCGTGGCCTTGTTTTTCCCCCCCAGGACGGAAAATTCGGCAGCTCTTTCCGCCTGTCGGACAATATAGGGATCAGAGTTTTCCTGGTCGTCCAGGAAGGTTCCCAGCCGGACGCCCAGGGCCCTGGCGATTTTCATCAAAGGCCCCAGCGGCGGATAAACGCCTTCCATCAGCATGGTTTCAATAAATTCCGGGGTCAGGCCCGAGGCCTCGGCAAGATCCTGAATATCCATCTGCCGTTTTACCATGAACGCCCTGATCCTCAGGCTCACTTTTACACTCTGCATCTTTCCTCCGTGCTTTCATAAAAAAATAAATTTTATATTACATCGGCCATGGGTTTGTCAAAATGAATGATACAAAAATACAAATTTTTGTACAAAATCTTTGACAAATATCATGGGAGTCTTTTATACAGTCTGTTTTATTTTGAATACAACACCCATGGGAATATCTTTGAGGCAAAGATTAAGAATGGGTGGGTTGAATTTTGAGGAGTGAAACAGTCATGGAAAATTTATACAGAGACGCCATTCGCATTAATATGATGGCGGATGACAAAAATAAAGAATCTGCTGCCCGGGCATTTTTTGACAAGCTCAATGCCATGGAGCTGCCGGAATATTTCAATTGGGCGGCGGAGGTTTTTGAAGGGCTCCATGTCAGGGAAAGGGGAGATCACAGGGCCCTCATCTGGACGGATATTGCCGATCGGGAGGTGAAAACCTATACCTACAGGGAATTGGCGGTTCAGGGGAACAAATGCCTCAATGCCCTTCGCCGGGCCGGGATTGAAAAAGGGGACAATATGGTCATGATGGTTCCCATTGTCCCTGAAACCTGGTTCGCTAGCCTTGCCTGCATCAAAGGCGGGCTTGTGGCCGTGCCCACGGCCACCACCATGACCCTGCGGGAACTTCAGTTCCGGTTTGAATCCTATCCTCCCGATGCCATCCTGTGCGACGGGAAATTCACGGATTTAATGGATGAAGCCATCCGTGCAACCGGGGTGAAGCCGAAAATCAAAATCGTCCTGGGCGTCCAAACCCAAGACCAAAAAGGATGGACAGGCTATGCTGACCTGGACGGGGAGCCGGAAACGGCTGAGGCGGCCCGGACAAAATCCCGGGATCTTCTGTTCTGCTTTTTTACCTCCGGTACCACCGGCCTGCCCAAAAAAGTGGGGCATACGGCGGTCTCCTATCCCGTGGGCCATCTATCCACAACCCTCCTGACCGGTATCCGGCCCGATGACGTGCATCATAATTTAAGTGCGCCGGGCTGGGCCAAATGGTCCTGGAGCAGTTTTTTCGCCCCCTTCAACGTGGGCGCTACGGCCACGGGGTTTAATTTCACGGTCCTGGAGGGTAAAAAATACCTGGAGGCAGTGGCTGCTCATAAGATCAGCGTGTTCTGCGCCCCGCCCACGGCCTGGCGGATGTTCATCAACCTGGATATCTCCAGATACGACCTGTCCTCCCTCCGGCAGTCCGTCGGCGCCGGGGAACCCTTGAACCCCGAAGTGATCACCCAGTGGAAAAAGCACACGGGAACGGAAATCCGGGATTTTTACGGCCAGACCGAATCAACGGCCATGATCGGGAATCCGCCCTGGATGACCGGAAAGATGAAAAGCGGGTCCTTTGGCTATCCTTCCTTTATGTATGATGTGGTTCTGGTGGATGATGACGGCAGGGAAATATCGGTTCCGAACGAACCCGGAAATATTGTCATCCGCCTGGACCGATGGCGGCCCATGGGACTTTTTACGGGATATATCGGCAACCCGGAAAAAATGGCCGAGGTCTTCAGGGACAACTATTATTACACCGGTGACCGGGCTTCCATGGATGAAGACGGATACTGGTGGTTTGTGGGCAGGTCCGATGATGTCATCAAGTCCTCGGATTACCGCATCGGCCCCTTTGAGGTGGAAAGTGCCCTGGTGGAGCATCCCTCCGTGGCTGAAGCCGCCGTCATCGGAGCTCCTGACCCCAAAAGGCATCAACTGGTCAAGGCCTATGTGATTCTAAACCCGGAGTTTAAACCCTCAAGGGAACTGGCCCTGGAATTGTTCCGGCATACCATCCGGATCCTGGCCAAGTTTAAGATTCCCAGGATCATTGAATTTGTGGACCAGGTCCCCAAAACCATCTCGGGCAAGATCCGGAGAATCGAATTGAGGGAAAATGAGGTCAAAAAACAGGACCGGGGAACCGGCCCCGGAGCCTATGAATTTTTCTATCCGGATTTCCCGGAATTAAGTTCAAAAAAGCCGTAAAACCAAAAGAGCCAGGGCCGGATAACCGGCCCTGGCTCTTTTAAGATTGTTTATCGGATGGGATTATTTTTTAAGTTTTTTCCTGCCGATACCGGCTATTCCGATGAGCCCGAAGCCCAGGAGAAACATGGTTCCCGGTTCCGGAACCGG
>CAZAHK010000214.1:0-6639 GCA_964484555.1 uncultured Desulfobacula sp.
CATTCCCTTGCTTTGCCGTTTTAAAAAAGATAAATTATGCAACCTGGGGGTTCCCGACAAAAAAAATTTAAATAAAATTCAGGGTTTACCCTGATTGATTTACTCAGATAACCCCTGTATATAGAATCCACATGAAAGGTTATTTTACTCTGTAAGCGACAGTGCGGAGCTATGCCCGGGATTTCGATACCATACTATAGAAAAGATTACCATAATCATGGCAATCTTTTACACAAAATAGCACATTTATTTCACACCTGTCTAAATCCGGTCACGCTTGTAATTAAAAAACCTTGTTTATTTTTCCAAATTTATTAATCAAATCGGAAAGGATTTGCATGAAACCATCTGTTTTCAATCTATCAACCCGATTTTTTCTTCTGCTCGCTCTTTTATTGCTGGGAGCCGGGTGTACCGCCAATACCCCGCCGGAATCCGAAACGATTGTGCTGCAAGTCAACGACAGCGCCATCACCTTGCCGGAATTCAATGAGATGCTCAAATTTTCGGCCTATGCAGACCCGGAGCTGGAGATCACCGAACAGAGCCGTGACGACTTTGTTCAATACCTGATTCGCCGGCAGTTGATGATTCAGGAGGCAGCCCGTCTGAAGCTGGACCGGAAAAATGAATTTGTCATGACCATTCAAACCTACTGGGAATCCACCCTGATCCGGAACCTGATGGATCTCAAATCCCAGGAACTCAAACAGCACGTCCTGGTCACAGAAGATGAAATTACCCGGTATTATACGGAAAATAAGGACCGGTTTGATACCCCTCCGGAAGAAGCCAGAGAGAAGATCCGCACGATTCTGACCTCGAAAAAGATTGAAGAAAAGCTGGAGCAATGGGCCCTGGATCTCCGGGAAAAAGCGGATATCCGCATTAACACCGCCGGGTTCGACCTGCCCTGATAATATATAAGGATATTTCCGATGCCGAACAAAAACGCCCCCTCTCCGAGGTTTAAACGAAAACAGATCTATATCAAAAAAGATTTTCAGACCCGCTTTATCATCCGGTTTCTTTTGATCCTTCTGCTGGGCGGGGCTATTTCCATAGGCCTGATCATGTTCAATACCCAGGGAACATTAACCTCTGCCTTTGTCAATTCAAAACTGGTCATCCAAAGCACTGCCCTGGCCATTCTGCCCTCCGTGATTTTCACCACCATCATCACCACTCTGGTCCTGGGCATTATCGTGGTTCTGGTGACCCTGGTGGTTTCCCATAAAATAGCCGGGCCCATGTACCGGTTTGAAAAAGACATTGACCGGGTTGCCGCCGGAGATCTGAAACACCGGATACATATCCGCCAGGGGGACCAGTTCCAGGAAATGGTCACGGCCCTGAATACCATGATCACTGAATTGAACCGTAACCTGTCGGACATCCGGGAGGATGTGGCTGTTTTCTCGAATCACCCGGACCTGCCGGAGAGTCTGCGCCAGGACATCCACAGCCTTAAACATAAAATCGAATCCCGTTTTATCCTGTGATTCAGCCCGGCCATAGAAACCGGGAGCGATCCGTCTGCCTGGCAATATGGGTTGCCTGCCTGGTGGGGCTGGTGTGGGCCCCGGCTGAGGCAGAACCATGGTCGGTCTTTAACACCAAATATCTGACGGTCCGGTACCAGTCCCCCGAGGATCTTGAACAATTTGACCGGAATATTGAATTTGCAGTAGAAACAGGTGTTTCCGGATTTTTCACCAGCAGCCACACCGGAGAAAATACCGGAGATGCCCTGAAAAAGAAACTGGATGCCCTGTTTGAGAAAGTCCAGCTTATTTTAGACATGAGAAAACCCATCCAGGTGATGGTGAATCTGTATCCCAGTGCAGAAGCGCTGCACGAGGCCTATTTCCAGATTTATAAAAAGCAGGCCAGACTCAGGGCCTGGTATATTTTTGAATATAATACCATCTATATGAACGTGAAGGATCTGAAGGCCGGAATGCTGGCCCATGAATGCGCCCATGCCATTGTGGACAATTTTCTTTCGGTCCGGCCCCCCCGGGCCAGCGCGGAAATTCTTGCCCGGTATGTAGATTCCGCCCTGCACAAGGAGGCAAAAACTTACCCATGATTGATACCCATGCCCATATTCTGCCGGGACTGGACGACGGCCCCGGCACAACAAAAGACGCCCTGGCCCTGATCCGGATGGCAATAGAGAATGACGTTGACACCATCATTGCCACCCCCCATTGCAATGACGGTGTATTCAATTGCAAAAAATCCCATATCCTCCAGGCCTGCCGGGACCTGTCCCACATGGTCCATGACAGGAACCTGCCGGTCCGGATTCTACCCGGCGCCGAAGTCCGGCTCACCCCGGATCTGATTACGGACCTCAACCTGGGCAGAATTCTCACCCTGAATCAGACCGGGTCCTTTCTGCTGGTGGAGCTGCCGCCCGTATTCATGCCCGAAGCCGTTGTCCGGATCATTCTCGGGCTTTCCAACCGGGGGGTTATCCCCCTCATTGCCCATGGAGAAAGAAATCCCATGCTGGCCGGCCGGCCTGAACTGACCGCGGAACTTGTAGCGGCCGGAGCCTCCATCCAGGTTACCGCCGGCAGCCTGACCGGGGATTTCGGCAAAGAAGCCATGAAAGCCGCCGTTTCCATGATCCGCAGGGACCAGGTCTTTTGTCTGGGCTCCGACATCCACCCGGGACGGCGATATCAGATGAAAAATGCCCGGAAAAAACTGATCAAACTCATTGGCCCGGACAAGGCCGGAAAAATATTACAGGAAAACCCGGAACGGATTTTGCATAAAATCCCGACAGCATCAGGAAATAGAAAATGGATATAAGCACCTATTAACATAAATAGAAAAAGGAGAATTTACCATGTCCCGTTTTTTACCCCCGAAATTCATTAAGACCCGGCCAGCGATTATCTGCACATGGGCCGCCTGTATCTGAAAGCCGGGCAACCGGCCGACAGCCTGCCCTGGTTTGAACGGGTGCTGAACGCAGCCGAAAAGCCGGACACCGCTGTCCAACAGATCTACAACATCCACAAGGCGGAAAAACAGATCGATGCCTTTATCCGCTTTGCCATGAAACTGGAAACCACCCGGGCCTATCCTCTGCCGGACCTGGATATCGGCATTGCCGAAGCCTTTATGGACCTGAAGCAATATACCGTGGCAAAATCCCGGCTGCTGCGCCTCACAGCCCAGACCCCCCATGCCCGGGCCCAGTATCTCCTGGCAAAGATCGCTGAAATAGAAAATGACTGGGATCAGATGGAATTGGCGGCCCAGAAAGCCGCCGTCCTGGACCGGGAAAACAGCACCTATCATTTGCTGCTTTCCCAGGCCCTTAACCGCCAGAAAAAATATGCCGGTGCTGAAGAAGCCGCAACCCTGGCCATCCGCTATGCCCCCAAAGAACAACCCTGGCTTTTCGACCACCGGGCCTGGATCAGATGGTCCCAGAAAAAATACAATGACGCCGCTCTGGACTGGAAACGCGCCTTTGACCTGAAACCCGACCAGGCCGCCTATGCGTTTAACCTGGCCCGGGCCTGCCAGCAGGCCGGGCGTTTCCCGGAAGCCCTGGCCCATATCCGGACCGCCCTGAAGCTGGCCCCGGACAAAGCCGAATACCGGCAGCGCGAAACCGTTCTGACCGCCATCAAACCTGAAACCCAAAACAAACAGACAGAATAAACATCATGAAATTGACGATTATCGGAACCGGATATGTGGGACTTGTGACAGGAACATGCTTTGCCGAAATGGGCAGCCATGTTAGCTGTGTGGACATTGATGAACAAAAGGTCAGCAACCTGAAAAAGGGAATTCTGCCCATTTATGAACCCGGCCTTGAAAAGCTGGTCAAAGAAAACACGGCAGACGGCACCCTGACCTTTTCTTCCGATCTGGCCGAAGCGACTCAAGGCTGTCAGATTTTCTTCATTGCCGTGGGCACTCCGCCGGGGGAAGACGGATCTGCCGACCTGCAATACGTGCTTCAGGTGGCCCGCCAGATCGGCCGGAACATGAATGATTATGCCGTCATCGTCAACAAATCCACCGTACCCGTAGGCACCGCCGACCAGGTGGCCCGGGCGGTACAGGAAGAACTAGACCAGCGTGGGGCCCATCACAGCTTTGATGTGGTGTCCAACCCGGAATTCCTCAAAGAGGGGGCCGCCATTAATGATTTCCTTAAACCGGACCGGATCATTGTGGGCGTCAATTCAGAGCGGGCCGCCAAAATCATGAGCCGGCTCTATGCCCCCTTTTCCATGAACCGGAACAAAATGATCCTCATGAATATCCGGGATGCGGAAATGACCAAATATGCAGCCAATGCCATGCTGGCCACCAAGATATCCTTTATGAATGAAATCGCCAATATCTGTGAGCGGTTAGGGGTTGATGTGGAGAATGTCAGAAAAGGAATCGGATCTGATACCCGCATCGGATATTCGTTTATTTATCCCGGCTGCGGGTACGGCGGCTCCTGCTTTCCCAAGGATGTCAAGGCCCTGATCAAAACCTCCCGGGACATCGGATTCTCCCCTGCCATCCTGGAGGCAGTGGAAGAACGGAACAATCAGCAGAAAAAGGTCCTGGCAGAAAAAATCCGTCAGCGGTTCGGCAATGATTTGACGGGCCGGACCTTTGCAGTCTGGGGCCTGTCCTTCAAACCGGGAACCGATGACATGAGAGAAGCGGCTTCCCTTGTGCTTTTAAACGACTTGATCCTGGCCAACGCCGTCATACAGGCCTACGACCCGGTGGCCTTGGCCCAGACGGCCAGGGAACTGCCTGAAGCATGGCAGAATGATGGCCGGCTCGTCCTGGCCAAAGATCAATACCAGGCCCTGGAAAACGCCGATGCCCTGATTCTGGTGACCGAGTGGAAGGCTTTCCGCCGGCCGGATTTCAACCGGATCAGCCTGCTTCTAAAGGAAAAAATCATCTTTGACGGCAGAAACCAGTATGACCCGGAAGAACTGGGGGAATATGGTTTTGAATACCACGGCATCGGCAGGGAAACCAGACCCGCCATAGGTTGATATTTCAAAATGGCCGCTCACAAGCGGTTCGTATACCTAAAGAGTTCCGTTTCAGGGGAAATGAGGTAAAGATCAGCAAAAAGGGTGATAAAGTAATCCTTGAACCACTTGAAAGAGAAGGCAGGGTGATCAGTGAAAGAGACACCCAGATCGCATCTATTGCCATGACAAACAAACTCATACTGGTAACTCATAATGTAAAAGAATTTGGTCGGATCGGCAAATTGAAAGTCGAAGATTGGGCGACTGCTTAGAGGACAATGAGCTGCCCCCCCCCTTAAAACAAGGATTTTAATCATGGCAGAAACCGCACAAAAAATAGATGAAAAAGCATTATGACAACCATTCTATTTGCATTTGTCCTGGCCCTGTTCCTTTCCTTTTGCATCACGCCCCTGGCCCGGGTTATGGGCAGACGGTGGGGGGCCATGGACCTTCCCGGCGGCCGGAAGATGCACAGGACGCCCATCCCCAGGATCGGCGGGATGGGTATATTCACGGCCTTTGTCCTCACCCTGACGGCTTTCAGTTTTATCCCCGCCACGGACACATCACGGCTGCTCATCCTGCTCCTGCTGGTGGCAGGGGCTGTTCTCTTTGTCCGCAGGCTGGGATATTTTGATTATATCAGCTCCCAGCAGCTTTATACTTGGATGAAGGACCTGACCGAAGAAACCGGTATCTCCCGGGAACGCCGCAGTTTTTTAAGCCAGTTGTTCCGGATTTCCCGGGCCGTCACCATAGAAGAAGTGTGGGCCGGCATGGAAAAGGTCTTTGCCCTGCTGGAGGTGGACCAATGCATGCTCTACCTCGGCAACGGCTGGACATCAGGATCTTTCACCCATGAAAATCCCCCTGAAAACGCCGGCAACCGCCGGATCACCCCATTGGAAATGAGCAGCATCTGCCTGAGGGAAACCCCTTCGGACTTTAAATGGCTGCGGCCGGGTTTTGAACCGTCCAATGACTCATGCAGCCGGTTTCTCTACCGGCTGGAACTGCCGCTGACCGACACCCGGAGCCATCATGTCTACGGCACCCTGGTCATGATCAAGGACGGCTATCACGGCACCATCAGCCATTATTCCCTCAAACGGATCGAACACCTGCGCCGGGCAACGGTGAATCAGATGGCGGGTATGAGCGGACTTGGAAATGTCAAACCGGCTGCAAAGGCATCTATAACTTAGCAGAGTTAAAAAATATGAAAAAAGCACTCATCACCGGACAGGACGGCACCTATCTTGCCGAACTCCTGCTGGCCAAAGGCTATGAAATTCATGATTGTCGGCCTGGGCTATGTAGGCCTGCCTGATGCTGAGCTACAACTGCGTGGGCTTTCAGGTGCTGGGCATTGATATCGACCCCGCCAAGGTGGAAAAACTCAATAACGGCCAAGCCTGACCCCGATGGTTTACATTATTAAATAATGGCTTATAATTAAAACCAGCTTAATGGTAATTTATATGAAACACCATAGCCTGGCAAATCGAATTGTTCCATTTGCATCTTTTTTCAATGCTTTTTTCAATACAGAAAACTCCTTTTTTTTAGAATTTCAGCAAATAATATTTTCATTAAACAGGGTAGG
>CAZAHK010000215.1:0-6622 GCA_964484555.1 uncultured Desulfobacula sp.
AGTCAAATCAGACCTTGAATTGCTTTATAATTTCCCTGAAATTCTCAGCCATGGATGAAAGGCGCGCGGCATTATCATTGAGCCGGCCGCTACCGGATCTCACCTTCTTTGCCCCTTCTTCGACCAGGGTAATGTCTTTTGCAATTTCAGCCGCCACCAGGACCCCCTGAGCCACACTGGTATTCACCTCTGATATGTCCGCAGAGACATCGGTAATATTTTTGGCAATTTCGCGGGTGGTGGTATTTTGCTCCTCCACGGCCGCAGAAATACCGGCAATGGCCTGCTCGGATTCCTTTACAACGGCCGTAAGCCCGGCCACCTTCTCAACGACTTCCTTTGACTTTTCCTTGATCCACCTTAATTTTTCATCGGCCTCAAGGGTGGATTTATTGGTTTCATCGGCAAGTTCCGTAATCTCCCGGGCCACAACGGCAAATCCCTTGCCGGCAGCTCCAGCCCTTGCCGCTTCAATCTTGGCATTCAGGGCCAGCATACCCACCTGTTCTGAAATGGCCCGGATTTCATCAGTCACAAGATCCACATCATTGGCGCGTTTTCCCAGCTCATCCACAACCCCTGTGATCATATCAAAGCCCTGGGCCACCTGTTCCGTTATTTCCTTGGTGGCACTGACATTCCTGGCGATCTCACCGACGGTGGCACTCATTTGTTCAATGGCCGATGCAACGGCATTGAGGGAATCGGTAGCCTGTCCCATGGACGCGGCAATGGACCGGTTATTAATGCTCATTTCTTCCGATGCCGAAGAAACCGTTGTTGCCTTTTGGGAAGCGTCCGCACTGGCTGAATTCAAGTCTTTGGAAATCAGACTCAATTCCGAAGCAGAATGGAATATGGTGTCTGAATCATCCGAGAATTGTTTAAAGGTCTGCCTTAAATCCTGGGTCACCAGGTTGATGCGGGAAAGGATATGATTGATCTCATCCCCTTTCCGGATCTCATAGGCTTTTGAAAAATCTTTTCTTCGCATATCATGGGTGGCATCCAGAACCATTCTGATCTTTTTATTGACCAGAAAATGGAAAAACAACCAGATAAACAGAATGATGACAGCAAGCCCTGCAATTCCGATCAATAGACTGGCCTGTCTTGCCTTGCCCACGGTTTCATAAATCGAGGAATCCGCAGAAACCACGGATATCCCACCGAGAACCTTGCGTTTATCGCCGTGACAGTGAAAGCATTTTTTCTCATTCAGGATGGGGTTGTTTTCCAGCAAAAAGGACTCCCCTTCCATGGAAACGCGAAAAGATTTTTCCGATGCCTTGCCGCTTTCCATCATGGCGGCAATGTCCTTTGATGACGCCTCACCTATGATATCCTGAATTTTTTTTCCCAGGGTTATACTATCAGTGCTGAAAGAGACAAGTCCCTGAAAATCATAGACAAACACCTTAAGATCACGGATCTGTTCCCCCAGGCGCTTGAACTGGAGTCTGACCGTATCATTGTCTCCGATGGAAAGAGCGTCTATCATCCCGCCTTTCACGGCAAGGGCCAGCATCCGATTCTGGGAATGCAATTGGGCCTCACCGGATTTCACCTGATATACCATATTATATCCGATATTGGCTGCAACAACGACCACCACAATGACCGACAAAGGAAGGAGAATTCTCAACCACAACCGCCGATTTATGGCGTTAATGACCGTATCAAACATTTTCGTATGACCCTCCGGACGCTTAATGGGCCCCGCCGAATAAAAGGGGCTTGAAATCAAAGGCTTCAATCCTGTCCGTGTTGTGACAGGTATTACAATTTTCCATGGTGACGTCCCGGATGATATTTTCCGGATCACCGCCATCAATATGCAGACTTCCGGGACCATGGCAGACTTCGCAGCCCGCATCTTTCAGATCCGGGGTTTTTTCTTCGGATTCAAACCCGCCCGGCTTGCCGTAACCGGTGGTATGGCATTCAAAGCAGCCCCGGTATTCTTCCGGTGTCAGCTTTGCCTCCATTTTTTTAATACTCTCAAAGGATCTCGCCTTCTTGGCAAAATTCATATAATTTGAATATTCCTTTTCATGACATGCCATGCACGCTTTGGCGCCTACATACTTCTTTTCTTCTGCAAAACTTTGACCTGCAAGACCCAACCAAAACAAAAAAAACATAGTGAAAATGATATGGCATTTCATTTTATACCCCTTAACAAATCCTTATTTCACATATTCAAAAGTTAAATTTCCATGACCCGGATGTTTATCCCCTATAGTAAAGATAGCCCCTGAAATCAACAAGTTTTTAAAGTTCTTACCAGTCCACCGGTATTCTGACCCCATGACCGGCCTTGTTTTTAAACAATAGAAACCGGTTTTGTTTTCCAAACAGATACAAATCCTTTGTGACCTGGACATCCTGGCGGCAATAGGCGACAATCTTGTCTATTTCGCCCTGTTCCCACCATTTGAGGGCCATAAGCCCGTCTGCACTTTTTTGGCACCCCAGGGTCTCAGACGCCAGGTGATCAAGGGAAAGCCTGTATCCAAGCCTTTCATGAATTTTTAGGAGGATATCCAGGGTGGGAAGGGACGAAAAATTAAAATCCGAAAGCCCGGACAATACCTTGTAGTCGAAAGGGATGATATTAAACCCCACAATGAGGTCAAATCGGGTCAGATCTTGGCATAGCCGTTCAATATCTTCCTGAAAATATTCCTGATAGGAATCTTTTTGGGAATCATAGAGGATGGCGCAACTGACTCCCATTTTCTCGGCCCGGTTCCAGCCCCCGACTTGTTCTGCCGACCGCCGGGTTTCAATATCCAGAACCCCGTATCGTAAATCCGGCACAGCTCGTTTATCGGATTCAGGTTCTGAAATCGGTTCAGCCTTAAATTCCGGGACGGATTCCCGGACTTCATAGGATTCTTCCGGTCGTTCCATGCTCAATATCTTTTCAAGGATCTTCAGGGCCGACCCCTTGTCAATGGGCCGGTTGCCCGAACCGCATTTGGGGGAATGCACACAAGCGGGGCAGCCGGTCTCGCAGGGGCAGCCGGAGATGGTGTCAAAGGTTTTTTCCAGGAGTGATCCGGCATCGTTAAAGGCCTGTTCCGTCAATCCCAATCCCCCGGGAACCCCGTCGTAAATAAAGACGGCGGCTTTGCCCACCTGGGGATGATAGGGAGTGGAAATCCCGCCCAGATCGTTGCGATCCGTCATGACCAACAGCGGCATGATCCCGATGGCCGCATGCTCAAGGGCATGAATCCCTCCCATGAAATGCAGCCTTTCCGTTTCGATCTCATCCCGGATCTGATCCGGAATTTCAATCCAGAGGCCCTCGGTTTCGAATTCCAGTTTCGGCAGATCCAGGGGAAAAATGCCCATGGATTTCCGGCTTGAAATCTGTTTTTTTTCGTATCCCGTCACCTGCTCGGTGATCTTCAGGATGCCGTAGCCCACCTGGGTTCCTTTTACAAAAAACGATCTCAACTGTTTGATGATGCTGGTGGATTTGGATGATCTGGCTCTGGTAAAATAACGGACATCCTGCCGTTTGGCCTCAATCACCCCGGCCTCATGATCAAAAAGAGTGATGACATAGGAGTCTCCCCGGTGAAGATACACCGCGCCCTCATGGGTTTCAAAATAGGACCGGTGCCGGTCGATTTCTCCAAGGTTTTGTTTTGTGTTTTCTATAAAAATAGGCAGGCTCTTTCCTGTCCCTCTCAGGTTCACTTCCCGGTGGGGGGCCTTTCGAGCCGCATGCCAGAAATCTCCATCCCGGCTTCTCAAGAGCTTTGCATCCTGTTCAAGCCCGGCCAGGGCGTTTTGAACCGTTTCATGGCAAAGAAAGCCTTCGGTGCGGTGAAGGCTCAGTTCTGCGGCCGCGCATTCAAGGTGCCGGCCCAGGACAACCTTATTGTAAGGATTAATGACGGCCTTTTCCGGCGGCATATTGAAAAAAATATCCGGATGCTGGATAAAATACTGGTCCAGAGCATCTTCATGGGCAATGAGGATCAGGGCGGAATCTTTCCCATCCCGCCCCACCCGGCCGGCTCTCTGCCAGGTGGACATGATGGTCCCCGGATACCCGACCAGGATGCAGATATCCAGATTGCCGATGTCGATGCCAAGCTCCAGGGCACTGGTGGAAATGACGGCCAGAAGCTCGCCCGTGGAAAGCCGTTCTTCAATGAGGCGCCGTTCCTCGGGCAGGAATCCGGCCCTGTAGGCGCTGATCCGATCGGAAAAACCGGAGGCCCGCTGAGAAGCCCAGATGGCGATGAGTTCCGTGATCTTCCGGGACTGGGTATAGCAGATGGTTCTTAAATTCCGGTGGGCTGCGGCATGGATGAGGGCAATGGCGGTATTGGCAGCCCCTTCAAGCCCCCGCATGAGGATGACTTCCTTTTTCCCGGCCGGCGCCGAAGATTCATCCACAACAGAAACCTCAAGCCCTGTCAGTTTCTCACACAGGCTCTTCGGATTGGCAATGGTGGCGGAACAGAAGATAAAAACAGGGGCTGACCCGTAATACCGGCAGATCCGTTGAAGCCTTCGAAATACCCAGGCCATATGGGAACCCATGACCCCCCTGTAGGTATGAACCTCGTCAATCACCACAAACCGTAAATTCCTGAAAAACCCCTCCCACAAATGATGATGGGCCAGCATGGACAGATGGAGCATTTCAGGGTTGGACAAAAGGATATGGGGAGGGGCCTTCCTGATCTTTGCCTTTTGATAGGCACTGATATCCCCGTCATAGACCGCAGCCTTCAGCTCCGGGCTATCCGGCTGAACCGAACCTGCGGCCCTCAACAGGTGTTGGACGGTATTGAGCTGATCCCTTGCCAGGGCCTTTAACGGAAAAAGATAGAGGGCACAGGCTTCCGGATCTTCCATGAGCCTGTCCATCACAGGCAGGTTATAAATCAGGCTTTTACCGCTGGCCGTAGGTGTGGCGATAACGGTATGAATTCCTTTCTCAATAAGCGCTATGGCTGTTTCCTGATGACGGTATAATTTTTTAATACCGAGAAATTTTAAAAGAGGGGCCAGGTTGTTCTTAAACCCGGGAACATTCAACGCATAGTCCGCCTCTTTGGAAGGGATGGTTTTATGACAGACAATATCTCCAAGAAATCCCTTGTATTTTTTAAGGGACCCGATATATTCGCCAAGACTCACAAAATGCTCTTTCCAAGGGCAGACAGGGTCAATTCAACGGCAAGCTCTGCGGTTTTATTGGCAATATCAAGAACGGGGTTGATTTCCACCAGATCCATGGAGGTAATTTTCCCTGAGTCGGCCAGGATTTCCATTAAAAGATGGGCCTCCCGATAGGAAATCCCTCCCGGTACAGGGGTTCCGACGCCGGGGGCCTCTACGGGGTCCAGGGCATCCATGTCCATGGTCAGATGGATTCTCTTTAAATGGACAAATTTCATCAGGGCCTTATTGGCAATGGAATTGATTCCCTGTTCATCAATATCCCGCATGGTAAAGACGGTGATACCGGATTTTTTTAACCTTTGTTTTTCTTTTGGATCCAGATCCCTCTGCCCGATCATGACAATGTTTTCCGGAAGGATTTTAGCCCCCGGCCGGCCCACATTGATGAGGGATTCATAGCCTTCCCCGATGAGGGCGGCCAGAGGCATCCCATGGATATTTCCGCTGGGGGAGGTTTCCGGCGTATTAAAATCCGCATGGGCATCCAGCCATATCAGTCCCATGGGGTCACCGTCCGCCACAGAGGCCACGGTGCCGACGGCAATGGAATGATCTCCCCCGATAAACAAAGGGAACCGCCCCTTGTCCACGGCTTCCTTTCCGGCCGTATAGATGGCCTCACAAATCTCGGTAATTTCCTTTATAAATTTCTCTTCAATTTCTTTGCCAGCTTTCCAGTCCGTGGTCGCCTCATGGTCCCGGATGGGAATCCTGACATTCCCGGTATCGAGTACCTCATGTCCCAGCGCCCTGAGCCTTGGGATCAGTCCGGTATAACGGACGGCGGCCGGTCCCATATCCACTCCCCGGAGCAATTGCCCGAAATCCATGGGTACGCCGATGATGCTGATTTTTTTTTTCATGGTCATGATTCCCTTACAGAAATATCCCAAACTTGACAGGTCATATAGCATAGAGTATGAAATCTATTCAACAAAAACATGGCCCCTTCACGGGGTTTTAAGGAAGACCATGAGAACGCATACGCTCAAAGCAGACCAGACTCTGACCGTCGTCAATTCCCTCCTGGATCAGGGAATCCAAAAGATAGGACTGATTATCCGCCATTCCGAACGGCTTTTTTCAACCCAGGTCAGGATGGAACCGTTTATGGAATTAACCGAGGCCGGAAAAACCTATGCCCATGACTTTGGCCGGGCACTTCGGCCCGACCTATTGCCAAAACTGTATTCAAGCTTCATGGGGCGGTGTATTGAAACCGCCTATCTTATCGATAAAGGGTTCAGCACCCGATATAAGAAGATCCTTTCACATAACACCGTTGATAACAGGCTTGCCCCTTTTTATGTCAAAGATATTGATAAGGCCGTTGAAAGGATCCTTGCCCAAGGAAATGAGGTGTTTATCCGGAACTGGTTTGACGGGAAGACCGATGAAAATATCA
>CAZAHK010000216.1:0-6590 GCA_964484555.1 uncultured Desulfobacula sp.
GCTCCGGTAGGACAGGCCTCCACACAGGCTGCATCGGAGCAGTGGTTGCAAAGAATCGGATAAATCAGTTTGCTGGATGACGGAAATTTTCCGGTTTCTCCAATGAGTACCCTGTTAAAGAATACCCCGGGAGGAAGAAAATGCTCCTCCTTACATGCAATGGTGCAACCCCAGCAGGCAATACACCTTTTAACGTCAATTACCATTCCCCATCTAGGCATAAGAACTCCTTTATAAAATTAAAGTTATCCCTTTATTGATCTTCATTATCCCCTGGCATTAAAGATCAAATAATTCAACTTCTTCAAACCCTCTTCTGGCACATACAATATTAGCGGCAAGCTTTTTCCCTGAAAAATAATCTTCCAGGGCTTCACAGCACGGTTCAATATCCAATAGCCCCGACATCTTGGCGAAGGCCCCGACCACGACCGTATTGGGTATGGACAGGCCGATTTCTTCCACGGCAATTTTGTTGGCATTGATGATCCCGAGTTTTCTCAAATTCTCGTGGGAAACGCCGACCTTATTGTCGGCGTCATTCAGAAGCATCATGCCGCCCGGCAACAATCCCTGAAACACGGCAGGAGAATTTTTCTGACTCGGATCCAGCACCACAATAATATCCGGGTTGTAAATCTGGGTTTTCTCTCTGACCGGTTTATCGGAAAATCTTCCAAAGGCTGTCACCGGTGCGCCCCTTCTTTCAAATCCGAACATGGGAAAACTGGCACCGAACCGTCCGGTCCTGGCAAATGCATTGGCAAGAATTTTTGAGGTGGTGACGACCCCCTGCCCCCCTCTACCATGAAATCTGACTTCACTCATTTTGCATTTCCTCCTTTAATCTTCTAAAGATGCCGGAAGCCGACATTCCCCTTCCAGTAAACTCAACCCGCCCAACATGCAGTATTCATAATCCACATCATCCTGAAGAATCTGAAGGTCCTCTTCGCTCAGATGAGCGAATTTTTTGATCAGCTCGGTATAGGTGGATACAGGCTTGGGTTTTTTGACGGTTTTGGTCATCCGGATTTTACCGTTTTCTGCTTCCCAAAGCGGGAAATAATTGGTCTTTACAGCTCTCCGGCAGACCTCAATGGTATTTTCCGGGGCAAATCCCCAGCCTGTGGTGCAGGGCGCAAAAACATGAAGGAAGGCAAAGCCTCTTTTTTTAGCTTCCTTTGCCTTCAGAAGTTTTTGAGCCAGATCGTCAAGGTCGCTCAGGGTTGCTGTTGCGGCATAGGGAATCTTGTGCATGGCCATTTTCAGAGCCAGATTCATGCGCCTCAGGTTCTTTCCTTTGGAAGCAGATCCAAAGGGTGTGGTGGTGGTGGTGGCGCCAAAGGGAGTGGTTCCACTTTTCTGGATACCGGTATTCATATATCCTTCATTGTCATAGCAGATATAGATAAACGGCTCATTTCTTTCGGCTGCGCCGGACAGGTTCCCGAACCCGATATCGGCCGCGGTTCCATCCCCGTTGAAACAGATCACCGTATTCTTGATCCCGGCTTTCCGGTAATACCGGGCAAGGCCTGTGGCATTGGCGGCAGCACCGGTCATCAAGGTTCCGAAATAGGACAGTTTGTGCCAGGATTGATTGTTCTGACCGAGGAGAACCGGTGCTGAACAGGACGGAGTCCCGGTAATAACGATATCATTGCCCATGACCTGGGGGATAAATCGCAATAAAAGCTCAAGACCGCAGCCGGGACAGAATGCCACACCTTTTGCAAACGGGTCCTCATGTTTGAGATAATCCATCACTTTAGTCAGATTGTCTTTCTTTTTTTCCGTCATATTAAAGCCCTCCCTCTTCCTGGGCTTCAGGATATGAAACCCAGGTGACTTCACGAACGTTTTTGCCCGCAGCAAGATCACAAGTCATATCAATCATGGTTGCCACATTGATTTTTGTGATGTCCGTATTTGCAATCCCGTCGATAAAACTGATCATCTTTGAACCGCCCAGCCTTGTTTCAAAGGCCTTGAGTTCGGTATAAATCGGGCCGCCCTTGAATCCGAAACAAAGGCTTCTGTCCACCACGCCAATGGCTTTTTTCCCTTTAAGCGCTTTAATCATGGCTTCGCTGGGAAAAGGCCTGTACATTCTCATTTTTAAAAGGCCGGCTTTGATGCCTTCCTCGCGCTTTTCGTCAATGACGGACTTGATCGTACCGCACATGGAGCCTGAACCTACCAGAACCACATCGGCATCGTCCATCCGATATTCTTCCACCAGACCGCCATAACTGCGGCCGAAAATCCCTTCATATTCTTTATCAATCTGCTGGAATTTGGCTTTGGCCCTTTCCATGGCAGAAACATGTTTGTGCCGAAGCTCCAGATATCCCCCCAGGATGCCGTGGGAACCGCAGCCCAGCCGTCCGCCGGGTAACAGCTTTGTCCTCTCGGGCTGAGTCTTTAACACGGATAAAAAGCGATCCACATCTTCCTGGAAGGGCACATCCACTCCCTCAGACAGATAGGACAGGTAGAATCCATCATAATGCACCATCACCGGCACTTGGATATCGTAATCCTCAGCCAGACGGTAAGCCTGGAGAACCAGATCCAAAACTTCCTGACAATCTTCGGCAATCAAAAAGATCCATCCCGCATCCCGGGTGGAGATCATGTCCTGCTGGCCCGATGACACCGCTATAATCCCCGGTGTCTCACGATTTACGTTCACCATGACAACGGGTGCCCTGGCCCCTGCAGTAGCAAGAACGGCATCGTACATAAAGACAAGCCCCCAGGAAGAAGTGGCGGTAAAGACTCTCCCGCCTGCAAGGGAGGCTGCCATCACAGCATTCATAGCCGAGTTTTCACCTTCAACGGTAATCAGCTCGCAATCCATTTCCCCGTTTGCATGAAACTGGGAAATCTGTTCAATCACTTCGGTTTGAGGAGTAATCGGGTAGGCTGCCACCACATCCGGCCGGGCAAGTTTTGCAGCAATGGCGGCTGCGGCATTCCCTGTGATAACCTTGATCTGCGATTTTTTTTGTGCTTTTGTAATCATTTCTTAAAATCCCCCTCCGGCATCATGGAAATTGCATTTTTGGGACATTCCTTGGCACAGATCCCGCATCCCTTACAAAAGTCCAGGTCGGGAGAAAAATAGGACTCCTCAACCATCTCCATCACCTGAATCGGACAGTAGATCGCACAAAAGCCGCAGAATATGCATTTGTCCTTGTCAACGACAGGCCGCTTGGTTCGCCAATCCCCCGTATCCGAACACATCAGGGGATCATTGGAATCCGACCATGGTCCTTCATGCTTAAAATACTTGTTTGATGACATACAACCCTCTCCTCTTTAGAAAATAAGATAACCCTTCATGAAATATGCCCTTTTTCTGTATCTATTTCATAGCTGATAAATAGCCGCAGCCTGATTGCATTGTCAAGTAAAAAATAATTTTTATTCGGAAAAAATGCCCTATTTAAACAATAAGAAGTAGTAGTTATGAGATATGATTTGAATTGTGAATTTTGCATATGGTTGATTGATCAACTAAAAAAATACAAACCCTTCCAAGATCTTCACCAACTCCGGTTCACTTTAAATTCAAGATACTTCACCGCCTCTGGTTTATTCCAAAATGAAACCCAAATGAACACATCTTTACAACGATGACGAATTCTGATAAAAAGCTACGGTATATTCGTATCCGCAGATTAAGGAGCACCCATGAAAAAGGCTATTGTACTGACTGTCACCCTGATCCTTTTAGCCGGTTGTGCCACCAGAGCCAACTACGAAAACGCTTTAAATTCCTGGGTGGGTGCCACGGAACTGGACCTCGTCAGAAAATGGGGCGTGCCTCAGCAGTCGTATGAGACCGGCGGCCGGAAATTTCTGGTCTATTCGGCGTCCCGGAATATGATCCTTCCCGGCTCACCTCCTTCCTATACCCAAACCTTGGTGGGAAACACGATTTATAAAAATCGTGTGGGCGGGATCCCGGATCAATATATTGAACTGAACTGCAAAACCACATTCGAACTTGAGAACGAAAAAGTCATATCCTGGCGCTGGCAAGGAAATGATTGCACTGCCCCCGAATAATGACCTTCACCAAAGGTGGTATTAACCACCGGCGACAGCTTAAAATGATTGCCTTTATTCCCCATACCAGAATCTGAGACCTTTGAAAGAAGGGGATCTTTTCCAGGATTATAGACTTTGAATAATTCTTTCAGAAATTAGGACTCAAACGACCGTCCCAAAAAGCAGAAAGATCCGAGCCGGAGAAAAACCGGAGGACAAAATGGGCTCAAACGCTTCAGGATGAGAATGGAAAGAGGTATACCACTCCATTTCCTGAAGGAGTCAATCGCCCTGTTCAATATGGGGCCAACCTCAAGGCACATGCAGTTTATCTCTCTCAATATCAACTGATTCCATATAATCGGGTTCAAGAGCATTTTAACGACCAAGTCGGCAAACCCCTCAGCAGCGGCTCAATATTCAATTTTATCGAATAAGCTTATGAAAAGCTGGAACCGTTTGCTGACATCGCAAGAGCCCGACTGATATCCTCCTATCTTTGCCATGATCATTAGAAGCCCTATTTCAAAATCGAATGCCCGCACGCATTGTTTAATGCTCACCACTTAAGGGAACTGCAATCCTTAAAAGGGGCTCTGATGTTCTGCTGAATTCAAAGCTACCTTTCGACCTGCAGAAAACAGTGCATAAAATCAACTAATGCGCTTAATGGTTTGTTCCAGGGAAAACTTCCGGATTTTATATCCGGTTGATTTTTTGAATGGCAAAATTCTATGATTTTCTACAAAATCCGTTCAGCTTCTGAAAAATGCTGAATAGTTACCAGATTTTAAACAGATCCCGGATCTGGATAAAAAAACCGCTGTGAAACAGATAGGGACCGCCCTGGCATCCCTGAAAAAGAAGGAGCGTTTACAGATTGTCCGATACGGCCTCGACTACCCGCCCCGGACCCGGGCACTCTTAGGGGCATTATTGAAAACCCTGTCTGGAGGTATGAATCTGGAACCGTTGGCTCAAAACCTGAAGCCATTGACGGCCTATGATCTGGGCATAACTCCGGACATCCTGCCAACGGCCGAAAAATGGAATATCCGATAGATTGAATCTGCATGAAAATACAGAGGTTTTCGAAGATGCAATTCTGGCTGCTTCCCAGCGGTTCGGGATCCCGGAAACGACCCGGAATCTGATCCTGGGCCGCCTCAGCAGGAACCGTTATTGCGCCGTGCGCTCGGTCATTGAAAGCGAAACAAATTAGGGGGCCGGATATTCCCCCATGAGCAGGCGGTTCTTGGGGGTAATGGTGCCGGGAATGGTCTGGGTCAGGATCTTGTAGCCCAGGGATTTCAGTCTCAGGGCCCGGGCCGCATCAATGGCCAGATCCGGGGCCATCCAGCCTTCCAGGCCGTCCGGGGCACAGCGTTTTGCGTCATGGCAGCAGGGCAGGACCGCCACCCGCGCATGCCGTTCAACGGCCTTGTCCAGAACCAGATCCGTTAAGGGGCCACAGGCATGGACGGAAACCACGATGTCCCCAGGCAATACCGTGATGTCTTCTATGGAAGCCTCTTGAAAAATGATCCTGTCTTTCAGCCGGGGCCAGGATTCCATCAAAGCCCCGGACAGTTTCCGGGCATTTTCAGGAATGGCTTTGTCCACGGCCAGGGCCGTCTCCGAGGTCTGGTCCAGGATGAGCATGATATGGGCCAGAAGGCCGTGGCCGCAGGCAAGGTCCAGGACTCGCCCTCCCCGGAACCGCCGCCGGACCCGCCGGGCCGTTTCCCAGGCCTCGTGCAATTCTTTTCTGGGGAGGACTCCGGCCCGGCAGACGGCCCGGGCAATGGTATCAAACAGGCTTGGGCCGGGGAAAAGAACCTGTTGTTGAGAGGTCAGCCTGTTTTTTGAGGAGGGTTTCATGGCAGGCAGGATCACAGGTCCATTTTCTGGAGCGGGGGCGGAAACCCCTGTTCTGCGGCAGCCCTGTATTTGCTGAACACATAGGATTCATAAACCGCCGGGTGATCCAGAAGGGAATTGATAGCCGCATCCAGTCTGATCCGTTTTTCATTCTTTTTCCAGACGTTCCAGTCTTCAATGGTTTCCCAGGTGCCGATGACCACAACCAGGTTGGTATTTTCCGTATTGATCAGGGTTTCGCCGGAAATATAGCCCTTTTGATCCATGGCATGGAAGCGAAGGGTTTTGAGTTGTGAAAAAAAATCTTTTTCCTTACCCTGGGCGACCTCCCTTTTAATCATGACCTTGACAATCATCATGCCCTCCTTTTTTGGCTGTTTTTTCCAATGGTTGTATTTTTTGGAGTATTCTGGTAAAGAATAGCTTTTAATTTTTTAAAAGAGAAGCAGAAAAAGAATCAAAGCCCTATGAAAATTCAAATCATCCAGGAAGACTGCACTCGTTGCCTGCTCTGTGTAAAAGACTGTGCCGCCGCCGTGTGGCGGGAAGAAAACGGCCTGCCAAAGGCGGTATTTCCCGAAGCCTGCACCCTGTGCAGCCATTGCCTGAGTGTCTGTCCGGCCGGGGCCATCCAACACGACGGC
>CAZAHK010000217.1:0-226 GCA_964484555.1 uncultured Desulfobacula sp.
TAATGATATGACCCTGAAATCAGGCTCCCTGGTTTCTTCTGCCTCCAACCTCAAGGAAGGAAGTATCATCGGTGCAGATATCACATCCAGCGGAAACTCAACCTTAACAACAGACATGACCCTTATGGCCGGATCCAAAATTGGAGCCAATACAGTGCTTAAAACCGGCTCTTCTGTGGGAGCAGATTTTGTATTGAAATCCGATGCCTCCCTGGATCAGCAGATG
>CAZAHK010000217.1:236-2329 GCA_964484555.1 uncultured Desulfobacula sp.
GGGTGCGGATGTGAAGAACAACAACAATGTCACCCTGCTCAGTGACGCAGACATCCTGGCCGGATCCCAGTTCAAGGTCGCCGCTGCCCTGAAATTTACCGAAGGCTCCACCATCGGCGGTACGGCAAATCTGGACGGTAATCTGACCCTGACCGGGAATATGACCCTGGGGCTCGGCTCCACCATCAATGCCGGATCAGTTCTCACGGATGGATCCACCTTCGGGGCAGCCATTACCCTGGCCAATGACGAAACCGTGGACACGGAAACGGATATGATGCTCAAGGCAGGTTCAACACTGGCTGCCGGCTCCACCATTGCCGAAGGCACCTACCTGACCACGGATGTTGCCACGGCAGACGGAACCCGTTACACGGCCGGCACGGTCCTGAAAAATGATATTGTCACAGGCGCGGCTGTGACCCTGACCGCTGACATGACCCTGCAGAACGGTTCCATCATGAAAGCCGGCTCAGTCCTGGCCCCCAATGATGCGTCCAGCAATTTTGCCACGGCAAAGGTCGGGGAATCCGAGGTCAACCGCTTGTCCAACTTAAGCGTTCTGACCCAGGAAGATGCCCAAAAGGCCATTGCCATTGCTGATGCGGCCTTAAAAGACCTGGATAAGAACAAGGCGGACTTGGGTTCTGTGCAGAACCAGCTCAACTCAACCATTTCCAATATTACCGCTACCAAGGTGAATGTGGAGTTCGCAGAAGGTTCCATCCGTAACGTTAACTTTGCCGAAGAAAGCATGAACTTCAGCAGGCTGCAGATCCTGTCCCAGACCGGCGCCTATGCCATGAGCCAGGCCAATGCCTCGGCCCAGATCGTTATGAGCCTGCTCCAGTAGGCCCTTGATCTGATAACCCGTTAACCGTCAGGTCCTGGGACCTGACTCAAAAGCCCTGGAAAGTTTTTTCCAGGGCTTTTTTTCTCAGGTTTTTTATGAAATGATCCGATAAGATATTCATAATCAATTAAATGGAGACAATTATGGCAACAGGATCAATCACTACCCTGGGACTGGGTTCCGGTCTTGAACTTCAAAACATTCTGGACCAGCTCAAAGATGTGGACATGGCCGCCATAAAGGCCAAGGAAACCCAGAAAACACAACTTGAGAAAAAAATCAATGCATATAACGGCGTGAATGCAAAACTGTTTACCCTGAAATCCGATGCCCTGTCCCTGTGCCACGATCGCCGTGTTGATGCCGATGTCCCTGAAATCCAATTTTTTAAAAACATCGGTGACTGTTTCCGATGATACCATTGTTTCTGCCATGGCAGGCGATGGTGTTGCAGGGGCCGGATTTGAGCTGGAAGTCGCCCGGAAGGCCCGTTACAATTCCTGGCAGACCGTTGGGGTGGCAAGCCGGGATGCCGTGATCTACACGGCCCCGGAAACCGGAATCACCAACCCCACGGAAACGCTCACCACCCATTCCCAGACCTATGATATTCTTTATGGGGCAGCAGAAAACCAAAAGACCCTTTCAGTAACCGTTGATGCCGGACAGAGCCTGGAGCAGATTGCCGATGCCATCAATGCCTCGACCGCCAACGCCGGTGAAGACGGCACCCCCCTGGTCAGTGCATCCCTGGCGGAAAACAACGGCCAATATTATATCCGGTTGTCTTCTGCAGGAGACGGGAACAGTGTAGATGAACAGGTCAGCCTGACCGGGGTTGATTTTATCAAGGCCGACACCACCTTCAGCATTGCCCGGGCAGACAGTGACACCCCCCTTTATGTCAGCCTGGCGCCGGGCGCCACCTATGAACAGACCGTGGATGCCATCAACAGTGCTGCCGGCAATCCCGGGGTCACGGCAGCCCTCATTGATACCGGCGACAGCACTGACCCCTTCCGCCTGACCCTGACCGCCAATGCCACAGGGGAACGCCACCGCATCGCCATCCAGAACCTGCCCATGACAGAGGTCGACGGCGCAGGCAAAGATTCTTTGAACGCTGAATTCACGGTAAACGGCATTGCTTACCAACGTCCATCCAATGAAGCCATCAGCGATGTCATCCCCGGTGTGACCCTTAACCTGAAAAAAACCGGACAAACCACGGTTGCCGTTC
>CAZAHK010000217.1:2339-6589 GCA_964484555.1 uncultured Desulfobacula sp.
CGATACAGCCAAAGAAAAAATCCTGTCCCTGATGAATCATTTCAACGACCTGATCAAACTGGTCAAGGGAGAAGAAGCAGAATCCGAAACCAAGGAGAATGCAGAAAAGGCTGAAAACCCCTTTGAAAACGACTTTACCGTCAAAACCATGTCCCGCGAGCTCCAGACACTGTTCACCACTGAAACGGGTATTTCTTCTGCCTATAAAAACCTGACGGATATCGGCTTGACCATGGATCGGAACGGAAGTCTGACCCTGGATGAAAATCTTCTGGACCAGGCCCTGGCATCAGACCCGGATTCGGTATTCAACCTGTTTCTCGGGGATGATGAAGCCGGAGTGACAGGTCTGGGAGACCTGCTCAACAACGGCATCACGGACATGGTGAACGCATCCGGCGTGGTAACCACCCAGATCAGCGACGCAAAAACCAGGATGGACCGGCTGGAAAAGGGAATTGAAACCGCCACACTGCAACTGGACAAACGGTATGAAACCATGGCAGCCACTTTTGTGAGACTGGACACCTATGTCCGGGAGTTAAATTCTCAATCCGCATATATACAGTCCATGATTGACTCGCTTAATCAGAAACAATAAAGGAGATATGAACCATGGCACCAGCCCAGGCAAAAGAATATCTGACCAACCATTATCAGGGAATGGATCCGGAACAACTGATCCTTCTGCTTTATAAGGGCGCACTAAGCCGCATTGAACTGACCCGGCAGGGGATCCAGGAAAAGAACATCCAGAAGCGGGGAGAGAATCTGAGCAAGGTGATTGCCATTGTTACGGAACAGAATGCATCGCTGAAACCTGAAGCAAACGATGAGGGCACCCAGTTCTTAAAAGGCCTTTACACCGCCATCCTGGCTGAACTGCCAAAGGTCTCCCTGACCAATGATACCCTTATTCTGGATCGGGCTGAAAAATATATTGCCAGGTTAAAGGAAATATGGGAAACCCATGTCATGGGAAAAACCGGCAGCAATAACCATCCGGTTCTCCGGACCATGAAGCCGAAGGCGGCCCCTAGATACGGCGGCGCTGAAAACCGCCGGTTCAGCACCTTCTCAGTATGAAAAGGATGAAAAATGGGATTTGATCAGATCAGAAAAGCACTGGAAAACATGGATGACCTCCAGGAAAAACACCTGGCCGGATTTGATACGAAGGTGCTGCCGGATCTGGAACAGCAGATGGATGAACGCAGACTGGGCTTTTGCGAACTTGAAAAAGCCATGATAGATCTGATGTCGCAATTGAAGACAAATGAAGCCCTGTCCCAAGACCCGGCTCTAACAGACATGGTTGACCATCTCCGGGTCCTTCTGCATCAGAATAAAACCCTGGCAGCACGGATACAGCATCACAAAGACGGGCTCAGCAGGAGCATCCAAAAGATCAGCAAAGGCAGAAAAGCAATCAGCGCTTACGGGTCTTCGGCATCACACCGAAACCGCTCCAAAGTCATTAATTTAAAAAATTAACAAAGGAGGTTCCATGAATATCACCAGTATACCGACAGCCGATGCAACAGAAACATCGGCCAGGGTCAATCACTCATTCCTGACCCGACCCGGAGGGATGGCAGAGACTTCTTCAGGCCGCACAAACACTATCAAGGCCTTACAGGCCGTTGAAAAAGGAAACCGTTCAAAGGAGATGAATGCCAAAGAAGCCAGGGAAATGGCAGAAGTGCTCAACGAGTATATGGATGATCTTCAGACCCATCTGGGTTTTTCCGTGCGTGAAGACCTGGGCAGCCAGGTTATCGTGGAAATCAGAAACCGGAAAACCAATGAGCTGATCAAACAGATCCCTTCTGAAGAACTCGTAAAAATCATGGAAAACATGAAGGAATTGAGCGGCATTATCTTTGATCAGTCTGTGTGAGCATCCGATTCCGCATTGCCGTCTACAGGGACTCCAGTACGTTGTGCTGGTGGGAGTAAGCGGTATCGGAAATGATGATCTGGGCCGCTTCTTTATTCTTCGGATTAACAATCAACGGTCCTATGAGATTGGCGGTGATGGTTTGGCCCTGTCCCCTCCCCCGGACATTGACCACCACGAACATCAGCAGGTCTTTTGCCGTGACCTCCTGCCAGTTCAGGATCTTAATAAATTCATCCAGATCCACCTGGTAATCGGGTTTAAACAAAAAGGGATTCATGACGATCAGGGAAAGATTGGGTTCCTCAATGGACTGGAACCAGCAGAATGGTGATGTTTTGGGATTTTCCAGAAGAACAAATTTTTCAAACCCCTCAAATCCTGCCAACCCATAAGGCATAAACAATATTTTTGCATCATCCACTTCAATCTCACCAAATTGCCTGGTTAAAATTTTCACTCGTTTGACTCCTTTGATCTTTTATTCCGGAAAAGCGCAATGGCGTCGGACAGTTTATCCAACCCCTGGCCAGCCGATTCCCTGTTTTCTTCCTGAATTTTTTCAAACACTTCCATTCTCAACACAGTGACATTCCGGGGAGCCTCAATACCGATGCGGACAGCCCCGCCCTCAGCCTTAATGACACTGATCACAATATCTTTTCCGATTTTGATTTTTTCTCCCGGTTTTCTGCTGAGTACAAGCATATGGGCGTTCCTATCTCAGATAATCCACCAGACTCAGGCCCAGCACCTTTGACGTGGACGTCAGGGCAGCCTGGTAAGCGGCTTCAATATTTTTAAGATTCATAATAGATTCGATGATATCGGCATCTTCTATCATGGATTTTCGCTCTTTCAGACTCAAACGGATCTCGGTGGTAATGGTCTCTCTCACATCCAGCCGGATGTATTTCATTCCCACATCCACAATTCGGGATGTCATATTGTCAAAATTCAATTCCAGGCGCCCAATGGATCGTTCTATCCCGTCCCTGTCATTATCTGATAAATATCCTTTTAAATCAATCAATGTATTAAAAATTCCCCAGTCGGTTTCCGAATTGCTTTTTACAGGCGTTTCAATATCGTCCAAAGGATCAAAGCCCAGTATGGTTCCAATACTCTGCCCCGTCCCACCAACAGAAAGCGGGGCATTTTTACCGGTCTGCCACTGGAGATTGAATGCTTCAAGTTTGGTTCCGTTTTCTTTGATGGTAAATTTTTTTGTAACATCATCCCAGGACACGGAATAATCTATTCCATTCCCATTCTGCTGGGATTCCGCTTCCAATGCAATTTCGACCTGGCCGGCAAGGTCGGCATAACTGGTATAGGTTTTAGCACGCACCGATGCCGTGAGACTGGTCGCAATCTCCCCGCTACCTTCTTTTATTGTTTCCTTAAAATCAATTTTATTATTGGATGCATCAATGACAAGGTTAATGATTTCCGTATCACTTTCTGAAAATCTCACGGAATCATCCGATGTTTGATCAAAGCCCAGCATCCCGGCGGCTGAATTGGCCGTATTGTCTCCGGAATTCCATAGCAAATCAAATCCGGTTATATTTTCATCACTGCCCTTTATCATAAATGAGCCTGACGTAAAATCATAGGCGACCGTATAGTTTACCTGATTGGGAGAGGCATCCCGCAAAGCGGTCTGGATATCGGCTGCAACCGCATTCAAATCCGTATAATCCCCTCTGGTGATTTGAATGCTGATCTTATCGGTAACAGAACCATCCAGATTTATTTCCGTAAAATCGATGGCATTATTGGTCTCGTCAAATGTCATCAGCACAGGTGCGGTATCACTGACATGAACCAGTCCCAAATCATCGTCAAAAGAAACATCATATCCCAAGGTCTCGCCAATGGACTCATCCCAGTTGTCACCGGTGGCCCAGAGAATATCAAAATCAGATAAGGCTGTTCCACTGGTCTGTTGGATTGCAAACTGGTCAAGGGCATTATTGTATGCCACATCATAGTTCACTATATTCCCGGAAGCTGCAGAAGCATTGTTCATGGCCGTTTCTACAGCAAGTTCAAGATCGGCTATATTCTTATATGTTCCACTTGAAATCACGGCGGTTAGTATGGTGGCTGTTCCAGCCGTATTGGTTTCCTGAAAATCAATCTTGTTGTTTGTATTATCTATGACAAATAACCCGTGGATGGGAGTGGTATCCGACGTTGGATAGGTGATGGTATCATCCAAAGGATAATATCCCAGGGTTGCTGCAGTGGTAGAGGCTCCGGTGGTATTGCTCCAGAGAATTCTGAGTTCATTGAGGCTGGTGCCATCCTCCCTGATATTGAACCGGCTTTTATTTTCATCATA
>CAZAHK010000218.1:0-6526 GCA_964484555.1 uncultured Desulfobacula sp.
AATTCTTTTAATTGGGTGGCAAAATGGCTGACCGGCCTGCCGATATCGCTCACGGCCAAAGGAATCAGGCTGATGACCCTGTCGGTGAACCGCCGGATATTCATGTCCATGTCTAAAAAAATCGTCCCGATCTGGGTGGAATTCAACAGGTTTTTCATGTCGTCATTGGCATCGGACAATTCATCAACCCGGCTCTGGAGTTCCGCATTCACGGTGGCCGACTCTTCGTTCAGGGACTGAAGTTCCTCTTTTGAGGTCTCCATTTCTTCATTGGTGGATTGAAGCTCCTCATTGGTGGATTGCAGTTCTTCATTGGTGGATTTGAGTTCTTCATTGGCGGTTTCCAGCTCTTCAATGGTGGTCTGCAAATTTTCTTTGGTGTATTGCAGTTCCTGTTCAAGCCGGCTTATCGTATCGTTCTTTTGAGGCGCCTTGGGTTTGGGTTTGGTTTTTGCTTTTTCCGAATCCTTAAAGACCACCATGAGCATACCGCGAAGGGCGCCGTAGGCCGGGACCGGTTTTACCGTCAGATCAATCCGGATACCGCCGCCGTTGTCCTCGATATCAATATCCTTTTTCACAATTTCCTGCTTGATAATGGCGGCTTTTCGGATGGCCACCGCCAGCACGGTTTTCAAACTGGGCCGGGCCATGTCCAGGATATTGAAACACGCCTTGCCTGAGGCGGGTTCCAGATATTTTCCGGTCCGGCCGTGGATATATACAATATTCAATTTTTCATCAATAATGACGCAGGGAGGGGTGTCGCTTTCCTGCAGAATGGTTTCCACCAGTTTAAAACTGTTGATATCCTCCGCCCTTCTGACCGCTTCAGGGGTTTTTATGTCCGGGAGTTCTTCAGGGGATGCCGGAACCGGCAGATTCAATATGGGATTGGCGCTTGACAAGCCGGGCTGACGCTTGAAAATTTTCCATTTCCGGTCGAAAATTTTAAACAGGGTGGTTTCCTGGCCCAGGGATTCGGATGAGCCGATGAACAAGAGACCCTCCGGATTCAGGCTGTAATGAAACACGGGAAACAGTTTTTTCTGCAATTCCGGCCCCAGGTAAATCAGAAGATTCCGGCAGGCGATGATATCCAGTTTTGTAAAGGGCGGGTCTTTGATGAGGTCCTGCAATGCAAACACCAGCATTTCCCGGATGGATTTCTTGACCTTGTAATGATTTTCTTCTTTGGTGAAAAACTGTTTTAATCTTGCCGGATCAAGATCTGCGGAAACACTGAGGGGGTAGAGGCCGGATCGGGCGATATTGATGGCATCCGGATCAATATCCGTGGCAAATATCTGGACGCTGACATGCCGGTTCATTTTTTCCATGCATTCCTGCAATAAAATGGCCATGGAATAAGCCTCTTCCCCGGTGCTGCATCCGGCCACCCAGATTCTGACCATGGCCCCTTCCGGTTTATCGGCCAGGAGTCCGGGCAAATATTTTTCACTCAGGACGGCAAAGGCTTCAGGATCTCTGAAAAAACTGGTTACGCCGATCAAAAGGTCCTTGAACAACACATGGACCTCGCGCTCGCTGGTGGTCAGATAGGTCAGGTAATCCTGGATATTATCGATCTGGTGCACATGCATCCGCCGTTCCACCCGCCGGATAATGGTATTTTTCTTGTAAAGGGAAAAATCATGGTTGGTATGGGTCCGAAGAAGAATATAAATTTTCTGCAAGGCCTTTTGAAATTTATCCTCATCCACCGTAATCCTGCCCTGGGGTTTGACAATGGCGTGGCGGGTATATTTAATAAGCGCTTCCGGCATCTTGTCCGCGGGCAGGACATAATCCACGAGTCCTGTGGCAACGGCGCTCCGGGGCATGCCGGCATATTTGGCGGAATCCTCGTCCTGGGCCATGACCATGCCCAGTTCCCCCTTGATCTGTTTTAATCCGAGGCTGCCGTCACTGCCGGTTCCGGACAGGATAATGCCGACGGCGCCGGCGCCCTGGTCCTGGGCCAGGGATTTGAAAAAATTGTCAATGGGAAGGTTAAATCCCCTGGGATGTGGCAGATCCATGAGATGCAGGGCGCCGTTTAAAATGGCCATATCCTTGTTGGGCGGAATAACATAGATCATATTCGGTTGAACCTGGAGCCCATCCGTTATCAGATGGACCTTCATCTGTGTTTTTTTCTGAATCAGCTCGGGCAGGATACTGATATGGGTGGGGTCCAGATGAGAAATCAGGACAAAGGCCATGCCGCTGTCCCCGGGCATGGCCATGAAAAACGATTCAAAGGCTTCCAGGCCGCCGGCGGAAGCGCCCATACCGACGATGGGAAATTTGTCAATGGTGGATCCCGGGGCGGCTCCGGGTTTTGAAATGGCCTGCCGGGTCGTTTTATCTTTTGCCGCTTCTTTTTTTTTTGTCATGGGCGTTTCCCCTGTCCTGAAAGATTGGTAGATGCCGTACCTGATTCTGGTTATAGGCCGGGCAACCGCCTTCTGTCAAGGAAATGACCGGTTCAAATTCTTTTTCAGCGGGTAAAATAGGCATTCAGCACATACTCCTGCACCATCCTCTGGGTGTTAAAAAAAGACCCGTTAATGGCAATGGAGTAAGCCATCATGTCCATGAAGCTGCGGTGATCGTGATAGAAAAGGGGAACAACCGCATACTCCAGCTTGTCGTATAACGACGGGGCATCCAGGGAATGATCCCGATTCTCTCCTTTTCCCCGGGTCGAGGCGCCGATGGACCAGCCGGTCAGCCCTTCGATGTGCCCTTCGATCCACCAGCCGTCCAGCACGCTCAAATTGGGTACGCCGTTCAAGGCCGCCTTCATCCCGCTGGTTCCCGAAGCCTCCATGGGAATACTCAAGGCATAGCGGAGGCTGAAATTGTCCTTACGCCAGAAAGGAATGGTGCGGTCGAAAAGATCCCGGAAAGGCCCGGAAACCCATGTCGAAGCGTGTCCCCCGTTGGTGATGGCATCAATGGCATAGCCGGCGAACATCAGTCTCGACACCTCACCGTGCTTTCGGGCCACCCCGTTGATATAGCGGCTCAGTCTCAAGGCCAGATAGGTCATATTCAGGGTGGCCCCTTCGTACAGAACGCCCTCCAGTCCAAAAAAATCATCCCGATCTCCGATCACCTTCCGCGCAAGCGCCAGGGGAAACTTGTCATGTCCTGCCGGAACAGGGGTATGCGTGGTAAAAACGCATTGGTTACGCACCAGCTCCACGTCTTCCTGAAGGATCGATTCCCTTCCGGCCCCCTTGGCGGTCTCATCCAGAAGTTCCAGGGTCAAAAGGGCTGCATGCCCTTCGTTGAGATGGAAAGGGCTGATATAATTGTAGCCTAAAGCGCGGAGCATTCTGACGCCGCCGATCCCCAGAATCACCTCCTGGGAAATCCGGTAATGATCATCCCCGCCGTAAAGCGTTTGGGTCAGACCCCGGTCCCACTCGGAGTTTTCGGGAAGGTCGGCGTCCAGAAAGTAAATCGGAACCGTATAGCCGTCAATTCCCTTGACATCATACCGCCAGGCCCGCAGATGAACGATCCTTCCTTCCACCAGGACCCGGGTTCGCGCCGGCTCCTCTTCAAGCAACGCCTCAACAGCCCAGGAGGCAATCTCCTCTTGCTGCCATCCGTCGGCTTCCAGCCGCTGCCGGAAATACCCCTTGCGGTAGAGAAGCGTGACCGCCACCATCGGCACCTTGAGGTCCGCTGCCGAACGGATTGTGTCTCCGGCCAGAACCCCCAAACCACCACTGTAGGTGTATATCCTTTCGTCAATCCCGATCTCCATGGAAAAATAGGCCACAGAGCGTCGTTCGTTGATATCTTGCATCTTATCCTCCTGAAATCATGCTTTCAAACAACCTCTCGGCATCTTCCCTCCGGCACAGTTCCGTTCCCGGCGTCATGACGGCTGCGGCGCCAGCGGCAACGCCGAAAAAAACAGACTCTCCGGGCGACCTGCCACGGGCAAGGCTCAAGACGATACCGGCCACCATGCTGTCTCCGGCCCCCACCTTGCTGACAATGGGCACAGTCGGCGGAATGATCCGTTCGGCGCCCCTCTCCGACACCATCAAGGCGCCTGCCGCGCCTAAGGAAATGACCAGCAATTCGCATTGGCCGTTTTTTACAAGCTGTTGGGCCGCCGCCTTGATCTGTGATTCCTCATGGATCTTCTTACCAACCAATTCCCCGAATTCACGGATATTGGGCTTGATCAGATACACGCCTTCCTCAAGCGCTTTTTTCAAGGCTTCCCCTGCAACGTCGACGATGACTTTTGCCCCCCTGCTCTTTCCAAGGCGCGCCACCCGCGCATAAAAATCAACTGGCACGCCCGGCGGCAGGCTACCGCTGGCCACCAGATATTCAGGCGCCGGGTCCATGGACGACAAGGCCGTCAGGAATTGTTCCCATTCCTGTTCCTGGAACTCGGGTCCCGGCATTCCAAAACGATACTGCAGGCCGGTGGATTCCTCCAGCACGACCAGGCTCTCCCGGATCAATCCCTCAATGGGAAAGTGTCGATGGTTCAGGCCTTCTTTGTCCAGTAGCTTTTGAAGCATCTTTCCTGTCAGGCCTCCCACGGGATAAAGGAGCAGGGATTCACCCCCCAGTTTCTTGATGGCCCGGGCGACATTCACCCCGCCCCCACCCGGCTCGAATTGAGGGGGTTTGCAGTACAGCTTATGTTCGGCCGTGACATGCGCGACACGTGTACTTTTATCAATCGACGGATTCACGGTGATTGTGACGATGGTTTTCATTCATTGCCCTCCTTCAAAAAATGGGACTTTTATGGATTGATATACAATTTTTGTGCCATGAGTACCTCTTGGCATTTTCCTGCTGCATCTGAAAACAGATTCTTCATGCCGAAATAAAATCCTGCTTTTTGCGCAGAAACAGCTTTTTAACCTCGGTGATGAAGATGATGGCCACAGCTCCGGCGGCACAGACGGCAAGCTCTTCCCATCGCAGAGGGAAGGTGCGGAAAACCAGGTTGAAAAAAGGAACATAGATGATCATCAGTTGCAAGATCAACGTAACACCGACAGCGGCTAAAAGCATAGGGTTGCTGAACCAGGAATAGGAAAACAACGATTGATGCTGTTTGCGAACGCAGAGCGCATATGCCATCTGACAGAAGGTTAACGTGGTAAAAACCATGGTCTGCCAGGCCGGCGAACCGGTTCCCTTATTCCAGAACCCGTATCCGGCTCCTACTGAAATCAGGCCCATGATCACCCCCATCATGATAATCTGCCGGCCCAGGCCCCGGGCAAAGATCCCCTCTTTCGGATCAAGCGGCGGGCGATTCATAATTTTCTGCTCGGCTTCTTCATACCCCAGGGCGATTGCAGGTATGCCGTCGGTCACCAGGTTGATCCATAAAATCTGAATCGGAAGCAAGGGCAGAGGCATTCCGAGCAGCGGCCCGGTAAGCATCACAACGATTTCTCCCGTATTTCCCGTGAGAATATATCTGACGAATTTACGGATATTATCATAGATACGACGCCCTTCTTCGACGGCTTCAACAATGGTGGCAAAATTATCGTCCAGAAGAACCATGTCGGAAGCTTCTTTGCTGACATCGGTGCCGGTAATCCCCATTGCCACACCGATATCGGCTGATTTCAGGGCAGGCGCATCGTTTACGCCGTCACCGGTCATGGAAACGATCTCATGCTGTTTTTGCAGAACATCTATGATAATCATTTTATGACTTGGCGAGACCCGGGCAAATACCGAGATTTCCGGAATGCGGAGATTGCGCTCTTCCTCGGTCATCTTTTCCAGATCCTGACCGGTCAGGAATGTGTCTGTATCCGTAAGACCCAATTGTCCGGCAATGGCGACGGCAGTAAGCGGATGGTCTCCGGTAATCATCACCGGGCGGATTCCTGCCTGTTTACAAAGCCGCACCGCCTCAACCGCTTCAGGACGCACCGGATCAGTCATTCCGGCCAGACCCAGATAAATAAGGTTATCTTCATAACGCTCCGGCCGGTCCAGTTCATCGTCATCAATGAAACGATAGGCCAGCCCAAGCACCCGGATACCGTTTTCAGCCATGGCGGTATTTTCAGCCAGAATCGCATTTTTTTGTGTATCATCGAGCGGTTCGATCTTTCCGTTTATCAGGATGCGGCCGCACACATCGATCATTCCGTCTGCAGCTCCCTTGGTCAACAGGATATGGCCGGTATGTCCGTCCTGTTCGGTTAAAACGGAAATAGGATAAGAAGAAGCCTTATCGGAAGAAGACGGCATGGCATGAACCGTGGACATGCGTTTACGTTCCGAGTCAAAGGGCAATTCACGCACCCGCGGCAACACGGTTTTAAGATCGGTCTGAACCAGTCCTGCCTGACGGGCGGCAAGCACCAGCGCGCCTTCTGTGGGGTCCCCTAAAATCTCTTGGCGGGCGCCCTCGTCTATGACGGCATCGTTGCAGAGGGTTCCTGTCAGCAGCAGTAAAGAAAGATCGATATCCTCTTTGTGTCCGGCAACGGCTTCGGCAAGT
>CAZAHK010000219.1:0-6500 GCA_964484555.1 uncultured Desulfobacula sp.
AACTTGCATAATTCTTTTGCCAAAAAAACAAGAACTTTGGAATTAAGAGACTAATCGGCCGGTTTTTTAACAATTCATTTTTCCCGGTCGGCCATCGGTCTTAAAAAATCTATCTTCCGGTATTCTTAGGTTTAAAAAAATTCGGGACAATGATATGATGCTGAAAAAATACAGCGACCAGGGAAAACCGGCAGAATGAAAACATGCTGAATATTGAGGGCATTTCAAAAAGTTTTGGTGACCAGATACTTCTGGACGACACAGGATTCCAGATAAACCCGGGCGAAAGGGTAGGGCTTGTCGGCAGGAATGGTCACGGCAAAACCACATTGTTGAATATCATTTCCGGAAACGACCATGCCGATGAGGGAACCATTTCCTGTCCCTCCGGGTATCGCATGGGAATTTTATCTCAGAAAATCAGTTTTTCAAAATCCCGTGTTCTTGATGAAGCCATATTAGGGCTTCTGGACCACGAGAAAGACAACCACTGGAAGGCGGAAAAAATTCTTGCCGGGCTGGGGTTTACTGAAAAGGATTTTTCCAGGGACCCGAATGAATTTTCCGGCGGTTTCCAAGTCAGGTTGAATCTGACCAAAGTATTGGTTTCAGAGCCTGACCTTCTCATCCTGGATGAGCCAACCAACTATCTGGATATCACTTCCATCCGGTGGATATCCCAATTTCTGATCGCATGGCCAAGGGAAGTCCTGCTGGTGACCCACGACCGAAGCTTCATGGACAATGTTGTCACCCATATTGCCGGGATCCACCGGCAGAAAATAAAAAAAATAAAAGGGGACACTTCCAAATATTATCTTCAGATTGCCCAGGATGAAGAAGTCTATGAAAAAACAAGGCTGAATGAAGAAAAGAAAAAGAAAGAAATTGAACTCTTCATCTCAAGATTCCGTGCAAAGGCCAGGCTTGCCAATATGGTACAGTCACGGATTAAAACTCTTGAGAAAACCGGATCAAAAGAAAAACTCCAGAAATTGAAAAACCTTGAATTCGGTTTTAATTACCTGCCCTTTCCCGGAAAACAGGTCATGCAGATCCAAAGCCTGTCTTTTGGCTGGGAGAAAGAGACTCTTCTGGTGGATAATCTTTCTTTGACGGTTTATCCGGAGGACCGTATTGCCGTTATCGGTAAAAACGGAAAAGGCAAAACCACTTTTTTAAAACTCATCAGCGGCAACCTTACCCCGATCCAAGGCCTTATTAAAATCAACCCGGGTGTGGAATTGGGGTACTTTGAACAGACCAATGTACAATCCCTGAATGATGAATTTACGGTTGAAGATGAATTCATCCGGTCCTCACCTGATTCAGATCGTCAGACCGCCAGGAATATTTGTGGCGCCATGATGTTTGAAAAAGATCTGGCACTCAAAAAGATAGCCATTCTGTCCGGCGGCGAGAAATCAAGGGTGATGCTTGGGAAAATGCTCATGACCCCTTTAAACATTCTGTTGTTGGATGAGCCCAGCAATCATCTGGATATTGAATCCTGCGATGCATTTATGTCGGCGCTTGATCATTTTGAGGGAGCATTGATCATTGTGACCCATAATGAAATGTTCCTCCATTCCCTGGCAAACAGACTGGTCGTCTTTAAAAATGACAGTGTCCATGTCTTTGAAGGAGCCTATCAGGAATTTCTGGAAAAAGAAGGATGGGACGAGGAAGGGATTATAGTTGAAAAAAAAATAAAAACGCCTGTCCTGTCCAAGAAAGAACTTCGCCAGAAAAAATCCGATATCATTGCCCGAAAATCCAGGGATATCAAGCCCGTTAAACAGAAAATCCAGCGTCTTGAATCCGATATTGAGAAAAATGAGGGCGCCATTTCCAAAACCAATGCACTTCTTCTCGAAGCCTCAGAAAAAAAAGACAGTCAGAAAATACAGACCCTTGCAAAAGAATTGGCAGGACTCCAAACCCTGAATGAAACCTTATTTGAAGAACTTGAAATCCAGATGGAGCTGTTTGAAAAGATGGAAACTGATTATAATCACCAGATAGAAGAGTTTGAAAGGTAATATTTTAAGATGGACAAAAAAAAATTTCGTTTTTATTATGGTATTGTTTTGATTGCCGTTGGTCTCGGGGTCTTTTACAGAATTCCCCAGGTCATGCCGCAAATTGAAACCATTGAATTTTTTAGGCAGAAATTGTTTCTTGTTAAGCTGTGTTTTTATATCCTCGGAGTATTTTTGATTTTAGCTGGCAGCATCAGGATATACAGAACCCGAAAAGACAATTAAGGAATAGAAATGCAAAAAACATCCAGCTTGAAATCCACTATTAAAGATCAATCCGGAGCAGGAAAAACCAAAATCGGTGAGATCCTTTCCAAAGAGGGCCAGATTACAAGCATGCAATTGGATGAAGCCTTGGCAATCCAGAAGAAGACCAATGAAAGACTCAGTGGAAT
Source organism: uncultured Desulfobacula sp. (assembly GCA_964484555.1). Lineage (GTDB taxonomy): Bacteria > Desulfobacterota > Desulfobacteria > Desulfobacterales > Desulfobacteraceae > Desulfobacula. The sequence goes on from CAZAHK010000219.1 coordinate 2,438, forward strand.
CCTTCTCAGCAGAGGCTATATTGATCCGGATACCATCGTCAATGTGCTGGGCCGTCTTTATAATTATCAGGTCATTAAACGTTCGGATATCAAACCTGATCCCAAATTATTAAAACTTTTTCCCTATGAAACGGCTAAACCCGCCATGGCTTTCCCCCTTGAATTAAATGGGACGGAATTGACCATTATCATGGTGGAGCCCACCGATACAAGCATCGTAGAGGAACTTCAAAAGAAAACCGGAAAGACGGTTAAGGTTTTTGTATCAACAGAACATGATTTGATTCAGGCCTTTCGCGATTTTTATAAAATCAGTGATGACGAGTATAAAAGTTTTCTTCGGTTTGAGGAAGACGCCGATAGCAATGAGCCCGTCACTTCAGTGGAGGATTTCGGCAGCCTGGTGTCCGAAGCTGCTGAAGTGCTTGAGGTCGGTATGGCAGACGCAGATATGGGCCGTGACGAGTTCATGGCTTCCGATGCCCCGATTATCAAGCTTGTGAACGGTATCTTGACCAAAGCCATTAATGACGGGGTCAGTGATATTCATATCGAACCCTTTGAAAAAACCTTCCAGGTCAGGTACAGGCTTGACGGCAGCATGTATAAGGCCATGAATCTCCCCCTCAGCATAAAAAATGCAGTCATTTCCCGTATCAAAATCCTGGCGCAGCTCGATATCGCCGAAAGAAGAGTTCCTCAGGACGGCAGGATAAAGCTCAGATTGGGGAAAAAAAAATCCATTGATTTCAGGGTGTCCACCCTGCCGACGCTTTTTGGGGAAAGCATTGTCATGCGTATCCTGGATCAAAGCGCCCTGAGCATTGATCTGACCAAGCTGGGATTTGAACCTGCTACTTTTGAAAGTCTGAAACGGTGCATTTCCAGACCCTATGGGCTGATACTGGTGACCGGCCCCACAGGCAGCGGGAAAACCACCACGCTTTATTCCATATTGAACCGTTTGAATAAAGACGACATCAAGATATTGACGGCTGAAGACCCGGTGGAATTCAATTTTAAAGGCATCAACCAAGTGCCTGTGAAACAGGAAATCGGCATGACCTTTGCGGCGGCATTGAAAGCTTTCCTGCGGCAGGACCCGGATATTATCATGGTGGGTGAGATCCGGGATTTTGAAACCGCTGAAATCGCCATTAAAGCCGCTATGACCGGCCATTTGGTGTTCGCCACCCTTCATACCAATGATTGCCCGTCAACCATCGGGCGTTTGATTGACATCGGCATTCCAGCGTATATGCTGGCCTCTGCAGTGACCCTGGTCTTGTCCCAACGCCTTGCCCGGAGGCTTTGTCCCGAGTGCAAACAGATCGTCACCGGCTATAATCCCAAGGATCTTGAATTCCAGGGGTTTTCCAAGGAGGAAATCCAGGGTCTCCAGATGTATGGCCCCAAGGGATGCAGCCATTGCAACGGAACCGGACATAAAGGCCGGGTCGGGCTTTATGAATTAATGGAAGTCACCGATGATGTGGCCAAGGCCATCAGCGCCCAGGTATCGGAAGACCAGCTCAGAAAGGTGGCCGTCCAGGAGGGAATGGTAACCTTGAGAGAAGCCGGGCTCAGGAAAATCCGGGCCGGAGAAACCTCCTATGAAGAGGTCTTGAAAAAAACCGTTGTTACCAAAGAATCCTTGCCCGCCTATCTGATCAACCCCGATGTTGAACGCTATGAGGATAAGGATGTGATTATCCGGGAAGGCAATACCGATATTGATTTTTTTATCCTTGTCCAGGGCGGGGTCTATGTGGTCAAAGGAGGCAAGAAAATTGCCGAGATTGTCCAACCCGGAGAATATTTCGGGGAGATGTCGGCCATTACAGGTGAACCAAGGTCTGCATCCATCATTTCCAAAGGCAGATCCATGGTCAAGCGGTTCCCTGGAAATAAACTGGCCGAAGTGATTGAAAAATATCCGGATGTGGCCAAACATTTATTCAGTGTTCTGGCGGCAAGACTCGACAGCACGGATAAACGCTTTGTAAATATGCTCAATCAGTTTACCAAGGCACCGGCACCGAAGAATTGAATCATTTCTTATAATACCGGTCTTTCTCGCTGTATATACAGCCGCAATATTGCTGCCTGTAAAGATTCAGGCGTTTAGATTCTTCAATACCGGATTTCCAACCCTCTCTGAAATCATAATAAAAAAATTGGATATCGTATTTTACGGCAATGGCTTCCCCTGTTTCCCGGATCCGGTCATGGTTTTGGAATTTGCTGTATAAAAGCGTTGTTGAAAAAGCTTCAAAATTTCCTTTTTTAGCAACCAGAGCGGTTTGCAGCAGCCTGTCATGGTAGCAGATCCTGCATCGGTCGGTTTCCCTGAAAGCAACGGATTGAATAAACGCTTCTATTTTATAATCCTGCTGATAAATGACCTTGAGATCGATGGACCGGGCGTATTCTTTTAAAGTATCTTCCCTTTTTAAACATTCCTGAAAAGGATGAATATTATGCCGGTAGAAAAAACCCATGATATCCATATCCATCTGCCTTAAAATTTGAACAGGGTAGATGGAACAGGGCGCACAACAGGTATGCAATAAAAGCTTCAATTTCTTTCTCCAAATAGGGAGGTTCCGATTCTGACCATGGTGGCCCCTTCCTCAATGGCGACTCGAAAGTCATTGCTCATTCCCATGGACAGATGATTCATGGACACATTCGGAAATTGATGGGTCAAAATATTGGCCCTGATTTCCAAAAGCCCTCTGAAATATTTTCTGGCCTGTTCAGGGTCATCAAAATAGGGCGGCATGCACATTAATCCCAGTATAGCAATATTTTCAAATCCATGGATCTGTCTTACTAAGTCTATCGCCTTTTCAGCATCAGTCCCGGATTTGTTCTTTTCCTTGCTGATATTGACCTGAAGCAGTATTTTTTGAATTTTATGAATGGCCTTTGCCTGCTTGTCTATTTCTTTTGCAAGCTTAACTGAATCCACGGTATGGATATATTCAAAATATTTTACAGCAATGGCCGCCTTATTGGATTGAAGGTGTCCGATAAAATGCCAGCAGGCATTTTCTTTCCCAATTCCATCAATTTTGCTTATGGCCTCCTGGATATAATTTTCTCCAAAATGCAAGGCGCCACAGCGGAGGGCTTCCATTACCGTTTCTGGATTTTTCTTCTTGGTCACGGCGATGAGAAGGATATCTTCAGGGTTCCGGCCACAGGATCTTGCCGTCTCCGCAATAAGTCCATTTATCGTTTCAAGGTTTTTCTTAATGGCTGGCATGTCGGGTTTATATCCTCATTTCAATAATCTTTAATTCCATCAAGGCTTCAATGACTTCGCAGACAGGCAATCCCACAACATTTGAATAGGAACCGAAAATTTTTCTGACCAGGAATGCACCCAGGCCCTGGATGCCATAGGCGCCTGCCTTGTCAAAAGGTTCTTTTGTGCTCACATACCATTTTATCTCCTGATCGGATACAGGTTTAAACCAGACCCTGGTTTCTACGGCACTTTTTATGACGGTTTGTTTATGTTTATTCATAATACAAAATCCGGTGAATACCGTATGTTCCCGGTCGCTCAAAAGCCTGAGCATTTCCATGGCATGGTGCTCTGATTCCGGTTTTCCCAGGATTTGATCCTGGAGGACCACAATGGTATCCGCACCCAGAATCCATAAATCAGGATAGGCCTTGGCAATTTTATCCGCCTTCATAAAAGAGAGTGCTTTTACATATTCCGCCGGATTTTTTATGGAGATATCCTCTTCATCAATATCGGAAGGGACAATTTCAAGTTCGATCCCTGTCTGTTCAAGAAGTTCTCGTCTCCGGGGGGACTGGGATGCCAATAATAATTTTTCCAGATTAATCGGTTTCATAGGGTTTTATTATCAGAAATCCATCAAGGAAACAATCCTTGGATTAGACCGATCGGTTTTAGACTTGCATATTTTATAAAAATATTATAGAAAATCATGGAATATGCCTGGGTGGCGGAACTGGTAGACGCAAGGGACTTAAAATCCCTCGGTGATTATCACTGTACGAGTTCAATTCTCGTCCCAGG
>CAZAHK010000220.1:0-4539 GCA_964484555.1 uncultured Desulfobacula sp.
TTCATAAATCATTCAGACAGTCCGACCTAAACTAGTACTACCTTGAAAGGGCTGGGCTCCCGGGCCCAATCCTGATAGTAAAACGATATGGGCTGATCTGCGGGTTTGCCGTAAACAGCTTTGAGCTGGAAGAGAGTTTCTTTTGTTAAAACCTCTTCATGGTTGCGCTGGGCGGCCGGGATGGAGATAAATCCTGTCAGCCCATAGGGGCCCTGGCTTTTATCCGAAGACCCGTCATGGATTTCGCCCAAAGGGCCTTTTTGGCTGAAGGCCTGACCCGAGAAGCCGTATTCTCGCCAGAAAGGACTGTTATAAAGGGCGCAAAATTTTGCCTGACCCGCCATCCATGTTGGTGTTCCCAGCATTGCCTGGGTCAAATGAAAAGATAGATCAGGGGTAAATAAAATAGTTGCCGCAGCAAGGCGCGGCGGAACGGCAAGAATGATCCTTCGCGCTTTAAACCGGCATTGGATTTCTTTTTCCGGTACGCCGACGCTGACAAGCGCCCCTGAACCCTCCTTTTTGATTTCACAGACCGGATGATGGAGTCTTATGGCTTTTTCAGGAATATAGGCCTTCAGCCCGGTCACCAGCGAGCCCATCCCTCCTGAAAGCCGCCAGGAGGCCGGCATCGCGGCATAACCCCGGACAGAGGTGACGGAACCATCACCATATTGAAAACGGCCCATGCCGATTTCAAACTGTTGATAACCTTCAAGCCCCAAAATTTGAACAAGCTGAACAAATTTCGGGTTTATCTCGGGCCAGTACCAGGACGGCCCCATATCGGAAAAATAGCCGTTATATTCCGTGCTTAAAATCCGGCCGCCAATGCGGGAACGAGCTTCCAGCAGCACAAAAGGTATTTTTTGCCGGGACAGCAGAAAGGCTGCATACATGCCGCTAAGGCCCCCGCCAACGATCAGGATTTTGGTTTCTTCCATGAGCATGATTATACACCGGCAGCCTGCATATTATCAATCATAGGCCAGACGTATTTTTTCATCCGTCAGAACATGCTTTAAAGCATCCTGCCATATGTCGGGTTGCCAGGTGCCTATCCCCTGGTGTGTTACATAATAATTCTGCGGGATGGGATGGGTTCCAATGACCACATCCAGTCCGTATTTGACTGGGATAAAATTGCAAAAAGCATCCAGATGCGGACAGGGAGGATACCCCACCACCATGCCGGTGGCCAGATGAACAACCTGGGCCCCATTTTTTTTCATTTCAGCCGGTGCATATTCGATGTTTCCGCCGGGACAGCCGCCGCAGGTGGTGTATCCCACCATTTCAATGTCTTGGTTTTTGTACAAGGCAAAGGCCCCTTCACGATTCCGCAAAGCTCTCAGGCACTTTCCTCCGGCACAGGTGTGATAACGATCACAAATGATGATACCGATTTTCTTCATTCGTATATTGCTCCCTTGCCGGTTCAGTTAGTGAAGATTTGACACGGCCTGTCTCAGGGCGGATAAATCCGCTTTATCCGGATGCCCGACGGCATGACCGGCGTCATTGATCCATACCGGGGGTTCAGGTTTTTGTTTTACTTTTTCAAGAACCTTGGGGTTGACCTCGCCCTGGCAGGTAAATATCCCGGCTATGATGCTGCCGTTGGTCAAGCCAACTGCATAGTCCATGGCGGATTTGACATGGGCAGAATCCTTTGCGGCCCCATGGGTGGAAAAAAGGAAAATCCGGGACGGTTTTGAGCATTTTGAAAGATACGCCACGGCTTTCGGGTCCGGTTTTCCGCCCTGGAACCAGAAGCCGACGGCCACAAGGTCATAACCTTCAGGTGAGGGCGCTTCGTCTATGGAGAACATCTCTTTTTCACCCTTTAATTCATCATATATAACTTTGGCAAGCTTGAGGGTGTTGCCGGTTTGACTGGAATAAACGATTAATGATTTCATTTCTTTCCTTTTATGAATTCTAAATGGTTAAATTACAGTTTTTTCTTTTCAAACCAGAAAAACAAAGCCATAACAACGGCCCAGAATACCGGAATGATAATCCAATGGGAGATCCCTAAGGCCTCGGGTAGGCCTATCTTTCCAAAATCCTTCCATGTAAAAACGGTTGATTTGAAAAAGGGATACAGCTCTGCATATACGGCTGCACCGATCACCATGCCGAGGATGGCAAACACGGCATGCCAGCGGCCTTCCCCCAAAGCACCCAGGGAAGTGCCGGGGCAGAATCCCATGACGGCCCAGCCGATACCGAACAAGGCGCCGCCTAGGACAACAGGGCCGACATTCATGGGTTTGTGGCTCAATTTAATCACTGAAAGGTCCGACAGGATGTATATTCCCACCATTCCCACAAGAATGGCTGAAAGCATGAATTTAAATATGGTCATATCTTTCAGCAGCATGGCGCCCACCTGTTTTTCAAAACGAAGGACCCGGCCTTTCTGGAGCAAAAATCCAAACACCAGACCGGTTAAAAGCCCCAACCATAGTTCCGTATTCATGAGTCCCTCCCTGCATAGACAAGGAAAGCCGTTAATACGCCCAGGCCGAAAAACAGGATCAGGGCCGCAAAGGCACTGACCGACAATTGCATCATTCCGCTGAGCCCGTGCCCGCTGGGACAGCCGTCGGCCAGACGGGCACCCACCATGGCGACAGTCCCGCCTATAACGGCCATGACGGCCCGTTTTCCAACGGATGGTCCGAACCGCTCTTTCCATATGGGCGGAACAGACTCCAGCCGAAAGCTCTTATCCGTCAGGGAAGAGATCAAAGCCCCCAGTAAAATCCCGATCACCAGCATAAATTGCCAATCCACCAGAATTTTTGTCTTTTTATAATAATCATTGGATGTCACATGATCAGCCGCAATGGTTTGTTCCAGAAAACCGGCTGCACGGACAAAGCTGGTGGATGCTCCCAAATAACTGGTTTTCCCCAGCAGATTCGTGGTCAGAAGAACCGAGGCAATGGCCAAAAGGCCGACCAGGGCTCCGGCAAGGTAAGGACTCCACCCGCCGTCATCTGTTTTCCATTTCATTTTATCCTCCCTAAAATCAGTGAAACAGACGCCTGACGGGCTATTAACCAGGCCCATCAAACGTCTGAAAAGTCAATTCCCTATTTATTGTCTTTATACCCCATGGGCAGTTTTTTGAACCGGCCGCCATGGATAATGGGATCTCCTTTGTACCCAAGGGCCTTAAAATTAATATAATCGGTTTTATCAATGAGATGTTCCACATCCCTTCCCTGGGATTTCATAAAGGAAAAATCCGTTCCCTTGTGGGCAATCTTTTTGAAATCCACATCCCGGCTGTCCTGATGGCAGCGGTTACAGGTCTTATCACCCTTCAGGCTTTCGTGGCACTGAACACAGGACAGGGCCATATCGGCCGGCATGACCTCATGTTCCATACGCCAGTACATCCAGGTTTCTTGCCATTTGTATGCGCCGCTGTATTCAAGCCCGGCTGCCTTCATCCCGTCCTGAAATGCTTTTTCCCAGTCCAGAACCTTCCAGTAGGCTGTGGTATCCTCCTTATCCCGGGGATACAGATGGGGGATAATAAAATATCCATGCTCCGCATCAATGGGCTGGATGGCCTTCATGATCTTGAAGGGCGTAATTTTGGAGCCGGGATCTTTAATGGAACCGACGGGCTCGGTCAGGTTGATGATCTCTGCATTGAGGTTCACCTTATCCCCGATCAATATCCGGTTCATATACCCTGAACTCCAGGCATAATCAGGGACTGCCGATTCTTCCCATTTAAATTCACCTTTCTGCCAGTTATAATCCGGCTCTCCATATTTATCTTTTTTGGGTTTGCGTTCCTTATCTCCTGCCTTGGACCAGTCCCACCAGGTTTTGGTGGGCTTGCATTTGGCAAAGACCGGCGAATGGCAGACATTACAGTCCAGGGTTTTGGCATGGGTATTTAAATGGTGATCCAAAACGCTGCCGCAATAATGGGGTTCTTCCGAATGACACTGTACACAGGTCACGGGCGCTTCAGCCACCGGGACGGAGGAACTCCGGCCAGCAATCTTATGATTTCGTGTTTTATGGCATTCGGCACAGTCAAAATCATAACCGCCCATGTGAATATCGCAGTTCCGGTCCGGTTCAAGCAGTTGCCGGGACATGTCTGCATGCTTGATGGCATCCCCGCCGCCGCCGTTAAAATGGCAGGAACCGCAACTGGCACGGCTGGAATGGCCTACGTTCTGGGCCACCCGTTTTAAGTCCACCTCTTTTACCGGCAGGCCGGCCCCCGGAGGCGGGGGGTCTTTTTTATAGGTCCCGGTGGTGTCGTGGCACACCAGGCAGTCCATTTTGGTTTTGTCCGTAAAATCAAAGGATGCATCTTTCCAGCCGTATCCTGCATGACAGGTTGTGCAACGAGCCTCGTTGCTGATGGGGCTGATTCAGAAATTGTTCAGGGCCGTGGTGCCCTTGCCGTGCATGATGTCCTTTCGATGTCCCGTAGTATAGGGTGAAGGCCCCTTCCAGAGCCAGTGGGCAGAGTTAAGCATGTCCTGTCCTGCTTTA
>CAZAHK010000220.1:4549-6491 GCA_964484555.1 uncultured Desulfobacula sp.
CTTTCCAGAGCCAGTGGGCCGTTGTCAGCATATCCGTTGCCTGGGTGTCGTGGCACCGCAGGCATTCCGCCGTTACCTGGAAGGGGTCGGCATTATCCGCCAGTTTCACCAGTTCCTTATGATCCGGGACGTTCTGGAGATGACACCCTTTGCAGTCCGTGGGTCCCTTGCCCTGTGTCTGGTGACATTCCATGCATTGCTGGTGGTAGGCGGCCTTGAGGCCGATCCGTTCCGGATGATCCGGGTTGAACGAGTCCTGGTGACAGGCCGAGCACCGGGTGGTTTCCAGGGCATCTTCATCCTTGGGCCGGAAATGATGGCAGACACTGCAATCATTGGTCAGGGCCGCATGCCGCTTATGGGCAAACCGGACCGGCTCATACTGGTCTTCTCTTGTTTTGATAATGGGGCTGTCTAAAAGAAAATAGACATCCGTCACATCCTTGATGGAGATACCGGCATCAATGAGACAGGTCCTTCTGTTCACGATGCAGTCATCCTTATATTCCTTGATAAAGGGGACCACCTCTTTGGCTCTCTCCTTTGCCTTTTCCTGATCCGGGGCCGTCCAAGCATCTGCATAACACAGGAAAGCCCCTAAGATCAGGAAACCGGCAAAGAAAATGATTTTTTTCATCATGACGACACCTCCTTGGATTCTTGCAGGACCGGCAAATAGGTCACAGCAAGTCTGTAAATAAACATCAGCGTGGCAATGAGCCCAAACGTCACCATGATCTCACCCGGCGCCGGGAAATACGTATTTTCCGCCAGGGGTGGTTTATATCCGACAATGAACACATTGATCCGGTTCAGCACCACGCCGCCGACAATCAATGTTGCTGCCGTAAAAACACCGCTTCTGGACTTTCGGACCCTTTCAAACAACAGCATGACCCAGGGGATCATTACGCCGAACAGCACTTCGATAATAAACGAATTGGTCTGATGGGTCCCGTCCAGAAGGTAGACATAGGTGCCCCGGACCGCCATATCCCCCAGTTTCAGAATCATATAGAGTCCCAGAAGAAAAATGGTGATCCGGGTTAAGGGGGTCAAGATGCCCATCTCCTCATCCAGCTTGAATGAAGATGTCGCAATGGTGGTTTCAAATACCACCATGGGATACCCCACGGCAAAGGCGGAGGTCAGGAACAAAAGCGGCAGAATCGGTGTATACCAGAGGGGATGGAGTTTGGTCGGCGCCACCAGCATGAGGGAGCCGAGACTGGACTGGTGCATGCAGGACAGGACAACACCCAGGATAATGAAAATCCACATGATTTTGCCCAGGACGGCGTCCCCGATCCTGAGAATACCGTCCACCAGGCCGTTAAGCGGGGACAGCAAACCCGGCAGGTTGACCCTGCCCTTGAACTGTTCCGCAATGATGGGGAAAAATTCAATATACAGCACATTCAGATACACCATCACGCACATGGCCACTTCAAAAAGAACTGAATTGGTGTTCCAGTAAAACATGGGTTTCCAGATGGCCCAGGATCTCCCGATATCCACCAGAAGCCCCAGCACCACAAAGGTATATCCCAGGGCTGCCGTCAAAAGAGCCGGTCTTGTGATGGGTTCATAATAATGTCGTCCGAAGATATGGGCCAGGGCTGCCGTGGTGAACCCGCCAGCGGCCAGGGCCACTCCGGTGGCCACATCCACACCTACCCAGAGTCCCCAGGGCCGGGCGTTGCTCAGATTGGTGACATAACCGATGCCTCCGGTAAATCTGGCGATAATGGAAACGGCGCCGGCCGCCATGAATACCACCATGACCATGACGCCCGGGGTCCAGAATTTACGGTTCAAAGGGCTTGGTTTATGCGTCATCAGGCCCCTCCTTTCTGTTTTGAGTTATCCTTTGCTCTGTTGGATTTTGCCATGAATGCACCCAGTATCCCGAAAAGGGCAATGGGAGACCACAGATAGCTGA
>CAZAHK010000221.1:0-6398 GCA_964484555.1 uncultured Desulfobacula sp.
AAAATGATCAGTACGGATTTGCTCAGGCGCTGCGCACCCTTTTCAGGCAATGGGAATCAGCCCTTGATGCCCTTTCGTCCCAATCCCGGGAGCCTTTTTGGCCCGGCAGAACCCTTGTTCCTGCCCACCTGCATTTTTTAAAACACCTGTCGGCCCGTCAGGATATCGCCGCTCTCATATGCAACAGCCATGACCAGCAGACTACCATTTTAAAAATTCATACCGATATGACTTCCCTGACCGGTTTCTATGCCCGTCATGCCGGATTCTGGAGTTCCCTTATTCAGCTCTCAACAGCGCTGGATGATCACAAAGAAGATCTGGTCCGGTTCCCGGAGGCCCTGGCCGATATTCAGGCCCTGAGCCGGATTTTGAATTCCGAAGCCCCCTGGGACCTGATCCCGGAAGCAGAGCAGATCTCCTGCCGCCTTGAAGCCTTGCGGGTCCGAATCATTGAAGAACGGCTGCAACTGTGCCGGAAAAATGCGTATTCCCGCATTGAGTCCCTCATCCAAAAGGCGAGCGAGGCTCTGGATGAAACAGAAGCGGACCTGGATACCCGGAACCGGATTCTCTACCCGCTCCGGAACGGGATGAAACGATTGGAAAAAGCGGACACACGCGAAACCGTCCGGGATATCCTCAGCCGGTTGGAAGATTTGACCGATGATTTTCTGTGAACTTACGGACAGATCTATTTGACCTCCGGCTTTTGTTTCAGTATGTTTACAAAGTGAATTAAGGATAACTTAACAATGACCACCTTTCACCCCTATGAAGACGAAACTACCGAATTTAAACGTCAGCTCACGGACACGATAGAAAAAGAGGTGGTGGCTTTTCTCAACTCAGATAAAGGCGGTGATATTTACATCGGTGTAGACGATGATGGTTCTATTATGGGCGTGGATAATCCGGACAAACTGCAGCTTGCTATAATCGACCGCATTCGCAGCAACATACTCCCCACCACCCTGGGTTTTTTCGATGTGGCTACAACAGAACTTCAGGGGAAAACGGTCATACATATTATTGTAACCCGTGGTACGGAAAAACCTTACTATCTCAAAAAGTATGGCCTTTCACCGGCAGGAGCATATATCCGAGTCGGCACCGGTATCCAGCAGCTCACCACAGATATGATTGACCGTCTATATGCTTCACGTACACGCAACTCTTTGAGGAATATCCCCTCACCGCGGGCAAAGCTGAATTTCAATCAGCTTAAAATTTATTACGACGAAAAAGGGTTTACGGTAAACGATTCCTTTTTGGAGAATCTCGATCTCTACACTCCCAATGGCGAATTGAATTATGTGGCCTACCTGCTGGCGGATCAGAATAGTGTATCGATCAAGGTGGCAAAATATGCCGGTACCAACAAGGTGGATCTTATTGAAAATGAGGAATACGGTTATTGTTCCCTAATAAAGGCAACCCATCGTGTTTTGGATAAGCTGGAAGTGGTGAACCGAACTTTCACAAAAATTACCGGAGATGCCCAGCGGCTTCAGAAGCGAATGGTCGATCGGCGGGCACTTCGTGAAGCACTGATAAACGCTGTGGTTCATAATGACTACACCCGGGAAATTCCGCCGGTGGTAGAGATTTATTCTGATCGACTGTCTATCACTTCTTATGGTGGGCTGGTGCCAGGGCTATCACGAGAGGAGTTTTTCGGTGGCCGTTCCATGCCCCGCAATCGAGAGATCATGCGTATCTACCGAGACCTGGATCTGGTGGAGCAGCTCGGCTCAGGCATGAATCGTATTTTATCAGCATACTCTTCTGATGTATTTAAAATTAGTGACAACTTTCTTGAAGTCTGTTTTCCTATCGAAGAAGGTTATCTGGAGTCATTGGAATCTGAAGAGATAGATAGTCCTCAACAGCCTGTTTTGGAAGAGCGGAGGGGAAATTTCGGAAAGAGTTCGGAAAGAGTTCGGAATGATTTCGGAAAGGAACTTGCCAAGACATATGATATCCTATGCCATCACCCCGAGTTTACGGCTGAACAAATTGCGGACGAATCAGGAAAAACCTCAAGAACAGTTGAAAACCACATTGCCAAGCTGAAGAAGGCTGGTTTCATAAGAAGAAAAGGCCCAAAACTGGGAGGGTCATGGGAGATTATCGATGAATCGCTTTACTGAAGAACGCCTGGAACAAGCCATCAAGCTTCTGGAGGTTGAAGGCTACGGGCACGTTCTTAGGCAGAATATCCTCAGCCGGTTGGAAGATTTGACCGATGATTTTCTGTGAACTTACGGACAGATCTATTTGACCTCCGGCTTTTGTTTCAGTATGTTTACAAAGTGAATTAAGGATAACTTAACAATGACCACCTTTCACCCCTATGAAGACGAAACTACCGAATTTAAACGTCAGCTCACGGACACGATAGAAAAAGAGGTGGTGGCTTTTCTCAACTCAGATAAAGGCGGTGATATTTACATCGGTGTAGACGATGATGGTTCTATTATGGGCGTGGATAATCCGGACAAACTGCAGCTTGCTATAATCGACCGCATTCGCAGCAACATACTCCCCACCACCCTGGGTTTTTTCGATGTGGCTACAACAGAACTTCAGGGGAAAACGGTCATACATATTATTGTAACCCGTGGTACGGAAAAACCTTACTATCTCAAAAAGTATGGCCTTTCACCGGCAGGAGCATATATCCGAGTCGGCACCGGTATCCAGCAGCTCACCACAGATATGATTGACCGTCTATATGCTTCACGTACACGCAACTCTTTGAGGAATATCCCCTCACCGCGGGCAAAGCTGAATTTCAATCAGCTTAAAATTTATTACGACGAAAAAGGGTTTACGGTAAACGATTCCTTTTTGGAGAATCTCGATCTCTACACTCCCAATGGCGAATTGAATTATGTGGCCTACCTGCTGGCGGATCAGAATAGTGTATCGATCAAGGTGGCAAAATATGCCGGTACCAACAAGGTGGATCTTATTGAAAATGAGGAATACGGTTATTGTTCCCTAATAAAGGCAACCCATCGTGTTTTGGATAAGCTGGAAGTGGTGAACCGAACTTTCACAAAAATTACCGGAGATGCCCAGCGGCTTCAGAAGCGAATGGTCGATCGGCGGGCACTTCGTGAAGCACTGATAAACGCTGTGGTTCATAATGACTACACCCGGGAAATTCCGCCGGTGGTAGAGATTTATTCTGATCGACTGTCTATCACTTCTTATGGTGGGCTGGTGCCAGGGCTATCACGAGAGGAGTTTTTCGGTGGCCGTTCCATGCCCCGCAATCGAGAGATCATGCGTATCTACCGAGACCTGGATCTGGTGGAGCAGCTCGGCTCAGGCATGAATCGTATTTTATCAGCATACTCTTCTGATGTATTTAAAATTAGTGACAACTTTCTTGAAGTCTGTTTTCCTATCGAAGAAGGTTATCTGGAGTCATTGGAATCTGAAGAGATAGATAGTCCTCAACAGCCTGTTTTGGAAGAGCGGAGGGGAAATTTCGGAAAGAGTTCGGAAAGAGTTCGGAATGATTTCGGAAAGGAACTTGCCAAGACATATGATATCCTATGCCATCACCCCGAGTTTACGGCTGAACAAATTGCGGACGAATCAGGAAAAACCTCAAGAACAGTTGAAAACCACATTGCCAAGCTGAAGAAGGCTGGTTTCATAAGAAGAAAAGGCCCAAAACTGGGAGGGTCATGGGAGATTATCGATGAATCGCTTTACTGAAGAACGCCTGGAACAAGCCATCAAGCTTCTGGAGGTTGAAGGCTACGGGCACGTTCTTAGGCAGAATATCCTCAGCCGGTTGGAAGATTTGACCGATGATTTTCTGTGAACTTACTGACAGATCTATCTGACTTCAGTCTCAACCCTCAATTTTCCAGATCCCCGCAGCCACGGAGGCCAGTTGTTTTTGCCGGGCCTCTATTTTTTGTTCGTCCCAGGTATCATAGTGTTCGGCAACGGCCCGGGTGATTTGAAAGAGGCTTTTATGGTAAACCGGCCGCTTGGATGCGTAGTCTCCATTGCCAACAGCTTTGTTCCCAGCAGTCTCAAGCGGTGTTAAATTACCGATCCGGGTAAATGCAGCCTTGTCCTGTTCATGGAATTTTTCGTGACAGGCCATGAGCATGGCCAGGGGTTGCCGGACATTAAACATCAGCAACTGCTCCAGCGTGTTTTTTTCATCATTGTTCCATAAAGCGTCCTGTGGATCACGAAGTGCAGCATATATGGCCGCAGATTGGTCAAGGGAGCGCAAAAGATCAAACGCTGCATCACGGGAAGTGATCCGTTTTCGGATGGTCTTGAAGAGGTCTGATTTTCTCACCAGTCTGTTGCGGCTGTTCCAATAAACCCGAAGAAATTCCGGAAAGCTCTCGCTTCCAAGCAGGCCGACAATCCTTTCCCATCGGTCTTCCAGCGCTTTCAGCTCCGTCTCGTGGGTGTTCTGGGTGCTGATCACTGAAAACAGGTAATTTTTCAGAAGGTCTGTTGCCGAGAGGCGAACTCCCCTGGAATTGAGGGTTTCAAAAACTTTGAAGGCCGGAATGTCGAATTGGCCGTATTAAAATTCATGGCTGCCATGATTCATTCTCCTTTGTGTCTGACCCAAATTATTCCTTTTCAAATCCCTGGCCGGATTGGGAGGTTTAAGGATTCGATTCTATTATGTTTTGCCCGTAGGTTTCAATAAGCACGTCAACAAATAATTTATCTAGAACATCAGGATTTTTTGTCATTGAAGGTGGACTATCTTTTGCCGACAGCCTTTCAAGTTGGCTGTTTATAAAATCCGATATAGCAGGAATGCTTGGCCCAACCCTGAGTTCTTCTCCCCGTTTTTTATCGGATAAGAGATTTTGTATTGATTCACGAAGAGGTGATACGGTCACAATACGATCAAATAAAATTTCAAATTCCGTCGGAACCAACCCCCAATTTTTTTCAATCCAGATGCATGCCAGCAAAGGCCTTAATACATAAAAATATTTTTTTACCCAAACCGTGTCCCCTTGAAGGTACTGACGATGATTGCCCCTTGCCATGTGAAGATAATGATACATGGCGGCAACAGGAGAATAATAGTCGGTAAGTAATTCACGGAGGCGCTTTGCCATGGAGCCTGATTCACGGTAAATGACAGGTGACTGCAACCATTCTAAGAGCGGTGGATTTCCTTTTCGATAGAGTTCCAGAGCCTTTAAAAGGTCCCATCCGGACAGATCAAGCTCATCATCAATAGGTTTTTCAATCACATCCCTTTTATGTTGAATGGTGAGATACCAGGCCGTGGGTCTGACATATATGAAACGCACATCATAATCACTATCCTGAGATTCAAACCCCCAGGCCCTGCTGCCTGACTCACAGGCATATAGAATTTTAACGGTTTCTTCAGTTTCAATTCTATCAAGCGCCTTCTTTATTTTAGACTGGATGTTGATGTTGTTTTCTCCACTTTATTCCTTTTCAAATCCCTGGCTCGAAAATTTCAAGGTCCGGCTGTTTTCCGTCACAATGCGGACCACCGGGTCCGGCACACCGGCCGGGACTTCTGCGGCAATTTCAAGGGTCACCGTCACGTTCGCGCCCAAAAGCCCGGAAAGATGTGCAATGACTTCTTCTGCAATCCGCCCGGCATCCCGGCCCACCCGTTCCGTGTCAAGGATTGCCGTGCCGTAGAACCGTTTTGGTTTTTCCGACATTGGCTCCGGTTTTGGGGCTGTCCCGTCTTCAGGCATTTTTGGAATATCTTGAGGGTTGCCGCCTTCGTGCTCTTTTGCAGGGAGCGAAGAAGTATTGTCTATCGGGGTTTTTTCAGCTTCCATCTGTTTTTGTGCCGCTTCCGGTTTTACAAGCAGGCCCTGAATGGTATCGCTGGTGAGGGCCACCGGTTGCAGGGTCCGGAGTCCACGATACCGCTCTTCTGTCTCATCAAAACTCTCGGCATAGGCAAAGGAGTCCTTTGTCCAGGTGATGAGGGAAAGACCCGACTGGATGGCGGAGATGAGGACATCCGGGTTTTTAAGCCTCGGCAGATAGGGATACCGGAAAAAATCCTCCACTACCTGTTTGACGGCAACATGGTTTCCCCGCCACAGCGGGATCTTGTCCAACTCCATCCGCAGCAGGGTGGGGGCAAAACTCATGATCATGAGTTCGTCATTCTTCAGTTTCTTACCGGCCCTTATGGCCAGGGCATCCTGGCCGGTGAGGCGGAAGGCCTGCCATTCAATGGCAGCGGCCGGGTCTTTCTGCCCCGGCGCCAGCAGCCATTGATAGGTTTCCGGCAGGCGGGCCTTGACGGCGCCATCGGCCGCGGATTTCTGGGTGTCGGCCTGTTTGACCTGCTGGGGATCAAGGTTCAGGGCTTTGATTTCAGAAAG
>CAZAHK010000222.1:0-3991 GCA_964484555.1 uncultured Desulfobacula sp.
AGGTTAAAAGACCCAGGGACGCCAGTTTTTCTTTTTGAATGACTTGAAACTCCAGTTCTTTTTCATACCGGTATTTGGCTTTTAAAAAATTCACCAGCAGGGTGGAAGCAAATAGGGCCAGCCCGAAAACAAACAAGGCCGTCAATGACCCGTAAAGCATTGCCCCATGCCCCAGTTTCCGTATCCGGCTCAGAATTTCAGCCATGTCCTGATCCGCCGTCACATACCAGGAAAACCCGTCGATCTTCCGGTAAACCTGTAATACCCGTTCCCCCCTGTAGTCCTCTGTTTCATAGATACCTCTTGTCCCCCCATCCATGGAAAGGACCGAAATCTTATCTTTAAGCGCTTTTGCACCAAATCTGGAATCCGACAGAAATATGCCGTTTTCATCCACCAGGTAGACCTCGCCCGTGATTTCAATATTGCTTTTTTTCAGCAGGGCACTGATCAGCCTGAAATCCACCAGGGCGCACAAACGGCCGCAGGGTTTTTGGAATCCGTCGGCCATGGGAGAACAGATGGCGATAACAGGGATTTCCTCCCGATCCCGGGTCAGCATGAAGACCTGATTCGGATCCGGTTCAGGCCAAAGCCCTGTTTTTTCCGGAATCGAATGCCCCCGGATGAAATCAAAGGGAATTTTTGAAGTCGTAAATACAACGGCTCCGGATTCGTCCAGAATATAAAAACCCAGATAGGGTTCGTACTGGGCCCTGGTTTGTTCCAGGTGTGTTTTCAGCCGGGCATAGTCAAAATCCAGGGAACAAATGATGTTGGAAAGCCGGTTCACATCATTGATCCTTTCCTTCATAAACCCTTTGACGGCTTCGGCGTTTCTTTCCGCCAGATTTTCCAGGTAAGCGGAGGCCCGCTCTTTGACAAAAGCCTTTCCCTGGGAAATGATCTTAAACCCGAGAAATGCCGAAGGCACCAGGGAAACCACCATGAATGCGGTGATCAGCAGTATTCTTAATCTTTGGAAATTCATCCTTTGTTTTATAAACCGCTTTTGCCCGTTGTACAATGGACATCATCGGAAATACCGCAGAGTCCATTCTCGATCAGTTGGACTGCTCCGTGATTGCCGTTAAGCCGCCCGGCTTTGTCACGCCGGTGAAACTCATGGAATAATCTGCCTTTGATCGCTCACGTCAACTCAAAAACCTGGGTGATCATGGTCATGGCCCCCGTGTTCATTCGAATGGTCATGGCCTTCATGATCTTTCCCATGGCTGTGGGAATGCGGGTGGCCATGGTCGTGTTCATGGTGATGCGGATGGCTGTGTTCGTCTTTCCCATGAGTATGGCGATGGTCGTGGTCATGACTGTGGTCATGGGTATGGGAATGTTTGTGGTGATCCAGTTTGATTTCCATTTCTTCCTCCGTTTTAAATGGGGCGCTTTCCTATGCCGTAGGTTTGGGCTATCCGGTCTTTTTCACCGGGAGGCAGAGAGCGCAGGTATCCTTTCCATCCGGGGCACCAGTTGATATGCCACCGCCATAACCGTCCTATAATAGAATCGGGTTTGTTATCATATTTTGCCCTGAATCGGCAATTTGCACAGTTGTGAGCCATCTTGATCCTTTTTGATTTTTCGGGTAGAAGCCCATGGCCAAACTATAGCATCCTTTCAGGCTTTGTAAAGATTGCATCGGACGCAAAACAGAAAATGTCTGAATCCGTATAGCAGCTTATTCCGTCTTATTTAAACGGGCCATGATGTCTTTTAAATGCCCGGCCCAGATATCAATCATATTGTCATATTCGGCCGTGCCTTTCAGAGTGATATCGCATTCAAACCCTTGTTTTGTCAGGATGGATTTCCAGGAGTCTTCTTCATCGCCTGCCAGGTCGTTTCTGGCATGGTCCCCGGCAACGGACATAAAGGGCATGAGGAAAATTTTTTTCAGTTTCTTTTCCTTGAGCATGGGGATGATGTCATTGATGTCGGGAGAGCCTTCAACGGTTCCCACAAAGACATGGGGGTCCTTTCTCTGGAGGTGGAACATCAGGGCCGCATAAAAGGCATTGGAGGGATGGGGGGTGCCGTGGCCCATGAGGAGGACGGCGTCTCCTTTCTTGCGATGGACCGGAATATTTTTAAGGATGGCATCGGTGACGGCTTTCATGTCTTTTTCAGAGGAAAGAAGGGGAGCGCCGATGGATATTTTTTCAATGCCGTCGGGCATGCCTTCAAAGGCTTTAACCGTATTTGCAAGATCGTGGAATTCTTCTCCCAGGATGGTGTGGAGGGACTGGACAGCCACATGGGTATATCCCTGGTCCGTCATCCGGGCCAGGGCCATGGGCACGGAGTCCAGGAGTTTTCCCTCCTTGGCCAGCTTGTTCCGGATGATGGAAGAGGTATAGGCCCAGAATACCGGAGTGTCCGGAAAGTCTTTTTTAACACGTTTGTCGATGTTGTCAAAGGATACCTGGGCTTCGGGAACGCTTGACCCGAAGGCCACCAGGAGAATTCCTTTTTTCATTTCTCTTTCATGGCCGTGGCCCGAGGCAAGGACCGCGGCAGGCAGGATCAGGCAGGTGAACAATACAAACAGGATAATTTTTTTCATGATAGCTCCTTAAAAAGTAAAAAAATGAATTTACGGGTCCGGAGCCATAAAAAACCCCGGACCGATATATATTCGATCCCGGGGTATCCCTGATTTTCCTTAAGATCTTTGTGATTCCCTTGTCCGCGGGGAATACACCCATTTGTCCGGCAGGTCTTCTGACTTGTGGATCATTCTACCAGCTTTTGCCTTCCCGCTGATTTTGGGAAACCGGCTTGAATCGGTTTCCAATCGGCAGTGGCGTTGCAGCCTTCGTCCCCACTTACAGCGGCGGGCCCGTCCCTGATTCACACAGGAGTTCCCTTTTAAGCACGATGTGCACCTGAACAACAGATCAGGTTGTATTCAGAAAAAAAACAAAAGTCAAGCTGCAAAAAAACTAATAATTCATTTTGTCCGGGATCACCCCGCGGACCCCTCCCCTGGGATGGGGGGTGTCGTTTTTTCTTCTGGGGATGAGATGGATATGGGCGTGAAAGATGGTCTGGCCTGCCGTTTCTCCGCAGTTGACCCCGATATTGAAACCCCGAACCGACGGGTCCCGGTCCATGCTCAGGGCTTTAAGCCTTTCAATCAGGTCATGGGCATCACATCTTTCCTCATGGGTCATGTGAAAATAATCGGAACAATGGCGTTTCGGCAGAACCAGCATATGGTCAAGGCTGACGGGGGAGGTGTCCTTGACGGCAAATGCGGTTTTGTTCTCAAGGATGACATAGAGGGCTTCGGTCCGGCAGAAGGGGCAAGGCCGGACCTCTTTGTCCTCTGATGTGAGGCCGGAGGTCTTCATTGGGTTTTCGAAGACTTGTCAATGTCAAAAATCGTGCCTTTGATATATCCCTTGGTTTCATAGTGGGTAATATGGGCGAGTTTTTTTGTGATCCGGCCCAGTTTTTCCGTTTGCAACAGGGCTGTATTGATCAGGTTCTGGTTGGGGTCGTCTTCTTCCAGATTGATCCTCAACAGTTCCAGATTGCCGAGGAGGACCTGCAAGGGCTGGTTCATTTCGTGGCAGATGCCGCCGGCCGTCTCAATGGCGGCAAACACTTTTTCGGTTTTTTTCAGGTCCGTGATATCATTGGCAAACACACAGATCCGGTCCACCTGGTCGAATTCATTAAACACAGGATAGAGATGGACATCAAAATACCGGCCCCGCCTTTCTTTCTGATAGCTGATGGGATCCTGGTTTTCAACCACTTCATCGACCAGCAGGCTTAGTTTTGAAAAATCATCTTCACCAAAAAAGGTTTTAAAATTTTTACCGATCATTTCATCGGGGCGTTTATCAAACAGCAGGGCGCCGGGTATATTCAGATTGATAATATCCCCTCGTATATCAAAAAGATATACCAGGCTCCGGGTGGCATTGATCATGGCCCGGATGGTGCTTTCGCTCTGCTTCAGGGT
>CAZAHK010000222.1:4091-6384 GCA_964484555.1 uncultured Desulfobacula sp.
TTGGCATCCAGGATTTTACCTGTTTCAGGATCAATGATGAGCATGATCGAATAGGAGTGTTTAAACAGGCACTCATAAACGGATTGATGGTTCAAGGGATTCAGGGACATATTCCTCTGCCTAAAAAAGGGTAATTCGCATTGTCATCCTGATTCGGATATATCACAAACAAAAAACCAAGAAAAGAGCCGATCTTGTTTTTGATGATATTGTATCTTAAAAATAGATGGTTAATGTTCTTATTATATCTTAAAATCACGGAAAGGACTCGAGAGCATGAAAAAAATTTTGATCGCAGGTGCTTCAGGATTCGTCGGCAATAAACTGGCCCGGTTCTTTCTGACAAAGGGACACCCGGTTGTCGGCCTTGGAACATCCAAATCCCATCCGCTGTCAAAATTTTTTCCGGACTTTGAATGGGTCAGTGCAGATACCACTCTGGCCGGTGACTGGCAGGCCCATGTGAAAACCGCTGATATCTTGATGAATCTTGCAGGCCGCAATATATTCCGCTACTGGACAAAAAAATACAAACAGGCCGTTTATGACTCACGGATCCTCACCACCCGGAACCTTGTCAATGCCCTTGACGGGACAGGGCAGACACTGTTAACGACTTCTG
Source organism: uncultured Desulfobacula sp. (assembly GCA_964484555.1). Lineage (GTDB taxonomy): Bacteria > Desulfobacterota > Desulfobacteria > Desulfobacterales > Desulfobacteraceae > Desulfobacula. The sequence continues at coordinate 4,714 of CAZAHK010000222.1, forward strand.
CCGTTGGAATTTATGGGGACCGGGGCGAGGATGAACTGACGGAGGCGAGCGCCCCCGGAGAGAGCTTTCTGGCAAGAGTCTGCGTGGATTGGGAAAAAGAAGGGCTCAGGGCACGGGAAAAAGGGGCCCGGGTGGCCGTCATGCGGTTTGGTGTGGTTCTGGGAGATAAGGGTGCCCTTTCTTTAATGGCCCCGGCCTTCCGCATGTTTGCAGGAGGGCCCCTGGGAAATGGGAAGCATTGGTTTCCCTGGATTCATATGGATGATCTGATTCAGGCCGCCTGGTTTATTCTTGAAAATGAGAAAATAGAAGGAAACTTCAATTTCACGGGAAAGGACCCGGTCCGGCAGAAAGACTTTGCCAAGGCTTTGGGCAGGGCTCTAAAGAGGCCTGCCTTTATCCCGGCCCCGGCCTTTTTGGTCAGGGCCGTCATGGGGGAATTGGGCTCCGCTCTCCTGGAAAGCCAGAAGGCAATCCCCAGGCATCTGCTGGACGCCGGGTATGATTTTAAATTTACCGATGTCCGTTCAGCCCTTGAGGATGTTTTCAATAAATAAATTTTTAATTGAAAATTAGCCGGGTTTATATGTATAGTAAGAAAACTCGAATGGATATGGTATACAATTTGCTGTAAAATATTGAATTATAACCCGGGTATGTAAACGATAACACACGAAGGAGAGGAAACATGAAATTTGGATCGGTAGATGAAATATTGAAATTTGCCGTTGGCAAGGAAAAAGAAGCTGTCGAGTTTTATTCTTCTTTGGCCAAGGAAGCAACACGGGCATCTTTAAAAGAGACCTTTGAAAGATTTGCCAAAGAAGAGGAAAAGCATGTGGCCCTTCTTTCCGACATCTCCGGCAATAAGGCAAAAATCGATTCCTATCAGTTTAAAAAAATCACGGATCTGAAAATAAGCGATTATATGGTAGAAATCGAATACCAGGAAGGCATGCCCATGCCTGAAATCCTCAAGATTGCCATGAAAAGAGAGGAAAAGGCGGTGAAACTCTATTCCATGCTGGCGGACCAGACAGACAATCAAGATGCCAAAAAAGTATTTATGATTCTTGTCCAGGAAGAATCCAAACATAAATTGGGGCTGGAATCCATGTATGATGATTATCTGGCCGGCCAGGAAGGCTGATTTTCAAAATGAACAGGGGTGATCGCTTTTTTAGGGCCACCCCTTAATCTTGTTTTACAGGGTGTGAAAATGAATTTTGAAGAAATGGTATCAAGCCGGCGCGCCGTGAATTTTTTTAACCCTGACAAGCCCATTGACCCGATCCTGGTGAAAAAGATGGTGGAAATGGCCGCCAAAACCCCTTCTTCTTTTAATCTCCAGCCATGGAACCTCATCATATTAACGGACAAGGAAGATAAACTGAGGCTTCAGAAATGCGCCATGAACCAGGAAAAAGTGAGCACGGCCCCGGTCACCATGATTGTGCTGGCCGACACCCACGGTTTTTTGGAAGGCCATCAAACCGTTGAACAAGTGTTCCGGGAAAACATCAAGGCTGGCGCCATGACGGAAAAGCAAAGAGACTGGTTCCAAAAGGCAAGGACCAAGCTCTATGGGAAAAATGAACGAACCGTTCAGGCTTTTTCCTGCAAAAACGCGGGTTTTTTTGCCATGGCCCTGATGTTTGCCGCCAAAAGCCT
>CAZAHK010000223.1:0-6272 GCA_964484555.1 uncultured Desulfobacula sp.
AAAAAAACGAAAAAAAGCAGAGCGATTTCCCGCCCTGCTTTCCCAAAGATTCTTTTTGATTAAAAATTATCTATCAGGCACTGGAACTTCTATCGATTCCATGGCCTCTTCAATTGTTGACCAGTTAGAAAACTCATATGTGTAACCTTCAACTTTAAAAAATGAAGTCATAAATTTGCGGAAACAGGCCGCAGTTTCTGCATATTTGCCAGGGTTGATCAAATATGCAGAACGTACTTTTAATCCTTTTTTGTCAACGCCAATCGATGTATCAATCAGCGTTCTAAATAGTCCTTCCGGCTGCGGGTATTTTTGAATAGCCCCTAACCAGGTTTCTAATACTTCTTTGTTTTTGTGTGGCGGATATTGACTTTCGATACAAAAAATTGGCATAGCATCCTCCTTCTCATATTATGATTAAGGCAATATATGTTGTTAAAAGCTATTTGACATAGATTGCCGCCAAGCCTTACTGAAGAATGAGAATCGAGAAATCTGTTTAGAGAGCAGATTTATTTATATCAGGGCAGATGAGTTTATAGGATACCATTTTCATAACCCAAACCGGTTTCCATCGAAATTTATCGGAATGACTTCTGTGACAGCCCCTTCTTTTGTGAGCATACTCTTATGGTTCCGCCAGACGATAAGGCCGGCTGCAATAATTAACAGGTACGTATCGTAGGGCTGTGCATCAGGAAAGATCGGATTCATGAGCGAGAAATGGAAGAATGCCGAAAGCAGAATACTGCCGCGCGACCTATTGAACAGTGCCGTCACGATGACGCTTATGGCCAGGCACCCTGCAAAGAACGCAGTGAATGACCATTGGCTCTGCTGGGTGCCGCCAAGGAGAAAGGCCGGCATATGCCACAGCCCCCATATGGCTCCAAGAATCAGCCCAGACCAGATCGGAGCGAATTTCCTTTGCAGAAGAGGCAGTGCGAGCCCCCGCCAGCCAAATTCTTCGACCGGACCTTTGATGGCGGCAAGGACTATCGCCACAAGCAGAGACTGAAATGATGAAAATGGAAACGGATCCGTAAAAAGATTCCCCCTGATTGCGGAACTGCAAATGAAGATCAAAGGAATGCCAATGATCAAAAATGCATACCAGGCGGCGCTGCATCGCCAGAGGAACGCCCGTCCCAGGAAGCGCCGAATGCCCGCAGTCCCGGCGGCACAGGCAACAAGAATGAACGCCGCGATTGCAGGCGCGTAAACAGCCAGGAAGAAAAGCGGGTGATTGCCCGTGAGTTGGCCAAATACCGATGCCATTCTTTCCGGGAAAAAGATGTACAAACCAAGAATACCCCAAGCCAAGCCGAAGGAAATCAGCAGGAATGGAAGGAATGAACGGAACGGCACCCGGTATGTTTCACGCAGTACAGTAGTTGGGGGCATGTTTTTCCTTTTCCGGTGAATATATCGTAAATGACCTCTTGCTTCCCAATCCATCTGGCCAAAGCTTTCCGGTTTCGACCGACAATACCAGGTTTTGAGTTGTATAGGTATTCTTTATCAAATAATTCTGAAAATTTTAGAATATCGGATCATTAAGCCTGACCGTCATCAATGGATGAAATTCTCACCAACCGCAAAATGCTTTGGCTTCATTTTAATGACCCCCCGGAATTTTTAAAAAAAAGATAATGCTATATACCCTTGCTGAATAAATACTTATGCTTTAAACTTCATCTATGTGATTAAGCGTCGACCAATCGAATTATTAGGAAAGAAAAACAATCCTATAGGTGTCAATGATTTGCACATTGCCGGGCATGCCCGAAGTGAATCTTTGATCCTTGTCACCAACAACATGCGTGAGTTTGTGAGAGTCGAGGGCTTGCGGTTGGAAAATTGGATTGAAACAGAATAAGGATAGGGGATTCCAAAGTAATCGATAAGACCGTTGAAAGGATAAATAAGACTATGAATATGGATGTCGGTAATTTAGAAGCACCTGTTTTCAGACCTCCTTCGGAGTGGGATTCATTATTAATCAGTGTCACAAACGGATGCACTCACAGATGCACGTTCTGCTCCATGTATCGGACAAAAAAATTTTCAGTGCGGAAGGATATCGAGGATATCAAAAATGATATCCGTAAGGCCGGGAAAATGTTCGGAAGCCGGGTTGAAAAAATATTTTTAGAAGACGGCAATGCCTTTGTTGTGAAATTCGATGTCCTCATTGAATTAACAAAATATTGCTATCAGGAGCATCCGAATTTAAGAAAAGTCAGTTCTTATGCTCATGTCAAGGATATCCTCCAGAAATCGGATGATGATTTGAAACAGCTTGCCGACGCCGGCTTTACAATGGTGTATGTGGGGATTGAGAGCGGGGATGACCAGGTCCTGAAAGACTGCAACAAAGGGGCAACCCAGGACGATTATGCGCTGGCGGCTCAGAAATGCCATCAGGCAGGAATTGACTGGTCCGGGATCTTTCTGCTGGGTCTTGCCGGGAATGACCCGGAAAAAAGTCACAGGCATGCTGTTGAGTCGGCAAAATTGATAAATCGTATGGCTCCTCCCATGCCAAGGAAGTGGTATATTTCCCCTCTCACATTGGAAATGACCCCGGGGTCGGAGATACTCGCATGGAATAGGGAAAACAAATTCCAACCCTGTACCTCAACCCAGGTTTTAGAAGAATTGTATACCCTGATGGATAATACCGCCGACGACCTGACGGACTGCATATTCAACACGAATCATGCTTCCAATTATCTGAGTTTGAAAGGGGAGCTGGGGAAAGATAAAAAAGATTTTTTACACAGAATTGAAGCCGGTATCAAAGATCCGAGGGTCAGGCGCCCTGAATACATGCGTGGACTGTAGATATCCGGAAAAATGAGAAGGCTCTAAAATACCTATGGAAAATTACGTCATCAAAAATTGCAAAGGATGTCATCAGCCGCTTCGCATTCCTGCAGATATCGGGGGAATGCTCATGCGTTGCCCGAGCTGTGGGTATGAATTTCATACCGATTTCAAACTCGGTCCGAAATTCCGGGAAGGTGGGGATGGTAAAGAACCTGCCCGGAAAACGACCCCCAAAAGGCCCCCGTCTACTTTTAAGATTATTGTGTAATTTTTTCAGCCGAAAATGGAGCCTGATTGCAACGGTCTTATTCCCGTCTATTCTTTTGCCAAAGATTGACAGTATTTGTATTCTTGTTATTATGATATGTTGTTGTCTCTTAGATAAGGAGGGTAGTATGCATATCTCACTAACACCTGAACTTGAAACCAAAGTTAAGCAAAAGGTAGCGTCAGGTTTTTACAACAATGCCAGTGAAGTGATTCGGGATGCGTTGCGGTTCTGGGAAAGAAACGAAGAATTGGTGCAGCACATGAAACTTGAAATGTTAAGAGAGCGCCTGTCGATTGGTGCCGATCAAGCTAAACAAGAGAAATTTGTTGAACAATCAGTAAGTGAAATTATTGCTGATGTCAGGAATGCATAAATACCGACTCACGCCTTCAGCAAAATCAGATTTAATTGAAATCTGGAATTATACTGTTGAGACATGGGGTGAGATCATTTTCTATCTTAATTCAGGTCTTCACATTGATATTATTGGTATTTTGCATGGGAAAATGGATATCGATAAAAATTTAATGTGAGGGCAAGGACTCCATCCAAAGCAATCTCCTTTTTTCGGGTGAATGACTTCAGGCGAAAGACGGTAGAATCATTATTACCCCGGTCCAGAATAAAAAAGAATATACTCTTGATGATATTTTAAGCCAATGTGATCCCAAGGCTGTTGCTTCGGATGCCGAGGATAAGGCATGGTTAAACGACAAACCTGTAGGAAAGGAATGGTAATGGCCATAAGATTTGAAGGAAAACAGTATATCCCTGAGCGTGGGGATCTTGTCTGGACAGACTTTGACCCAGCATCTGTCCACGAACAAATGGGACATCGGCCTGCTCTGGTTCTTTCTCCTGCGGTTTTCAATAAAAAAATCCTGCTGGCCTTGGTAGCCCCGGTCACAGGCCGGGTCCGGGGGCATGGCTTTGAGGTCGCTTTAGCCGGGGAAAAGATTTCTGGTGTTGTCCTCTGCCACCAGGTCAAGACAATTGATTTTGTGGAAAGAGGGTTAAAGTTTGCTGAAAAGGCCCCTGCCTCAGTGGTAAGTGAAGCACTGGCTAAAATAAGGGCTATTGTAAGGTGATAGGGAATTCAAAAGAGAGCATTTTTGTTTTTTTGCCGGCTCCCCGTTTAAACAGAGGGATACCCAAGCGGGCTTTCAGGGCCTGCCACGGCCGCGGATTTTTCAATCGGCATCCTGAACGCTTTTAAGATGTTTCAAAGTGTATTTTCCGTTTGCTGCGATAGGTGTCCACAAATTCAAAGGCTTTCGTTCTAAAGGGGCACAGACGGAGGGCCCCTGTTTCAAGGGCTTTTTGCAGAACCGGGGAATGGGGCAGGAATTTTTGGATATCCACGTTTTGGATTCCGGACGGGTCCAGGGCCTTCAGGGTGATATCCAGCCTGGGGGTCTCCGGGTCCCGTGACAGGGCGGCATGGAAATCCACCACCCCCGGAATCCTGAAAAAGATATCATCCAGATCCGGCATGCCCAGTGATCCTCCGCTGGAGAGGGAAATCAGGCCGGAATAGCGATACCGGACCGGGGCCAGGCGTTTAAAAGAGCTGCCGCAGGGGCAGGGGGCAGGGAGAAACCGGGACATATCCCCGGTCCTGTACCGGATGAGCGGCATGGCCCGGCGGTTCAGGGAGGTCACCACGATTTCTCCCCATTGGGCCGGAGGGGCGGGGGCTCCCGTGTCAGGATCAATGATTTCAAAAAACAGATCCGTTTCCCGCAAATGGTATCCCCCATGGGCCGGGCAATCAATGCCCCCGCCGAACCCGATTTCCGTCATGCCGTAGTGATCCCAGACCTGACAGCCGAAGATGTCCGAGATCCGGGAGGTTACGGCGGGAGAAACATAGTCCGCGGTCAGGACGGCATGGCGCAGAAAACCGGCCTGCCTGTTTTGTGCTTTTGCCGATTCGCCCAGGGCCAGGACCTGGACCGGCATGCCGATGATGACGGAGGGCGAATAGGTGAAAAGGATATCCAGGGTATGGTTGAAATCCGGGGCAGGGCCCAGGACAAGGCCCTGTCCGCCGATGCGGGCCATGGCGGTGTTCAAAAGGTCACCGGCCCCGGCCGGGGTATTTGCCGGCAACAGGATCAGGGCTTTTTCCGCCGGGCGCGTCAATTGCGACAAGACCCGGGTGAAAAATTCAATGGTGGCCTCCAGATCCTGGCGGGTAAAGAAAATCCGCTTGGGTTGGGCCGTGGTGCCGGAGGTTTCCAGGGTCACGATCCGGGTAATCTCATCCAGAGACACGCAGAGAAAAGAGAGGCTGTCTTCCCGGATATGTTCAGGAAGGGTAAAGGGCAGGGCCGTGAATTCATGGAAGCTGTTGAAGGGAGGGGCATCCTTGAGATGGGTGCGGTAAAACCGACTGCGGGCCTGGGCATGGGATACGGTCTCTTTTAATGCGGCCAGGTGGAAGGCCTCTAGTTTTTCCCGGACCCCGCCGGAAGGGGTAGTGATCTTTGTGTGCTGCCAGGCATCCAGAAAAGAAGGGGTCATGGCTTTCGATACAATCCAAGGTTATTTTCGCCGGTCAGGTTATAGGCGCAAAAGGGGATGAGCCGGCCATCCGGGGCGACGCTGTGGATGCAGCAGCCTTTCAGCCGTTCCAGGTCGAGGTTCCAGGCATCCTGGAAGGCCATGCCGGAAACGGAAAACATATGGGTGCGGGATCTTTGGATAAAGCGATCAAGGCCGTCTTTGGCATCGGGCTGGTGCGGTTCCCTGATTTTTACAGGGGCCCCCCATTGCCGGGCCACGGAAGCCTTGGCCTGAATGGCCCCCTGTTCCGCAGGGACCGGGGTGCAGCAGTTGGCGCCAAGGGCCGGCAGCGGGCTGAGGGTCCCGTCTTCCAGGATCAGAAATTTCCCATTAAACGAACACAAGGCGTGTTCGCAGGATGAAGGCCGGAAATCCCGGCGCTTGAATTTGTTTTGGGTCTGGGATTCCATTTCATCCAGGATTTCCGGAATTGTGATCCGGTCCTGATCCTTTGGCTGACCCGGATGCCGCCCAAAATGGCTGACCGGCTGGAAATGGACCCCGCGGACACCGGGGGTATGGTCAAGGGCAAACAACAGAACGGGTCCGATCTGGTCCACGTTGATTCCCGGAACAAGGGTGGGCACCAGGATCACCCCGA
>CAZAHK010000224.1:0-6250 GCA_964484555.1 uncultured Desulfobacula sp.
GCCAGGCTGACAATATGGTCGCAGGAAAGCTGGAAATGCCCGGGCATGGACTCAATGGGTTTTTTAACGGATTTGCCTTCTATGGCAAACATCGGAAGAATCAGGTCATCCCGGGAAAGCTTTGTTTCCCGGACCATCCTTCGAAAATTATGCGTAGCCCTTAAGCGGCGGCCTCGGTAATCAGGAAACAGCATTAAGATTCCTCCTTTTGTATTTCTTCATCGGTCAGATAACAGGCAGGGTCGCTATCCCAGGGGTCATTGGCAACGGACTCGGCCCTGGCCCTGAAATTTCCGGCACAGATATCAAGCCACCGGCACCCTGCGCACCGGCCTTTCACATATTTCTTTTTGTCTTTCAGCTTCATGAGAAATTCGTTGTCCGTATTTGTCCAGATTTCTGAAAAGGGTTTATCCTTGATATTTCCAAGGCTTTTTTCCCTCCAGAACTGATCGGGGTAGACTTCCCCGTCCCACGAAATACAACCGATTCCCCGCCCTGAATTATTGCCCTCATTCATTTCTAAAAGTTCCAGAACTTCGGCAGCCCTTTCCGGGTTCTCATGTAAAAGCCGCTGATAGACATAGGGTCCGTCCGCATGGTTATCCACCGTCAGGATTTCTTTGGGCAGAAGCCGGTCATGGAGATCCCGGGTCCGGTTCATAATCAAATCCAGCACTTTTCTGGTTTCCTCATGGGAAAGGTCTTCCTTGGCGATTTCCGAGCCCCGCCCGGAATAGACCAGGTGATAGAAACAGGCCCTGGGAATATTTTTTTCTTCAAGAAGGTCAAAAATTCCGGGGATGTCTTTTACATTTCTTTTGTTGATGGTGAACCGGAGTCCCACTTTGATGCCGGCTTCCTTGCAGTTTTCAATGGCGGCTATGGCCTTTTTATACGAACCCTTGACCCCCCTGAACAGATCATGGGTTTCTTCAAGGCCGTCCAGGCTGATGCCGACATATGATAAGCCTATCTCTTTCAAGGTTTTGGCTTTTTCTTTGGTAATCAGGGTGCCGTTGGTGGAAATCACCGCCCTCATTCCCTTTTTGACGGCATATTGTGCATATTCCACAAGCCTCGGATGAGTCAGGGGTTCCCCCCCGGAAAACAGAAGCACCGGAACGCCGAAACCGGCAAGATCATCGATCATGGCAATGCTTTGCTCATGGGTGAGTTCATTATCATAGGACAGGTCTTCTGATCTGGCGTAGCAGTGGACGCATTTGAGATTGCAGCGTTGGGTCATATTCCAGACCACAACCGGTTTTTTGTCCTTTGAAAATTGCAGGAGATGAGAGGGCAGTTGTCCTGAATCCCTTGAGTATCGTAAGGCATCAGAGGGTTCTACAGTGGCGCAATAAAGTTTTGAAATTCCAATCATTTTATCTCTTTTCGGATTAGATCGTTGAGAAAGGTCTCATGATCCGTTAATGCGTTTTTTGATAGAAAAAATCTGTTTTTACCTGTTTTTTCCCGGATAAGATTGAATCCGTCATAATAGGTGGAATAGATATTTGATAATATTTCCTCACTGGTGGCATTATGGTTGATGAATTGTTCGATGAGAAAATCAATGGCGTCTTCTTCAAAAACAATATTCAGGTTATAGGATTTGGACACTTCAAGCTCGATTTCTTTTACCGAGTCATGGAATCCTTTGATTTTTTTAACGGCATCTTCAATTTCCATGACATTGTTGCAAAAATACAAGGCTGCCATCCGGCATCGGACTTCTGAAAGCGTCAGCCCGTATTTGATGGAAAAGGTTTTCCAATGGTCTGTCAGATAGGACAGGATAGTGTTTTGATGATCCAGAAACACCCGTTCATATTCCAAATTCCAATGGGATTCATTCTTTTTTGATAACAGATCCAGGACATTTTTTTTCGGGTCCGTCAACAGTTCTCCGGTAACGGCAAACTGTTTAATGTCCCTGGAAGGCAGCTTTTCTTCAAAATCGAGTAAGGCTTCTTCAACAACACTGACCAGTCCCCGGGCGCCTGTATTCTCTTTATACGCCTTATGGGCAAATACCCGCAAGGCCTCGTCACTGAACACGATTTTGATGCCATAGGCACTGAAATCAAGGCGTTTGCTCAAGATCACCGGATTATTGGGCATTTTCAGAATCGCATAGAGATCTTCTTCACTTAAGGGCTCCAGGACACACCGAACGGGAAGCCGACCGATAAATTCCGACTCAAACCCGAATTCTACGAGATCCTCGGCCTTGGTCTGCCTGAGAAGGTCCTCATCTTTCTGAGATTTGATGAGATTGGAACCAAACCCGATGGTCTGTTTGGAAAGCCGCCGCCGGATGACTTCGGAGAGCCCTGAAAAGGCACCGCTGACAATAAAAAGAATATTTGCGGTATTGACCCGCCGCCGGTTTCTTTTTCCGGTTCTCTGATAGGCTTCCAGCTCCTGCATCATGGAAACCGGATCATGGGGAACCTTCAGGTCTACATCGGTTTCTTCCATGGGTTTTAAAAGGGCCCTCTGCACCCCGGTCCTAGACACCTGGGCACCGATGACATTGGGGCTTGCGGCAATTTTATCAATTTCATCAATATAAACGATCCCGCATTCGGCCAGTTCAATATCATCATTGGCCTCTTTGACCAGATCCCGGATCAGATCCTCAACATCACCGCCCACATATCCTGTTTCCGAAAATTTGGTGGCGTCGGCCTTGACAAAGGGCACCCCGATTTTTTTGGCAATCAATTTAATCAGATAGGTCTTACCGATTCCGGTGGGTCCCAGCATCAAAATATTGGATTTGATATTACCCGTAATTTTGGATACGCCTTCTCCGGAAATCTGTGAATGTCTTATCCGGTTGAAATGAGTGCATATTTTGGTCGCCAGAACCGATTTGGCCGTCTCCTGACGAACCACATATTGATCCAGGTAGGCAATCAACTCCGTCGGTTTCAGATTAAAATTGAGGAGGGCCTTCTTTCCTCTGAATGAAGGGGTTCCCGACATTGGATCCTGCTGCGGAAGAGCAGAAGGAGAAATAATTTTTACGGTTCCGCCAAATTTCTTATTCAGAAACTCGCCCAGTTCTTTTTCTATTTTTTTTGGATCTTGCGATCGGATATCATTGTCTTCTTTCATAATCGTTTAATATAAACAAGGAAATAAATAATTCAAGGTGAATCAGGCAGCCTGGGCTTTTTTTCTTTATAAAAGGCACAGGGTTTTCCCGATGATTGAAAAACAACGACACTGGGCAAGGATTTGCTTTTAAACCCCATGGCCTTACAGCCGTTAGGATGCTGTGAATTCCAGGTGATATAGAAGGATTCACATTTAAAGCAATTTCTTCTGTCGTCTTTACTCATCTTATCATGTTCATCCTGATCAATTAAAAAAGGCCACGAACGTAAAGTGTCCGTGGCCTTTATAATTTATGGTGCCGAAGGGGAGATTTGAACTCCCACGAGTTGCCCCACACGCCCCTCAAGCGTGCGTGTCTACCAATTCCACCACTTCGGCATTGGATCTGTTCAATAGAGGTTATTCAGTCTTTTGTTCAATCGGCGCAGCCGCTTTTTCCATTATGGAAGTCTCTGATTGGTTACCGGACATATACGCCAGCGTCAGAGAGGTTATCATAAAGATAACGGCCACGACGGTTGTAATTTTAGTCAGAATGGTTGCCGGGCCCGTGGCGCCGAAAAGCGTCTGACCGGCACCGCCACCCAGAGAAACTCCCATTGCTGCACCCTTGCCGCTTTGTAACAATACAATCAGTATCAAGAGGATACAAACGGTAACATGGATGGTGACGATTAAGGCTGTCATATTCCCTACAAATAATATTTGATAATTTTAATGAACTTATCCGGATCAAGACTCGCACCGCCGACCAGTGCACCATCCACATCCTTGATGTTCATCAGTTCTTTTGCATTCTCAGGTTTAACCGAACCGCCGTATAAGATTCTTATCCGGCCGGAAAAATCTGCTGAGAACAATCTGCTCAATAAAGACCTCAAATACTGATGGACTTCATCCACCTGTCGGGTATTTGCCGTCTTTCCGGTTCCAATGGCCCATACAGGCTCATAGGCCAAAACCAGATCTTTAAGTTCATCAAGACCAAAGCCTTTTAACCCATCTGATACCTGTTTGTCAAGTATCAAAAAGGTTTTTTCTTGATCTCTTTCAGCCTCTGTTTCCCCGATGCACAGAATCGGTTTTAATCCCGCCTGAATGGCAGCCCTAAGCTTTTTGCAGACGGTCTCGTCGGTCTCTCCGAAGTATTGCCGTCTTTCAGAATGACCGATAATCGCATATTCCGATCCGGCCGCCCGGATCATAGCAGCGGAAACTTCACCTGTGAAAGCGCCCTCCTTTTCAAAATAAAGGTTCTGGGCCCCGGTTTTTATTCGGCTCCCCTGAACACAGTCGGAAACCAGGGCAAGAGAAAGAAAGGTCGGCGCAATCATGACTTCCACCTTCTCTACATCGGTACAAAGGTTAACAAGCCTTTTGGCGGTTTCTACGGCTTCAGGGCCGGTTTTATACATTTTCCAATTGCCGGCAATGAAAGGAATTCGATTCATTTTAATCCTCCTGTTTGAGTTTACAGGGATTTTCCGACCATGACGGCAAGATCGACCATCCGGGCGGAATAGCCTGCCTCATTGTCATACCAGGAAAAGATTTTGATCATGTTGCCGTTGACAACATCGGTACAATCCGCATCCACAATGGAGGAAAGCGGATTTGAATTGAAATCAATGGAAACAAGGGGGACATCACAATACCCCAGTATCCCCTTGAGATTTTCTTGGGATGCTTTTTCCAGGGCACGGTTGATATCTTCCTTGGTAAGACCGGTTTTTTCCGTAATTGCCACAAAATCAACCAGAGACACATTGGGGGTCGGCACTCGGACCGACAACCCGTTCAATTTGCCTTTCAGCTCCGGCAATACCAGGGAGACAGCCTTGGCTGCACCTGTTGTGGTGGGAATCATGGATAGCCCGGCAGCCCTTGCCCGTCTTAAGTCCTTGTGGGGAAAATCAAGAATCCGCTGGTCGCCGGTATAGGAATGAATGGTGGTCATCATTCCGGAAACAATACCAAAATTTTCAAGAATGACCTTTGCAACCGGTGCAAGGCAATTGGTCGTGCAGGAGGCATTTGAAATAATATGGTGAGCGGCAGGATCGTACATGCCCTGGTTGACACCCATAACAATGGTGATGTCCGGATTGGTCGCCGGAGCCGATATCAATACTTTTTTGGCTCCGCCGGTGAAATGTTTTGAAGCCCCGTCCCGGTCCCGGAAAATTCCCGTGCATTCACACACAATATCAACATTGGCATCCTTCCATGGGATTTGCCCCGGATCCTTAAGAGCCGTAACCTTTGTGACTTTGTTGTCGACGGTAATGGAATCCGGTGTTGAGGTTACCTTTTTATTGAACAAACCATGAACAGAATCGTATTCAAGCAAATGGGCAATGGTTTTGGTATCCGTAAGATCATTAATGGCTGTCACTTCAAGGTCGGGGTTATTAAATGCTGCACGAAAAACCATCCTGCCGATTCTACCGAATCCGTTGATACCTATTTTTATCGTCATTTGTGGCCTCCTTGGTTATAAATTATGCTCTTTTTGTGCCTTTTAAAATATCACTGGCAAGGGAAATACTTTTTTTACCATGTTCAACAAGAACGGATGTCAATGCTTCCATCTTCATTTTGGATCTGGAATTGACCGCTCTAAATAGAATGGGCAGATTTACCCCGGAGATCACCTCGACCCGGCCTTCTTCCAGAAATGAATAACTCAGGTTGGATGGGGTTCCGCCAAACATATCCGTTAGAATAAGGACCCCGTTATCTGTTTGGACATCCAAAATTGCTTTTTTAATTTTTTTTCTGAGGGTTTCCGGATCCTCCTGGATATTAATCGAAACCGCAGAGAGGTTCGTCTCTTTTTTCTCTGAAATGAATTCCAGGGTTTCAATCAAGGCTTGTCCTAAATTTGCATGGGTGACCAATAGTATCCCGATCATATTCATTTTAAATCCCGGTCTATATCTCGGTGGATCAGACCCGGATTCAATCCCTTTTTATTTAGATGTTCAAAGATATGTCTTGCAATGACCACACTTCTATGTCTTCCCCCTGTGCAGCCGACGGCAAGAGTGAGATATGCCTTGTTTTCCCTTTTATACAGGGGAATTAAATAGTCCAGAAGATCAATGTACTTTTCCAGAAA
>CAZAHK010000225.1:0-6155 GCA_964484555.1 uncultured Desulfobacula sp.
GCAATCTCTGCATTTTTATTAAGGTTCTGAGTTCCATCAAGCAAATTTAATCTGGCCGGGTCAAATTTTTTCAAACTTTTATATGTTTGATCTAAAAAAGCATACCCATATCTTCTGTCAGGCTCAAGATATGCCCCCTCAGCCCATTCATTCCATGCGTTTATAAAAACAATTTTCTCGTCACCGTTTTTATTTTTGTGAGTATGGTAAAGGATGTATTCAAGCCATTTGGAATAATTATCCGGTGATGAATTGTTAAACGTAATTCCTTTGCCCGGTTTTCTCGGCTCATTATCCCACCCTGGGCACACGCTTCTAAACTTGATATAATCAGGTTCCTCTCTTTCTATGGCATATTCAATCGCTGAAATATAATCAAACACATGTCCCTGGTAATTTTTATTATAAAAATTCAGGATCTCCTTAATATGGGCCACTTGAAATGTATTGGGCGCAAATTCAACGGCTGCATCGAAATCGATCTCCCGGGGGTTTGTATGCTCATGGGCATGGGTCAGTATAAGATATATTTCTCCTATACCACACTTCACGCAATAATCTCTCCATCGATGAACTGTCTCCCTGATTTCAGGGAAAAGCGAAGGACGATAAATCATTAATAAGGGTCTGCCGTTTATCCGGATATATCTTTTATCTTTTAAAACAGGTTCGATTTCCGTGATAAAGGCCATATCATCTTCCAGGGAATGGTTCTGTTTCATGATGATTTCATTTTCCAGCCCATCCCACCTTTTTGTCCAGTTTTCATTGGCCCAGTTAATACAAAAGGGAATATCCAGTTCAGGGTTTGAAAGCAGTTTCTGAAGTGGAGTTTCTAAAATCTTTTTGCCGTCAAACCAATAATAATGATAACAGAATCCATAAATGCCATAATTTTTTGCCAGTTCTATCTGTCTTTTCTGAATATCTTCAAGCCTTAAATCATAGAACCCCAGCTCTCCTGGTAATTTGGGCTGGTAATGACCCTCAAACTGAGGAATTGCTTTTGAAACATTCGTCCATTCTGTAAATCCCTTACCCCAGGTCTTGTCGTTTTCCTCGATGGGATGGAACTGGGGAAGATAAAATGCAATCAATTTGATCCCGGTCTCAATTCCCTTGTAATCTTTATACTCAACAAATTGGTCTTTTTCATTGTTCATCAAAAAAGAAAAGTCAAACATTGCCATCTTTTCCCGGGGCACTGCGGACAAGCTGTCGGCAACAAATGACTCTTGTTTCTTAAAATTTGAAAAAATCTGGAGCATTCTTGTTTTCGCATTCACAAAATTTCCGTTTTTCAGCAAGTTAAAAGTCTTGACCCCTATTTGCCGGATTCCTCCCAGAGATTGAATCATGCCGATGAACCATTGAATTTTTTTGATCATAAAAAATATTCGAGTTTGTTTGACAGGCTTTTCTGTATTAGGGTTAAACAGGCGAGTCATCTTTCGTCTGGTCCATCTCAATGGTTTTGTAATATACCAGGATGTGCTGTTTAAAATCGCATGGATAAATGCTTCCTTCTGTTCAATCGTTATATTCGCCCGCTCTATTTCGGTAATCCGCAAATTGAGCTCTATTTTGAGTTTATCATGGTCTTCTGAAAGCCGGTTATGATCTTCTGTTTTTATTTTCAGTTCATTGGAAAGATGATTGACCAGTTCAGATTCTGTCAATGGCTGTTCATAAAGGCTTGAAATCCCGTGAGGGATTTTTTTATCACCCGCTATTGAAATATAGTAAAGCGGATTAAAAAAAGACTGCCCCTCCTCAATCATGCCGTTTTTATTCTTTTTGTAAGACACAAACGGTTGTTCTTTGTCTAACTGAAGTGAAGAGATATATGAACCATATCTGATCCTCTGACCCAGCATTTTATAATGCTTGAAATTTTCTTTGATTAGTTTTTCAAATTCTGAAAAATAGAGTTCTTTGACATGAAACTCATTTATATGGCCGGTTAAATCGGAATACTCTTTTTTATCCGGGGTGGAAATGATCAGCACGCCGTCTTTTTTTAAAACCCGCTTAATCTCAAGAAGAAATTCCTGATGCCTGTCGTGATGCTCAATTGTTTCAAAGGATACAACAAGGTCCATACTGCTGTCTTTTAACGGGATGGATGAACAATCTCCCTGAATAAAAAAAAGATTCTTTTTTTTACCATATCTGGCTTGAGCATGCCAGATTGCTTCCTGTGAGATATCAATTCCTGTAACAGATACGGCAAAATCTGCGAGCAGATTTGATCCATATCCTTCACCACATGCAATGTCCAATACTGTTTTATCTTTTACAAACTTCGAAGTCAGGAAATATCTGTGCATATGTTCGAGTTGAACATCACCTTCTACTTCGGGCAAAAACCTTTCTCCAGTCCATTTTAAATCATTCATAATATCATCCTAAGGCCATCTCTCATCAAATCGTAACCCCATAATCAAATCGAACTGACTCCGGAGAAATGGCAATAAAGCATCCCGTACCATCCAGTCCATCCGGAGAGAATACATCGATTGATAAAACATCATGAACCCAGTCCTGCTGCACATGACTCATCTGGGTCCCCTCTGCTATGGCAGCACTTATTGAATATTTACCCACAGCCAGCTTTGGAAAATTGAAAAGAATTCGAATGCACCCGTCATAGTTATTCTCAAGTTTATCAATGGGCGCACCGTATAAATAAGAATTGACAGTAAACGTGTTATTTCCCAACCTGTCTTTGATGGTGATGCCAACTGCAACGTCATAAAGATCTCTAAATGTTCTGATTCTCGCGTAGAAAATAATTTTTTGATCCTGTTCGACCTGATTGATGTTGTGGTTGTGCTCGTCACACAAGGCCACACTGTAAATCTTTGCATTTCCTTCACCAAAAGATTCATTCCGGGATGTGTCCATCCATTGGATGTCTGATTCGCCTTTTGATCCCCCTGTATTTTTAGATGGAGCTTTCAAACTCGACTCCAACCCATATACCATGGCGGATATATAATTTTTTGTCACATTTCCCGGAATACCGTCTTTAAAAACCTTACCATTATCCAGCCAGATCGCCCGGGTACAAAATTTATTCACAACTCCGACATCATGTGTAACAAAAAGGATGGTTTTCCCATTTTCCCTGAATTCAGTCATTTTCCTGATTGATTTTTGCTGGAATCTCATATCGCCGACGCTCAACACCTCATCTACAATAAGAATCTCGGGATCGACATTCACGGCAACAGAAAATGCAAGTCTTGAAAACATTCCACTGGAATATGTTTTAACTGGCTGGTCAATGTATTCTCCAATATCGGCGAATGATAATATATCATCCAGTCTTTCCGTCATTTTTTCTCTGGAATGCCCAAACATCATCCCACTGAAAAAAACATTTTCTATTCCGGATAACTCCGGGTTAAACCCGGCCCCAAGCTCCAGAAGAGCCGAAACCATACCGTTGATTTTAATGCTGCCGCTTGTCTGGGTAAGGACTCCGGTTAATATTTTAAGCAATGTTGATTTTCCGGCACCATTTTTCCCAACAATCCCTATTGTCTCTCCTTTTCTAATATCAAACGAGAGGTTATCAAGGGCATAGAATTTATGGTGGTATTGTTTCCGGAAAATGCTGAACGATTCTTTCAGCCGGTCCACCGGTTGCTTATACAATTTGTAAATTTTCGTGAGATACCTGATTTCTATAGCATTTTCAGGATTCTGAATTTTTTTTAGTGATATATCCATTTTCTCTTACAGAACGTCTGCAAAATGGGGTCTAAGCATCTTAAATATTAATATACCCAAGATAAATAACACCACCGTAATGCTCCAGAAATAGACGGTTAATTCCCAATTCTCCCAGAACCATTTTTTATTGATCAGTGAATCCCTGTATCCGTTGACGATATAGAACACCGGGTTGAATTTTAAAACCAGGTGATATTTTTCAGGGATCATGTTCAATGACCAGAAAATGGGTGTTCCCCAGAACCCAAGCTGAAGAGCCATTGAAACAATTTGGCCGATATCCCGGAAGAAAATTACAATCGATGAGGTGATATATGAAAACCCCATGATCAGAATTATCATGGCTGCAAGATAATAAAAAACCTGTATGCTGTAAAGTGTGAAAGGATATCTGAATAAAACAAATATGAAAAATAAAAAACATATGAAAAACATATGAATTACCAGAGCCGAAAGAAGCTTGATCACCGGGAGAATGCCGACTCTGAATACAATCTTTTTAACAAGATAGCTATAATCCAGTATGGCCGATGTTGAATTACCAAGCGCATCTGCAAAAAAAAACCAAGGGATTATCCCGGCGAGCAACCAGAGAATAAAAGGGCAATTGTCAACCGGAACGGATTTGAATCCCACCTGGAAAACAAACCATAGAATACATATGGTCATCAGGGGCTGGATAAACGCCCATAAAAAGCCAAGATAAGAACCTAAATATTTTGACTTAATATCCCTGATGGTCAGTTGCAATAATAGATTCCGGATTGCATACAGCTCTTTGAGATGAAAAATGATATTTTGAACTATTTCCTGATATTTTTTTTTAACCATGCTGACTTTCAAAATCTCTGCATCATGAGTGGTCGTCTTCATCAAGCCTTTGCCAGCTTTGTCGTATATCATACAATCAATTTTATGCAAAGCCTTGTTTTTCGAAACCGATTTTCAATTTGTCTGAAGCCGCCCCTAAGGCAACCCGATAGCGCTGCTCATAAGACAAGGAGGCGAGACACGGTCAGAAGATGCCTTAAAAAAGATTGGGAACAAATCCCTTGGCGGTTTAATTCAAATACACGCTGAACCGGAGATAAATTTAATAATGATGCATAGGCCTGAACAACCTGCGTATATGGATTAGACGGGTCATGTTCAAGTATACGCAAGGATAGAGATTGAGCCTGAGGAAAGGATCGGGATAAATTCTTCATTCCTGACAACCAGATATCACACCACCTGCCCTTCAACGGGTTCAAGGCTGCAACCACTGATTTCGCACCAACACTATTTTTACCATGTTGCCGATATTTCAACAACGGTCTGTTTATAAATCCAATCCGGCCCAGAACAGCGGCGCAAAGTGCAACCCACCAATCGTGCATTAAAGCTGTTTCGGGAATCGGCAAGGCTTTTTCAAGAAGATTTCGGTTGATCATCATCGTACATCCGGTAACAAAATTCTGAATCAACAAATTTTTTACAGGCTCAACCACCTGATTCCGAATGCCCTGATATTTCATAAACGAAAAAGCAATGGGGTGTAGCGATGCATCGACCACTTCCAGATCAGAATGAACCATAACCGGCTGATCTGGAAATGCTGCTTCAATTTTACGCAACACGTCAAGTTGACAGGACAATTTATCAGGCATCCACACATCATCCTGGTCTGAAAATACAAAATAATCACTTGATGTTGATAATGCTTTTTCCATCAGGAGACCGAAATTCTGAACAACGCCTCTATTTCCTAAACTATCCTGAGCTAAATGAATGCGGGTATCCCCGGCAGCGAAGGACTTCAGTTCATTCATGGAAAAATCATCTGAAGCATCATCCCGTGCCAGCATTTCCCATCGAGTGTGGTCTTGAGTTATGATACTGGCGATCTGATCATGGAGATAATCTACGCCATTATACACACCCAGTAATATACAGATTTTAATCTTGTTAGCCATAAACTTTGGTTTATTTAATAAATTTCAGCGTTAAAGTCAATATTCACTGGGTTGAGACATGATAGCCCATTCTCCCTATTGACAAAAAAACACCCCCCATATTAAAATCAGTTATTTTAGACCATGGGAGCATGAATCATGCGGATTGAATTAAAAAATGATATACCGGTTCCGGACCAACAGTCCATCATTCATGTGACCGGTGTTTTAGACACAAATTTATACAAATCATCGGGAAAGAGTTTAGCTTATCAGTATTGTTTAATTCTTAAAAAATACTTTGGCAAGCATCTCTCCGATTTTGACGCCATCCTGGATTTTGGTGTCGGCAGCAACCGAATCTGCTCGTGGTTTCCGGACACGATCCTGGACAAATTAGTAGGTACTGATGTGAACCATCACACCTGTTGATTGCCACGCTATGCTGAGGAAAATTTTCTGATTATTTTAAAAAGGTTG
>CAZAHK010000226.1:0-6064 GCA_964484555.1 uncultured Desulfobacula sp.
GAAAGAGCAGGGGAATGGAGCAGCAGACCTGGCTTTTCGGGATGACCACCTCATACCCCATATGTTTTAGGATTCCGATGGTGGCGGAGCCTGTATCCCCATACAGGTAATGGGTAGCGCAGCCGGTAAAATAAATCACTTTTCCCAGGGGTTTGCCTTTCGGGGAAATGATCTCATCATGGGCTTTGCGGAAGGGGACGGCATTGAATTCAGGGAAATTTTTTAAGGGGATATTGCCCAGTTTGAATTTTTCAGCCAGGCCGGCCGGCATGAGTTTTTGGCCTGTCCTGGCCAGCCCGGCCCCGAAACGGGTCCGGTATTCCCGGGCCAGGAGATAAATCAGGCTTTTGATGGCCGGGGTTTCTCCATGGGCCTCCACCATTTTTTGTCTCATTTCCATGAATTTTGAATAATGGTCGATGCCCGACGGGCAGGCGGCCGAGCATGACCCGCACATGAGGCATTTATGGATGAGGTCCTTTAAAAAGGGAGACGAGGCCAGGGTGTGAAGATCATGGGCCTTGATCAGTTGAAGCTTGGCCCTTGGCGAAGCCTGTTCCTCTTTCAGGATTTTGTAGACCGGGCAGGCATTCAGGCAGATCCCGCATTTTCCGCAGTTTTGAAGTGTTTTTTCCGTCATACGAATTTTCCGGGATTCAAGATGCCGTCCGGATCAATGGCGTGTTTGATTTTTTTCATGAAATCAATGGTAGCCTGATTCATCACCAGGGGAAGATAGGCCGCCTTGGCCAGTCCGATCCCGTGCTCGCCGGACAGGGTGCCGTCCAGGTCCGCCGCAGCCTTGAAAATTTCGGCAAAGGCCTTTTCCACCCGGCCCCATTCTTCTTTGTTGGATTTGTCCGCCGGAACCATGGGGTGCATATTACCGTCCCCGGCATGGGCCAGAACCCCGACCCTGAGGCCGTACCGGGTCGTGATCTCAATGATCCTGCGGGTCATTTCCGGCACCTTGCTGACCGGCACGGTCACATCTTCGGAAATAATATCCGGGGCCAGCTTGGCAAACACCCCATAGGCGGAGCGCCTGGCCGTCCAGAGCTTTTCCCGCTCCATTTCAGAAGCGGCTTCCTGGATGTGAACCGCCCCGTTTTCCCTGACCTTTTCAATGATTCTTTCCATTTCCTTGTCGCAGGCCTCTTGGACCCCGTCGATTTCAATGAGAAGGGTTCCCTGGGCATTTCTGTCAAGCCCCAGGTTGGCCCCGTCTTCAATGGCATTCAGGGTCAATTGGTCCATGAGTTCCATGGCAGCGGGCAGGATGCCGGACCCGATGATGTCCGTGACGGCCTTGGCCGTATTGTCCAGGTCGTCAAAGGTCACCATGAGGGTTTTGACGGCCTCGGGTTTCGGCAGAACCTTGAGAATGGCTTCCGTAATGATTCCCAGGGTGCCTTCGGACCCGCAGAACAGGGCAGACAGTTTATAGCCGGTGGCATCCTTGATGTTTCTGCTGCCGAACCGGATGACCTCCCCCGAGGCCAGGACCACCTCCAGGCCCAGGACATAATCCACGGTGACGCCGTATTTCAGGCATCTGGGGCCGCCTGCATTCTGGGCGATATTCCCCCCGATGGTGGAAGAATTCATGGAGCCGGGGTCCGGCGGATAAAAAAAGCCGAAGGGCAGGAGGGCTTTTTGAATATCGGCATTGACCACCCCCGGCTGAACAATGATATACCGGTCCCGTGTATTGACCTCGATGATCTTGTCCATTTTTGAAAAGCAGAGCACGATCCCGTGCCGGATCGGGATGGGAGCCCCGCAGACACTGGTTCCGGCACCCCGTCCGGTGACGGGGATCTTATGGCGGCCGGCGGTCTTAAGTATTTCCGATACCTCGGCCGTTGTCTGAGGAAAAATGACGGCATCGGGAAGGGCTTCTTCCACAAAGGCGTCATAGGAATAGCAGGCCAGTTCTTCGGGCCGGTCCAGATATCTGCCTGGGCCGACAATTTGAATGAATTCGGTTTTGACTTCGGTGTTCAGCATGATTCTCCTTGATCAGGGATACACAAACAATCGGAAACACAGTTCAGCAGCGGTTGATTCAGTCCGCATCAGGATCAATATCAGAATGAGAAACCAATAAAATATTTGTTTACTATTTGTCAACTTTTTTATTCAGGCGGCGGGTTTACGGCTTTGAAATTTAGCAAAAGCATATCTTAGACGGCTTATTTTAAAAGGCTTGGACAAGTTCCCGAAGTGTTTTCGAACAAGGAAACTTTTTATTGTTCAGGATTGACTTGCAGTCAGGGGTGAAACCGGAATATAAATAAGAAAAATCAATAAAAGAGGAGCGCAAAATGGTATTGATCTTGAATATTCTCTGGTTTATTTTCGGCGGCGGTTTTTTTGCCTGGGTGTTATGGGTGGTTCTGGGCAGCCTGCTGTTCATCACGGTGGTCGGCATCCCCTTCGGGTTTGCCGCCTTCAGAATTGCCGGATTTGCAGCCTTCCCCTTTGGAAAAGAGCTGGTGGATTCCCGGGCACTGGGAGAAGAAAGAATCGTCGGCACAAGCCTTGCCAATTTTTTATGGATCATCCTGGCCGGCATCTGGCTGGCCATCTCCCATATTATTGCCGGTGTCAGCCTCTGCCTGACCATTATCGGCATCCCTTTCGGCTTTGCCCATTTCCGGCTGGCAGGGGTGTGCTTTGCCCCTCTGGGAAAAAAGCCCGTGCTCAGATAATTTACAGGTTTTCTATTTCTTTTTTACCGGGGTCTGATTCTGAGATTTGGAAGACGTCTTCTTTTTGGATTTGGAGGATGTCTGCTTTTTGGGCTTGGCCGCAGCCTTCTTTTTTGTTTCAGAAACTGCGGGTTTTTTAGGTTCCGTCACCGCCGGTTTTTGAGACTCGGAGGGATGATCGATCTGATACTGCTTTTTTTCCGCAAGCGCCTGGGCTTCCGTCATTTGTCGGGGCGTAAGTTCCTTGGCAATACTATCTTTCAGTTCACTTGTCTTTTCGTGTTCCTGTGCCGCCGTCAAACTCAACCAGACATAGGCCTGTTTTAAATCCTGAATCACCCCTTTGCCCTGGCCGTACATCATTCCAAGGTTATATTGAGCATAAGCATTTCCCTGTTCCGCCGCTTTTTCAAACCAGTTCACAGCCTGCTGATAATCCCGGGGAACCCCCTGATTCTCAATATACATGGTGCCGAGATTGACCTGGGCCTTTTCAAATCCCTGCCGGGCCGCTTTTTCATACCAGTGCGCAGCCTGCTGATAATCCTGGGGCACGCCCTTGCCCTGGTCATACATTAATCCGAGATTATATTGGGCATCGACCTTTCCCTGGACCGCCGCCTTTTCAAACCAGAAAAACGCCTCCTTATAATCCTGCTCAATATCCGAGCCCAGGGAATACATCAACCCAAGATGATATTGGGCTGCGGCATCTCCCTCTCCCGCCCCTTTCAAGGCGTCTTCGAACGGGTCACAAAAAACCGTGGCGGCACCAAACAGAAATATCATCAAGACCAGCCAAACCTTTTTCATCAAAATCCCTCTTTATCAATCCCCGATAAACCCATATCTCAAATCAAACCTTCCGGTTCCGGGTTTTTCAAACTGTGTCAGCCCTGTGAGAATATAACCTTTTTTATCCTTTTCCAATAGAAATGTTTTGGAGAAAAGTTTTAGGGGGCGGGTATCTCAAAGGGAAGAGTGCAATCCATATAGTCCAAACAGAATTTCACAAAGCAGAATTTTTGGGCCAGGGGGTATTATGTTTCGACAGTAGGCAGAGATGAGGATATGGTTCGAAATTATATCAGAAAGCAAGAAGAATCTGATCGTCAATGATACCAGACATAAAGAAAGGTTTTGATGATCTCCCATGTCGATTAACGGTTTGATATGGATTTCCAGCTCAGGAATGAACCCAGGATAATCAAGGCACAACCGATCCAGATCGTATTTTTGGGATCAACTCCCAAATAAAGGCTGCTCACGAGCGTTGAGAAAAAGGGCGTCAAATAGGATAAAGCTGCTACCAGAAAAAAACCGTGGACTGAACCGGCTTCATCATTGGCCGTCCACCGGCGGGCCAGGTTCGAGTAAAGCCCCCAGACAACGGCGGCCATTAATGCCAGTGTGTATGGCAAAGGCGATTGGCTGATACGCCCGGAAAAATAATTCCAGGACAGGAGATGGTTTTGGGTAAGGACAAAAAATACCCCCAGCAGGGCGCATAAAGTTCCCGGCAGCAAAAAAAGATCGGATTTTTTTTGCAACAAAAAAAGAGAAAAAAGAAGGGTCAGCGTAGGCCATAAATAATTGATTAATCCTATTTCCAGGACCTGGTGATGATCCCGGGCCAGACCCAGGGCCAGAAAAAAAGTCACGGCATAAAGAAAAAATAAACTGCCGCAACCGATCCGGTACCGCCAGGAAGGTTTTTTAAGCGGGGGTTTTGTTTTATGATAAAGAAAATTCAGGACGGTGAGAAACAGGCCGGCCATTAGGTAGATGGAAGCCCCGGCTTTAAGGGGACCGGCCGGGGGCGGCTGGGTTTCCAGCAGCTCCGGTTCAATGCCGGCCATGATCATGATGCGGCCGTCAAACAGGTGAGCCATATGTTCTAGATTGTTGAGGGAATTCTGGATTGCACAAAAGCCGTCGATCCGCCATGATTTAAAAATGGGAAGAAGGCTGTCCAGCTTGCCGCAGGAATGCAGGAAAACCGCAGTCGGGGTTTTGTTTATGGCCTGAACGGCCTGTTGGTAAAACGGGCTGAACAGGGTCTCAATATCGGCCGGGCTGACCAGGGGGCCGCTGCCGGAAGCAAAATCATCTGCGATCACGATGGCCGATACCGGTTGTTCAAGGATTTTGTCGATGAATCCCAGGGCTTTTTCCGAAAGGGCTTTATAGGCATGGGTGATTTCTTCCTGATCCTGGATCCAGCCCGTCAATACGGTCATTAACCCCATTCGATTGACCAGATCCTGGAAGGGGCCGTCAATAACGGCAAAGACGGGGCGGCCAAATATTTCTGCCGCAGACCCGATGTCCCGGATGTCAAAATAGCGGTATCCCATCTCAGGCTTCAGATCATCGGCATCCGAGACCGGCAGGCAGAGGATGTCATGCCCCAGCCGGTCAGCCAGGCGGATATGGTTTTCAAGGGTATCCGGGAGACCTTCCCCGGTAAAAAGGCCGGAGCCGAGCCAGAGTTCTCCCTTGGGAATACAATTGCCGCAGTGTTTTCTGACGGCTTTTTTTAATGGATGGATCATGGATGGGCCTCATGGTCCTTTGTTTGAACGATCCGCCGGTTGTTTTTGATCAAACGCCAGCAGGTAAGGGCCGGTGCAGTGGGGTAACATAACCCTGGGGCCTGGGTTTGTCAAGATTTTCAGGTGAAGTTGTGGTATGCCGGGTTTTATGAGCTTTGACCCGGACGCTGAATAGAAAAATATTAAAATTACCCCCCAACTCCATTAAAAATGCAAAGGCAACCGGACAAAATAAAGGAACCCCCCATGCAGAAAAACAATTCCGTCATCAGGAGTTTACCCCAGGACCGGCAGATCCGTGTGGAAAACGGCGCAACCCTTCTGGAAAATTTCATCCGCCACGGCATCTTTTTACGCTCGGACTGCGGCGGAAAAGGGGTCTGCAGCAAATGCCGGTTGTTCAAAATATCCGAAGACGGCCCCCGTGATCTTTCCCGGGGCCTTCAAACGACGGTTCCAAACAGCCCAAGGCAAAGATGAATTCGGGATTGCCGTTGATCTGGGCACCCGGCCATGATTCATATCCTGGCCGGGGTGGATCCCGCACCCATCGGCATTTCGCCCTATCTGCCGGCTTTTTATGAGGCCGCCGCTTTCCGGGCCGGGGACCTTGGCTTTGCCCGGGCGGAATTTTCGATTCACACTCTGCCCCAGGTTTATCGGCAGGGATATCCTGGCCGCTTCCCTGGCCGTGGATATGGAAAACCAGCCCCGGCGCAATCAATGCCGTCACCATTGATGATTATCAAAAGGTTACCTCGGTTTCACTGATCCGCCCGGACAAGACCCCGGAAA
>CAZAHK010000227.1:0-6039 GCA_964484555.1 uncultured Desulfobacula sp.
GAGTCCATTACCGGGATGAATCTGTCTCCTTATATGCTGATGATCCTTCTGGGCTGTGTGTATATCCTGCTGGGCTGTCTTCTGGACGGGTTTTCCATTGTGGTCATGACCCTTCCCATCGCCCTGCCCATGGTTTTGGCGGCCGGGTTTGACCCCATCTGGTTCGGAATCTACCTCATCCTCATGGTGGAAATCAGCCAGATCACCCCGCCTGTGGGGTTTAATCTTTTTGTCATCCAGGGGCTTACCGGTGAACCCATCATGAGGATTGCAAAATATGCCCTGCCCTTCTTTTTCCTCATGCTTTTGACCACGGCCATCCTGACGGTTTTTCCCAAAATCGCCTTATATCTGCCGGAACTGATGGCCACAACTCAATAAAATTAGGGGGATATGATGAACACCATGGATTTGAACTGTGATATGGGGGAAAGCTTCGGGGCCTATACCCTGGGTATGGACGCACAGGTAATGAAGTATATCAGCTCGGCCAATATCGCCTGCGGCTATCATGCCGGAGATCCCCTGGTCATGGACAAAACGGTCCAACTGGCCGTGGAGAACAAGGTCAGCATCGGGGCCCACCCCGGATACCCTGATCTCCTGGGTTTCGGCCGCCGGAGCATGGCCCTGACCAGCGAAGAAATCAAACATTCCCTGATTTTCCAGGTGGGGGCTCTCATGGCCTTCTGCAAGGTTCACGGCACCCGGCTGTCCTATGTCAAGCCCCACGGGGCCCTTTATCTGGATGCCGTTGAAAATAAAACCATTGCCATGGCCATTGCCCAGGGCATCCTGAGTTTTGATCCCCATCTTTTTTTTGTGGCCCTGGCCGGAAAAAAGGGGGAAACCATGCGTCGCGTAGGGGAAGAACTGGGTCTCCGGGTGGTGTATGAAGCCTTCCCGGACAGGGCCTATACCCCGGAAGGGACCCTTTTGTCCAGAAAAGAACCGGGAGCTGTTATCTCTGATCCTGAACAGGTGGCCCAAAGGGCCTTGGACATGGCCCATGGATTTGTCGAAGCCGTGGACGGAACCCGCCTGGCCCTTGAGGTCCAGACCCTGTGTGTCCACGGGGACAATCCCAAGGCCGTGGACCTGGTCAAAACCATCCGCCAGACCCTTGAGACCCATAATATCGCTGTAAAGCCCGTGGGCGTCGGAGTCTAGTCATGGGAAAAAAGGGAAAGGCTCCTCTGGTCTGCCGTCTGGCAGGGGACACCGGCCTCATCGTGGAATTCGGGGAAGGTATTGATCCCGCGGTCAATGCCCGGGTCCGGGCTGTGGCTGCGGCGGTAAAAACAAGACCGCCCCGGGGCGTCATCGAAATCATTCCCACCTACCGGTCTTTGCTCCTGATTTATGATCCCCTGATCACCCTGCCGGAAAAACTGATCCGATTCATCGAGCAGGCCGATACCGGGCTTGGGGACGAAGATGCCGGGCCCTTCAGGCGGGTGGAAATTCCCGTATGTTACGGAGGAGAATTCGGGCCGGATATGGACACGGTGGCCAAAACCGCGGGCCTCGGCATTGAAGAGGTCATCCAACGCCATAGCGCACCGGATTATCTCATTTATATGGTGGGCTTTACGCCTGGCTTTCCCTTTCTGGGCGGGCTGGATGAAAAATTGTTCACCCCTCGGCTCAAAACCCCCCGCATGGCCGTACCCCAGGGATCTGTGGGCATTGCCAACAACCAGACCGGCATTTACCCCATTACCAGTCCGGGCGGCTGGCAGCTCATCGGAAGAACCCCCCTGAGCCTGTTTGCCCCCCACCGGGAAAATCCTTTTCTCTACCAGGCCGGGGACCGGATCAGGTTTATCCCCATTTCCCTGGAGGAATATACAGACATAAAAGAAAAGGAGGACCGGTCATGACGGCCTTAAGAATCATTTCCCCAGGCGGCTATACCACCATCCAGGACAGGGGCAGGTTTGGGTTCCAGCATGTGGGCATCCCTGTTTCAGGGGTTCTGGATGCCTTTGCCTTTGCCCTGGCCAATTTCCTGGCGGGCAACCCCGACAATACGCCGGTCATGGAAATCACGGTCATGGGACCCTCCCTTGAGATCAGAAAGGAAATGGACCTGGCCCTGACCGGGGCCCAAATGGGCATCAGCGTCAACGGCGTCCCCATGGATCAATGGGCCTCCATCCGGGTCCGGCCCGGAGACCTTGTTACCATCGGCCAGGTCCGGGCCGGGTGCCGTGCCTATCTGGCCTTCGGCGGCGGGATCAGGGTCCCGGAAATCATGGGCAGCTTTTCCACCTATGTGGGCGGGAAAATCGGCGGGTTTAAGGGCCGGCCCCTCCGGAAGGAGGACCTGCTGGAAACCGGGGACTCTCCCCTGTTGGCCCGGCCAAGGGCCCTTCCCCCGTCACTTGTCCCGGTGTATTCTTCTGAGCCCGTCATCCGGGCCATTCCCGGACCCCAGGCCGATTATTTTGATACCGGCCTTAACATCCTGTTTCAATCCGAATATACGGTCACGGTCAAGGCGGACCGCATGGGCTACCGGCTCCAGGGGGAACCCATCCCCATTAAAAGCGGCATGCCCAAGAGTATTGTATCGGAACCTTCCATGCCCGGCGGCATCCAGATCCCGGCCGATGAACAGCCCATTATCCTTCTGGTGGAGCAGACCGTGGGCGGCTATGCCAAAATTGCCACGGTGATTTCATCGGATCTGCCCCTGGTGGCCCAGACCACTCCGGGAGATACCCTCAGGTTTGAGGCCGTTAATTTAGCCACCGCCCATGGCCTTATTTTGGAACAAAAAAACAGGGGCAATACCATAAAAACGAGGATTGAAGCCCTGTAATCAGGGGCCGGCACGGTTACGGTTTGCAGAAAGGGCCGTGAGTCCGCTAATCTCCCATCATGATGCGGATGATCTCTTTATCCGTTTCACGCATCCCGTCCCGGCCGAGCCTGCCGATATTGGCGATGGTATTTTCAACGCCTTTTGTTACGATACCGTCCCCGCCGTAAAACTGTTTTCCTTTTTGATACATATAAAACCCCAGGATCCCGGCTTCAACGGAAAAGGCAATTTTTGCAGCACATGAAGGTTTGGCGCCGTCGCATATGATTCCGGATACAATGGCCAGGGCATTGACGATGGTATGGGCCACTTCCTTGAACCGGCCTCCGTGAAGCCGTGCAATCCCGGCTCCCGCACCGATGCCGGCGCTGACGGCCCCGCAATAGGCCGATAGCCGTCCGATGCCGGTCTTCTGATGGATGGTGATCAGATTGGAGACCACCAGTGCCCTGAACAGGGTTTCCTTATCCACGCCCAGTTCTTTTGCATATTCGATCACGGGAACTGAAGCCGTGATCCCCTGGTTACCGCTTCCTGAAACGATGACCACCGGAAGCTCACATCCGCTCATTCTGGCGTCTGATCCGGCGGCAGCCAGGGCCTTGGCGCGCACCTTGATGTCATTGCCCCAGATGTCAAGCAGCACTGAGCCGATATTGGCGCCCCAATTCCCCTTAAGTCCTTCCTCGGCTATTCTTGTATTATAGTCGATCTGCCGCTGCAGCAGAACCTCGACATCGGAAAGCGTCACGGATTCGGCGAACTCAAGGATATCTTTGACATTCATCATGGAGCGGTCGGTAAGACCGGAAGCCTTGACCTGGTCGCAGTCCTGATTTTGATAAATAATTTTATCGTCTTTGGTGATTAAAACAATATGGGTATGAAAATGGGAAATCCGGACACAGGCCTTTGATTCGCCGCTGAAAAGAGTGACCATCAAATCAAAGGTCAAACCGCTTTTTGATCTACATACCTTTACGTCTTTGCATTCAAGAAACTGTTTGATTTTTTCCCGCTCATCCTCATTCACAGACGAGATAACCTCAAGGACTTTATCCGCATCACCGGCCACAATCCCGGCAACGGCCGAGGCCGCTATCCCTCTTAAATTTCCGGTATTGGGAACCACCACACTTTTGACGTTTTTGATAATATTGTCACTGGCTTCGATCAGCACACGATCGGGAAGGCTGCCGAGGACCTGCCTTGCCTTTGCTGCAGCATAGGCAATGGCAATCGGCTCGGTACAGCCCATGGCCGGAATGAGTTCTTCCTGCAGGATATGAAGGTATGCACGATAACGCTTATCGGTAAGATCCATGCGTATTCCTCGTCAAATTAAATTCCGGATTTGGGCCATGACGGGCTGGTGAAGGCTGGTCTTGAAAAAGGCGTTCAAGGGACCGCATTTTGAAAGCAGCATAAAAATGACAGGGGTTTTCAGGTCATGGACCTCTTCGCTCAGGGAGTCAAAATTTCCCCCGCCCTTGGAAATAATAAGATCCGATTCATGGGCCAGACCTCTGACCGCCGGGGAACATCTCTTCAGGCTGGTTCCGGGGAAGGGGCCGTCAATGCCGTTTTCCATCAGGGTCGCCACCTGATCAAGCCCGGCCTCCCTCGCGTCGCTCAGGGTGGCGTCATTCAGGGTGGGAAGGCTTCTCACAACAACCGTCACATTCACATCATACTGCTTTTTCAGGGTCTGGATGAAGAGCCGGTCAAAACCGATCTCTCCGGCATTGTCCGTCAGGTATAACATCTGCTGGGCGCTTGAAACCTGGCGGCAGAACTGCTCAAAGGCCTCCCGTGACAAAGGGGCCTCCAGTTTTTCCCGGATGAATTTTTCCAGAGAGGAAAGCCCTCCCGGCATCATGATATCCATGGAATTTCCCAGGATGGCGATCTTTGCCGCCGTATACAGGGGTTCGGCCGAAGCGTCCACCATTTTCTCCAGAACGGGAAGGAGGGCCAGGGCCTGGGTGTTGAGATGGATTTTCTCCTTGAGAAAGGGGTCCGGATCATGAACCGTATGTGTGATGAGGGTCATGACGGTCTCGATAATGGCCGGGCTGGTCTGATTCCAGTCAAGGCCCCGCAGCCCCGGTATTTTCATGATTTCCGTGAAGAGGTCCTTTTCCGCCCCGGCCGTGAGGGAAAGATTTTTGACGGCTTTCAGGGTCATGGTCAGGATACAGGGAATGCAGTCTGCCTGGATCTTCATTAAATTCTCCTTTCCGGGTGAAATATTATGAATAATATCTGATCCCGGTTTCAATCAGGGTCAGGACCTGGGCCTTTTGCTTGGGAAAAGCATATCCTTCATAGCTCTGGCTGAGGAGAAGCCTGCCGTCCGGGCCCGACCAGTAATTTCCCGCATGATCGAAACAGATTCGGGAGGTGACCTCCAGGGCTGCCAGGGTCTGGTGAATTTCCTGAAGCTGCTCCCCGGGCGTCATGCGGTCAAGGTCGTTTGGGTCGGCATTTTTATAAAAAATGGTCCCCGGTCTGGGAGTAAAGGGCCGGGAACGGATATAATGGGGATTGATGAGGTTTAATACCTTGGCCGTGTTTTGGGCATGGTCCTTTGACCGCGCCTTGCCGCCCAGGCCCGGCATCCAGTATTCCGATACCTGGAATCCTGCCTCCATGGCCTTTTTGCCTCCCTTTACATGGTCTTCCGGGGTAGAGCCTTTTTTGATGAGTTTCAGCAGGTCCGGGTCTCCGGTTTCAAGGCCGATGTGAATCCGGTCCAGACCGGCTTCATGGATGCGGGCCAGGTCCGGAGCCGGTTTTCGGGCCAGGGTCCGGGATCGGCCATAGGAGGTGATCCGCTCGATGGAGGGAAAGACGGTCTTCAGATGGATCAGAACTTTTGCCAGATCCTCGGCCTTCATGATGAGGCTGTCGGCATCCTGGAGAAAAGCGGTTTTTCCCCCGGCCGCAAGAAAAGCGATGAGCATGCCCACGCCGGGATGAAAATTCAGGTCCGGGGTTTTTCTGAAAAATTCAGACACAACGGCCGAGGTCAGGGTCCCGTTTTGCCCGGACCGGAGGGCAATTTCCTTTAACCCGGAAGCAATGCGGCCCATGGCATCGATATCGGAAATGATCTCGGAAGGGGGGCGGAGTTCAAATTTTTCCCCTTTATACATGGCGCAGAAAGTGCAATGGTTCCAGGGGCAGTTCCGGGTCAGCCTGACCAG
>CAZAHK010000228.1:0-5997 GCA_964484555.1 uncultured Desulfobacula sp.
AAAGGTGAGCCATATCTCACCCCATACCCAGAAAATTTTAATTGTCGATTTTTCTGATCCCCAATCCCTGATCCATACCGTTAATTTTGTAGGAATTCATTCCTGTCTGACGATTCCCTTTAATGATGAGGATCTTTTGTCCCAGGTGAATCAATGCTGCCACCAGTATACCCTGTTTCAAAAACAAGAGAATTTTAAACGTCTGACCCGGCGTCAGAACCGGCAATTGACCCAACTGGCCGTGAATTTTCAGAAAAAAGGCCTTTTATATTCGTCCAGGCTTGAGCGAAAAAATAAAGAAACCCGGCTTCTTGAAACCCAGCTTCGTTTCCTGGATCTATCGTCTCATGACTACAAACCCGTTCTGTTGGAAGATGTGCTGGCAGCCAAGGCCTTCTCTTTTTCTACGGATACCCTTGTATTAGAATTTTTAGCCATCAAGGATAGAATCAAACGCATGATTGAAGACATGGCTTCTCCTCCAGGCATCACCCTTGCCCCGGTATTATACAACACGGTATTTGAATCAACCTCTTTGAATGAGGACCATAAGGATCTGGTGGATAAGGTATTGCCTCTTTTCTATGCGCTTCTTGAAAGCCGGCAAAAGACGGCCGACCCTTCATATCAGGGGACAAGGGACATCCCCCTTGATGATATTTTTGAGTTAAGCGTCTCTGCGGACCGGATCAAAGCCTTCCTCAGCATCAAAAAGACAGATTCGCAGTTTCTTGAACTCTCCCATGTCAAGGCGTTCCTTGAAAAGAAGGACATCACCTATGGCATAAAAATGGATTATGATATTGAATCCTGGCTTTTTGAAGCCCGGTCCGGAAATGGACCCTTTGTCATTGCAGAGGGGAAGGCCCATAAATGTTTAAAAGAGGCTGAAATTCGCTATCATTTCCCCATTGATTATCTTCATGCAGGAAAAATAAATGAAGACGGGAACCGGATTTATGCGGTAGCATCAGGTCAGCCCCATCTGGACGCTCTGGGTAATATTTTTGTCTACCCGGAATTTCAGATTAAAGGAGATCTCGGCTTTGAAACCGGCCATGTTCATTTTGCCGGGAATGTCATTGTCAACGGAATGGTTAGGGAGGGATTCAAAGTAAAATGAGCTTCCTTAATTCCACCATTTCAGCAAAATTGGGGATCAGCGCAGGCACCATCGGAAATCCAAAATCAAAACCCTCAATCCTCACCATTGGGGTGGATGAACAGATCAACCTTTTGGTGAAAGAAATCGATTCAAAAATACATATGAACAAGACAGCCATTCAGAAATTTGAAACCGAAATCTCACAATTGGAAGAGGAAGACCGAAACCTTCACGGTATTATCTCCAAATACGCCCATGTTCAGGATCTGGCCCAGCTTGAGCTGAAGGTCATTAAAGAGAAAAGAGACGCTTTGAAAACATCCGGCCGGGCCACCGTGGACGATGAACTCCTGAGCGCGGTCAGGAAAATCAAAAATGATATGGATACCGCCGGAAAAGAGATCAACAAGGGGTTTGATCGCCAGGATGCCATTGTCCGTGAAATTACCGAGAAACAAGCCCTCATGAAAAAAAGTGAAGCCCACAACCTGGAACTCTCCGATGAAAAAAAACGGCTGCTTGTATTCTCCTTAAGAAAAACAGTACTGCCGGAACTCAAGGTTGCAAAAAAAATAGAATCCGGAACCCGGGTGATTGCGGCCCATTCTTCCCTGACCCTTCATCAGCCCTATTCCCGATGCAGCATCCGGGAAGTTACGGAAACCACTGACGGACTGGGTTCTACAGGTTTCCATGAATTGCAGATCGGCAATTACTGATTCCCATCATGATCATCCGATATTCCGGAGGGCAAATTCCCAGTTGATCAGCTTGTCGAGCACGGCGGTCACATAGTCGGCCCGCCGGTTCTGGTAATCCAGGTAATAGGCATGCTCCCACACGTCAATGGTCAGCAGCGGCTTCAGGCCTGCCGTTAAAGGCAGATCGGCATTGGCGGTTTTTACGATCTTGAGGGTGTCACCATCCATAACGAGCCAGGCCCAGCCGCTTCCGAATTGTGAAAGGGCTGCAGCCCCAAACTCCTTTTTGCAGGCGTCCACACTGCCGAAAGAGGCTTCGATTTTCTGTTTCAGGGCTGCCGGCGGCTCGCCCCCGCCCTTGGGCGTCAGGCTTTGCCAGTAGAAACTATGGTTCCAGATCTGTGCGGCATTGTTGAAGATGGCCCTTTTTTCCGCCTGACCGGCAGTGGCGGCAATAATCTTCTCCAGGTCCAAGCCCTCATATTCCGTTCCTGTGATGAGTTTATTCAGGGTGCTCACATACCCCTGATGATGTTTGCCGTAATGGAACCCCATGGTTTTGGCGGTGATGACAGGCTCCAAGGCGTTTTCAGGATAGGGAAGAGGGGGCAGTAAATGGGGCTGGGCTGCCAGAACGGTTTTGAAAGCCCCGCCCGTGGCAAGCCAGGCTATGGTGCCTGCCGACGCAATGAGAAACCCCCGGCGATCCACCAACGTTAAGGAATCTTTTGTATCTCGCTTTTCCATGATATACCTCCTTTGCGTTTATCATCCAGGGCGCTCATCCTTCGTTTCTTTTTTTGAAAAGCGCCTCAACAAGACAAATAGCATTATTTTTAAAATTGGTCTCCATATTTCGGCCGAAAAAATTTGCATTTTTTCCAAAGACAAGACCCGGACCCAGGGCATCCGGCAGCGGCGGGCGGGTCTCAGCGAAGGTCTTTACTTTTCCCCACCAGAGACCGGCCGGCCCGCTTTCATCAAAAGCAAAAGTTTTTTCAAAGCCCGCCTGTTCAATGAGGGCTGCCAATTCTTCCCAGGGTTCAAGAAAGGAGATGGACGCCTTTGCCGCCCAGGGCACCGGATAGTGCATGCCGTTGCCGGAGCCCCGGGTGATCTCATGAAGCACCAGTTTCCCGCCCGGTTTCAGCACCCTGTGAAATTCCTTCAGGCTGGCGGCTTTGTCCTCGATATTCATGAGCAGATGCTGGGACAGGACCGCATCAAAGGAATGGTCTTCAAAGGGCAGGCGGGTTACGGAGCCCTCCTGGAAATTGACCCGGCTTTCAAGCCCTGTGCATTTTGTCAGAAAACCGGCGCATTCAATGAACCGGTCCGAAAGATCAAGCCCTGTCACCCGGCAGTTGAATTCTTTGGCCAGGAGCCTGGAAGAACCGCCAATGCCGCAGCCTGCATCCAGGACCCGTTCATCCGGCAGAATTCCGGCTTTTTTGAAGAGATTGATCCCGGCCATGGCCCCGCCCGTATGGAGCTGGTCCACAGGGGAAAGGTCTTTTAATTCAAGCCGGGAAAGGTCTTTGCCTGCCTTCTCCAGCGCAGATTGTATCTTCTGCATCAGGTTGTCCGAATGATAATGGGCTTTTATTTTTGATTCTCTTATGTGCGCCATATGACCCCTTTATTGTCATGGATTCAGGCCGTTGCCCGGATCTGTTTGCTAGGCTGTTTGTCTTTCGGCAAGATTGTTTTTAAAGACCGATATGGCCTTTTCTATTTCTTCTTCAGCCACCACCAGCGGCGGCATCAGGCGGATGGACATTTCTTTCGGAGAATTGATCAGAAGCCTGTCATTCAGGCATTTGGCCACAAAATCAGCTCCTTTTGTTTTTGTAAGGTCAAATGCGATCAAGAGCCCCATACCCCTTATATTCTTGATTTCATAGCGGTCTGAAAGTTCGGTCAATTTTTTTATCATGATATTCCCCATTTTTCTGCTGTGCTCAGCCAGGTTCGTATCCAGAATTTCTTTCAGCACCGCCAGGCCCACAGCCATGGCCAAGGGTTGTGCCGTATAAGTGCCACCCTGGTCACCGGGATCAAAAATATTCAGTCTTTCTTTTGCAAGCAGTGCGGAAAGCGGAAATCCCCCGCCGATTCCCTTGCCGAGCGTCATGATGTCCGGCTCGATGCCGTAATGTTCATAACAGAACAGCTTTCCGGTTCGTCCCATGCCGGTCTGGATTTCGTCGAAAATAAGAAGGATATCTTCTTGGTCGCAAAGCTCCCGCAATTTTTTGACATAGTCCTGATCAGCCACATTGACCCCGCCTTCACCCTGAACCGGTTCGATCAGAATGGCACAGGTGTTTTTTGTGACAGCCTGCCGAACTGATTCAACATCATTGAATATGGTTTTGATAAATCCTCTGGTTTTGGGTTCAAACAGCTTCTCCCATTCTTCTTTGCCGGTTGCGGCCATGGTGGTCAGGGTCCTTCCGTGGAACCCGCGAAAGGTGGTGAAAATATCGGAGGCGCCATTCTTGTATTTGCTGCCGTATTTTCTGGCCAGTTTGATGGCCCCCTCGTTGGCTTCCGCACCGGTTGACGTGAAGAACGCCCGGTCAAAACAGCAGTGGCGGGTCAGCAATTCCGCATATTCCAGCATGGGCACATTGTAAAAAGAAGGGCTGGCATTGACCAGGGTCCGGGATTGCTCCGCAAGGGCTTCGGCAATCACCCTGGGCGAATGGCCCAGGCAGTTCACGGCCCACCCGCCGATGAAATCCAGGTATTCACGGCCTTCCGTATCCGTGAGTGTCAGACCATGCCCGCTTTGCATTATGATGCCGGGCCGGTTTGTGACCTTGAGCAGTCTGGTTTCTGCTGTATTTAATAATTCTTTTGTTTCCATTCCGTTCCTTTTTGGCATGCCGACCGGTCTGTATCATTCGCTCAGTTTTTTGAGCCAGTTCAATTAACATTGCTATTTGGTATCTTTGAATTTTAATTCGTTATTATCCGTGAACCCAAACATTGGCCTCCAAGCCACTTTCCAGTAAATCCACTGCGATCTGTCGAAATCTCAGGTGATATATCTATTCCCAGGCTCTCAGGAGGATTATATATTCTGGATTTTCTTTCCAAACCTTATTAAGGTATCGAGTAGCCATACGAAAACTCCACTTCTAAGTAACAAATTAATTTTCCCAATAATTTGTTACTGTTAGAATTTGGCTCAGCCACGGCTGAATGTAACGCTATTAAATACAAGCAATCTTACTGATCTGCGTATCATGTCCTTCCAAATGATACCTGCCCAGAAACAATTCTAATTCCTTTCAGAAAATCACTATCAGGATATGAAATCAGTGTAAAGAAAATACTGGGTAAACTCTTCCGAATCTGCTAACCCGACGGGGTGCCTGCGCCGGGTTTCAAATTCATATTTTTAAGGTCGATGAGCGCATTCATGATGTTCTGGGGTGCCCCAAGTCCTGCTATTTGAGGTAGATCCCCTCCTTTATTGGGTTGAGGAAGGATGATTGACGGCCAGGTCATGGCTGGTGTCGTTCCACCATGTCAGATATCTGGCGGTTGCATCTCTCCCGGATGTGACCAGGTCGTTTTTCCTGCCATCGGCCAGGTCGAATTCCGTTGTTTTGACCCCAAGGGTATCAATATAGATGGTTCTGTGCCAGTCATCACTGTGAAGATGCTGATTGTTCTGGGCATCCAGGATGGTTTCGATCAACTGGAGGGTATAGTCCAGAAAATTTTCTATTTTGATGTGCTGAGGCTCCTGGCCATCACGGAACACGGCGATTTCCCTTTCAGAATCCAGACGGAATCCCAGGGTTTCCTTATTATAAATATAGGGACTGCTCTGGGGAGAGGTTGCGATGAATGAGTCGTTTTGTTTTTTATAATATTCCGGGATACGTTTAAGGGTTTGATCTTCCAGGTATTTTTCCCGGTCAAACAATTTTACGGGATAATTGTTCAGGACCCCGCCGTCCACAAAGATATCGGCCCGGTCATCCTTGACAGCCCTGAAGAACAGGGGAATTGACATGGACCTCCGGACGGCGTCGGTGACCCTTGTTCTGGGCGTATGCTCAGGAGAATAGACTTCTCCGAAATGGGTTGAAAGATTGGTGGCATAAACAAACAGGTCTTTCCCTGATCCGCCATCAAAAAAATAAAAAACCTCGTTGCGCTTGACTGCTCAAG
>CAZAHK010000229.1:0-5902 GCA_964484555.1 uncultured Desulfobacula sp.
GATAACGCCGTCTATGGTTCTCTTGATGTTTTATTCATACACAATACAAATTGTGCTTGTTGAGGAAGGATGATTAACGATACAATAGCCCCCATGAAATTTAACCTCAGGCAAAAGATTTTTCTTCATTTCTTTATTTTTATGGCAGTGAACTGCGCCATATGGTTTTTCAGCTATTTCAGCAATTCAACCATTAACCAGAAACTGAATATTATCGAGAAAAAAAAAGAGCTCTTGGATACGGTTCTTGAGGCCCGGCGCTATGAAAAGAATTTTTTTTTAAGAAACAGCAAGAGCGATCTTCAATTGGCCATTTCCTATATTGAAAAAACAGCGGAAAAACAAAACTTCATTGAAAATAATTTTTCAGAGCTTTTGGAAGATAAGGCCTCGGTCCGGAAAAGAACCGAGACCATTATCAATTATAAAAACAATCTGCAACAGCTCTATGATGCCTATTCCAGGGGAGAAATAAATGGGGAAGATTCGCTTCAATCAGCGGAAATCAATTCCTTACAGGAAGCGGTAACGGAAATCGGGCGGATACTGACCACAGATATCGAAGAGGTGGAAAAGCGTGAACGGGAAAGGATTTTAAATCTGCTCACCAGATCCCGGATCTACCTTATTGCTTCCCTTTTATCTCTTTTTGTCCTGTCCATCCTGACGGCTTTTTTCCTTGCCAAAAATGTGAACCGGCCCTTGAAATCCATTGAGAAAAGCATCCAGAGAATTGTCAGCGGAGATTTTAATACCATTCCCAAAATTCAGACCGGGGACGAGTTTGAATCCCTTGCCGACAGCGTCAATGACATGATTGCAGAACTGGGCAGAAGAAAAGACCAACTGGTTCAGGCAGAGAAGATGTCCTCCCTGGGCACCCTGACTTCGGGGGTGGCCCATGAATTGAACAATCCCCTGAACAATATTTCAACTTCCATTCAGATTATCCGGGAAGAATTGGATGATCCGGATACAAATTTTAAAAGGACCCTGTTGTTTGAAGCTGAAGAGCAGATCGACAGGGCAAGGGATATCATCAGGGCCTTGCTGGAATTTTCACGGCAGAGTGAATTCCTGGTTGAGGCGGTCATTTTTAAAAACTTGGTCCATAGCACCATGCATCTCATCAGCGGTGAAATTCCTTCTGATATCCAAGTCACCATTGACGTGCCGGAGACCCTTACCGGAAAGATGGACCCCCGAAGAATTCAGCAGGTATTGCTGAACTTGATTATTAATGCGGTGTATGCCATGGAAGGGGGAGGCCGTTTGACTATTTCAGCGTTTAAGGATACGAAAGAAGACCTCTTTGTGTTTAAGGTGGCGGATACGGGAGAAGGAATCCCAAAAGAAATCCTTGCCCGGATATTTGATCCTTTTTTTACAACCCGTGAGGTCAGCAAGGGATCCGGGCTGGGCCTGTCCATCAGCCATGGTATCATCGAGCAGCATCGAGGGACCATTCAGGTGGAAAGCGTGTCGGGTCAGGGGACCATTTTCACGGTGAGTCTGCCGGATTGACGGCGCAAAAGGGATGGTATGAAAAAGCAGATTCTGATTATTGAAGATGAGGAAATCGCCCGGAGAAACCTTGAGCATATTCTTGAAAAAGAAGGCTATAATGTTATTGCCGTGGATAGCGGCACAAAAGGGCTGACCCTCATCAAATCCAGAAGTTTCGATCTGATTATTACCGATTATAAAATGAAAAAAGTGGACGGCCTCCAGGTTCTGGAACAGAGCCGGAAACTGCAACCCTATACGGAAGTTATCCTCATCACGGGATATGCAACCGTTGACAGTGCCGTCACCGCCATGAGGGAGGGGGCATACCATTATATTGCAAAACCGTATAAAATTGATGAAGTTCGGCGCATCATCCGGGAAGCGCTTTTAAAAAGAGCCCTTCAACTGGAGAATCTTGCCCTCAAAGATGCCATGAAAAAAGAGGTTCAGCCCCCCTTCATCATCGGCAACAGCCCGGCCATGAATGACGTTAAAAAAAGCATTGCCCAGGTTGCAAAAACCGATATCAGCGTCCTCATTCTGGGGGAAAGCGGAACCGGCAAGGAACTGGTGGCCAAAGCCATTCACAGCCAGAGCAACCGGAGCGGCCATGAAATGGTGGCCTTTAATTGCGGGTCCTTTTCCGAAGAACTCATGGCCAATGAACTGTTCGGCCATGAAAAGGAAGCTTTTACAGGAGCCGGGAAAACCAAGAAAGGGCTTTTTGAATTTGCCGACAAGGGAACGGTTTTTTTTGACGAGATCGGAGATATGCCGCTGACCATGCAGGTCAAGATACTGAGGGTATTGCAGGAAAAAGAACTGATGCGGGTCGGGGGCACAACCACCATTCCCGTGGATCTGAGAATTATTGCCGCCACTCACAGGGATCTGAAACACGAGGTGGAAAAAGGAAGTTTCCGTCAGGATTTATATTACCGGCTGAATGTGGTAACCATCCAATTGCCGCCCCTGACGGAACGGCATGGAGATATCCCATTGCTGGCCTATCATTTTCTCGGAAAAAAAAGCAGAGAAATGGGCAAAAATATAAAAGAGATCGATCGGGCTACCCTGGATTATCTGGTTCAATACAGTTGGCCCGGCAATGTAAGAGAGCTTGAAAATGTTATTGAAAGGGCCGTTGCCATGGGAACCGGCGATGTGATCCATCCCGAAGCCCTTCCGGATCACATTACCCAGCTCGCCATTGAGACTTACCGGATTCGTCCCGACGGGAAAATACCCACCCTAAAGGAACAGGAAAAAAAATATATCCAATGGGTGCTTGAAAAAACAAACTGGAACCGCTCCAAGGCCGCCGAAATCATGGAAATCGACCGGGTCTCGCTCTGGAGGAAAATAAAGGCCTTTGAACTGGAATGAGGTTAACTTCGTCAACCCTACAATAATCGTATATCATATAAAGGACCTGTAACATGACGCCTATTAGAAAGAAAACACGAGAACTGTTTACCTCCGGCTTTTTTTGTGCAGAAAGCGTTTTGAAGGCGGTTGCCCTTGAAAACAATGTGGATACGGACATGCTCCCGGCCATTGCCACGGGATTCTGCGGCGGGATGAGCCGCCATGCAGAGATGTGCGGAGCCGTTACCGGCGGTATCATGGGGCTGGGTCTTATCTTTGGCCGCAATACGGTTGAAAATACAACCCAAACCTGTTATGAGACGGTTACTGAATTTTTGAAGGAGTTCAAAGCGCTTCATGGGTCTTTGAACTGCAAGGATTTGATCGGGTATGACTTGGGTGTTGCAGAAGAACTGGAGCAATTTCGAAAGGAAAATCCAGGGTATGAAAAATGCCTCCTGCTTTCATTGGATGCCGCATCCATGGTGCAGGAAATTATTGATCGCAGAAAGAACATCTGCAAACAGGGAGCATCGACATAAGAAAGATATCCCTTGCAACATAAAGGTAAAATGAAGAAAACGATTCTATTGCTGTTGGCTGCTTTTCTTTTTTTGGGTGCTTCTTCCCGGCCGAGCATCGTCGGCAAATGGGAAAACTCGGAAAATTTAATTGATGCAAAACCCGGCGAGATCCAAATCCTTTTGAAAAAAGATGGGACCGGAAACCTGATCCTGGACAAAGAACGGTATTTCTGGGTGGCGGATACATTTTTATACCAGATACTGGGAAATCAGATTGAAGTGGTTTTCGTCTATGAGGATGGCGGGAAAACAGATCCCGGCCGTCTGGATATCATACGCCTGAATGCCCAGGAAATGATCCTCGGTTTCAAAGAAGCTAACGTGAAACTGGCTTTTCGCAGAAAAAAATAAGCTCCCAAAACACCAATCCTTTATTTTTTAATGGACTTAGGGATTTCTCCCATGCTATTTATCAGCATACAAAATTATTTTTGAATGTTCCCGGATTATTTTTTACGAAAGACCTAAAGTTTTTAAGGCTTTTAATATTTATCTTCATTTATTACAGGAGGCCTGGCCATGAATATCCGAAAAAAAATTATGCTGACATCTTTTGTTGGACTCATCTTTTTGGGAGTCGTCATGTTTTTTATTGCCTCATCCTCCATAAAAAAAATGGGAGAACAAGAGATTCACGCCTTGAAAACCAACCTGATGGAGGAAAAAACACAGAAGCTGAAGAATATCGTTGAAATAGGGGTCAGCCAGATTGAAGGCGTCTTTGCATCCAAGGACCCTGATGATGCCGGAAAAAAGGCACTGATCTTCAAACTGATGAAAGATACGAAATATGATGGTGGGAACGGGTATCTGTGGATCAATGACATGACACCGGCCATGGTATTCCATCCTATTAACGAGGCCATGAACGGAAAAGACCTGACGGATTATAAAGATCCGGACGGCAAACGCCTCTTTGTTGAAATGGCTGAGGTCTGCAAAAAAGAGGGCGAGGGCACCGTGGGATATAAATGGGCAAAACCCGGATTTAAAGACCCTGTGGATAAGCTGTCCTATGTCAAGCTGTTTAAGCCTTTAAACTGGGTCATCGGATCAGGCATCTATATTGATGACGTCAATGCCGCCATTATGGAAAAAGAAAAAATCGTCAAGGCCGGAATGGCAAAACAGAGAAATCTTTTGCTGGCGGCGATTTTCATTTCACTTGCCTTAACCCTCCTTTTGACCTATGTGGTCTCCGGAAAAATCTCAGGCCCGCTCAAGGAAGCCTGCGCTATGGTTCAGGACATTGCCCAGGGAGAAGGAGATCTGACGGTCCGGCTCAAAATCGATTCAACGGATGAAGTGGGCGAACTGTCTAAAGGGTTCAATACGTTTGTCGGAAAACTCCAGGACATGATCAAAAAAATAACCAATAGTTCCCGGGAGGTTGACGTGTCTTCCAGTGAACTTTCCGAAATATCCAGAGGCCTGTCCAATGAGGTGGAAGACACGGCCAGACGTTCCGTCAACGTGGCCGCGTCCACGGAAGAAATGGATGCCACTATTTCCAGTGTGGCTGCAGCCATGGAAGAGTCCACCACCAATCTGAACCTTGTTGTGGCGGCGGCCGAAGAAATGACGTCCACCATATCGGAAATTGCCCGGAATGCGGAAAAAGCAAGGGACATCTCCCAGGAAGCGGTTTCCCAGGCAGCTAATGCCTCCGATAAAATGAACACGCTTGACAAAACCGCCAAAGAGATCGGAAAGGTCACCGATGCCATCAGCGATATTTCCGAGCAGACCAACCTTCTGGCCCTGAATGCCACCATTGAGGCGGCCAGGGCAGGGGAGGCAGGGAAGGGGTTTG
This sequence comes from uncultured Desulfobacula sp., assembly GCA_964484555.1. Lineage (GTDB taxonomy): Bacteria > Desulfobacterota > Desulfobacteria > Desulfobacterales > Desulfobacteraceae > Desulfobacula. The sequence goes on from CAZAHK010000229.1 coordinate 5,275, forward strand.
CCGTCGTCGCCAACGAGATCAAAGAGCTTGCAATCCAGACGGCAAAGTCAACCCGGGATATTAAACAACAGATTGATGGGATCCAATCCACAACTGCCCTGGCCGTCAATGAAATCGGTTTGATTTCCAAGATCATAACGGATATTAATGAAATCGTGGCCACTATTGCTGCGGCGGTGGAAGAACAATCCGTCGTGACAAAGGAAATTTCGGGGAATATTGCCCAGGCTGGCCAGGGCATGGCCCTGGTCAATGAGAATATCAATCAGAGTTCTGCCGTATCCAATGAAATCGCCAAAGATATCAGCGGTGTCAGCCAGGCCACGGATAGAATCGCAGAAAGCAGTCGAAAGGTAGAAACCAGTTCCCGGCAATTGAAAGGCATGGCTTCTGATCTAAAGCTGATCCTGGACGGATTCAAAATATAACCGATTTATGTTTTGACAGGCTGAAAAGAAAACACTACACTCAAAGAACCGCTATAGCACCCGGATGAGTCTCAGGGCGTCCAGCCTCGGCCGGGCGGATTGGATATGGTCGAGAAGTGAGGCCGTCTGTTGCCGGACAGCCGTAATTTCAGATTCCCGGATATCCGGGTTTATCTTTTGAAGTTCCAGAAGCCGTTCAA
>CAZAHK010000230.1:0-5866 GCA_964484555.1 uncultured Desulfobacula sp.
GCGCCGATGACGGCAACGCCCACGGTCTGGCCCAGGGTCCGGGACTGGGCCATCATGCTGGAAACGATTCCCAACTGGTGGCGGGGAGCCATGCCCATGATGGCGCTGTTATTGGGCGAGATAAAGGTCCCGATGCCCGCGCCCACCAGGAAGATTCTCAGGGCATAGCCCCATACCGTGGTCTCTTGATCCAGGGTTGCCGCGGCCAGAAATCCGAGAAACAGGAGGAAGAGGCCGGTCATGGTGATTCTCCGGCTGCCGGCGCGATCCGATAAGACGCCTGCAAGGGGGGAAGTCAGGCCCAGCATCACGGGTATGATGCCCATGAGCAGCCCCACCTGCATGGAGGGAAATCCCAGGATATTTTCCAGATAAAAGGGCAGAAGAATCACGCTGCCGCCCAGGCCCACAAAACTGATGAATCCGGTGGCCAGGTTGACGCTGAAAACCGGGTTCCGGAACAATTTTAAATCAATCATGGGCTGGGCCGTTCTGCCTTCGATGACGATAAAAAGGGCCAGCAGGATCAGCCATAGTCCCAGAAGAAGATAAACCAGGGGCTGGAAAAAGCCTTGCCGCTGCCCCAGGGTCAAGCCCAGGAGCAGGAAGAGGATGCTGGAAAACAGGGTCAGGGCCCCAGGGATATCAAACTGCCGGCTGCCGGCGGGTTTGAAATCCGGGATATTCCGCTTGACCATGAAGATTCCGATGAGGCCCACGGGCAGGTTGACGAAAAAGATCCAATGCCAGGAAAGAAGCCCCAGAATCACTCCCCCCAGGGCCGGTCCCATGACAATGCCCAGGGACACCACCGCGCCGATGACGCCCATGGCCTTTCCCCTTTCGGCCGGGGGAAAGGCTTCCGTCACAATGGCCGCCCCCAGGGCCATGGTCATGGCGGCCCCCAGGGCCTGGAGCACGCGGAAGCCGATGAGCCAGTGCACTGTTGGCGACAAGCCGCAGAGGGCCGAGCCCAGGGTAAAAATCATAAAACCGGCCATGTAGATGGTTTTTTTTCCGACCATGTCGGCCAGACGCCCGATTCCGGCCATGGTGCTGGTGACGGTCAGGAGATAGGCCAGCACCACCCACTGGACCACGGCGAAGTCGGTGTTCAGATCCCGCACCAGGGTGGGCAGGGAAACATTGATGATGCTGCCGTCCAGCGTGGCCAGGAACACCCCGGTTCCCACGGCGGCCATGGCCTGCCATTTCCGGTTGTAGTCTTTGGTTTCGGTATGGGGTTCGGGATGCATCATGGTCTTGCAATTCTATTCAAAAAGGTGGTATCTGGAAAGAGATTTTATGGTGTCCTTTGAAAAAACCGCAAGTATTATCATGGAGAGAAAATATGGATGATACCCCCAAAAAGCCCAAAGGGGCAGGCAAGAGCAGTTTTGAATTCATTGATCCGGATCTCTTAAAGGCCGCTTTGCCGGTGAGGCCGGGATCTGCTGTTCTCGATCTGGCCTGCGGTAAAGGCGCCTATTCCCTTTTTCTGTCCGGTATTGTCGGGGACCATGGGCTGGTATATGCCGTGGATCTATGGGAAGAAGGGATAATGCTCCTGGAAGAAGAGATTGAAACCCGGAACCTCACCAATATCATGACCCTTGTGGCGGATGCGGCAAAGGAAATCGATATCGAGGATTACAGCCTTGATCTGTGCCTGATGGCGACAGTCCTTCACGATTTTGAAGAGGCCGGGCAAACCGAGGCGGTTTTAAAAGAGGTGAAAACCCTGCTCAGGCCCGGGGGCTGCCTTGCCGTTCTGGAATTCAAGAAAATCGAAGGACCTCCCGGACCGCCTGTACACATCCGGTTGACCGAGAAGGAGACGGCCCATCTCGTGACGCCCCATGGATTTAAAAAAGGGAAAACCGTTGTTATGGGCGAATATCACTATCTGACGACATTTTTATCCATCTGACCGCAGACTTGGATGATGCTGAAATAAAAGGAGTGCTCGAGTGAAGAAAGATACGGATTCTCTGCTCATGGTTGAAATAAAAGGGCTCATCGCCTTTTTGACCCTTCATCACCCTGAAAAACGAAATGCCCTGACGCCTGAACTGCTCACGGAGCTTCGTATGAACCTGGAACGGTTTTCGAAAAATGATGATATCCGGTGCGTGGTGATCCGGGGCTCAGGAGATACGGTGTTTTCTTCGGGATATGATATCGCCGTCATTCCTGTGGGCCGGGAGCCTGATACCCGGCAGGAAACCCCGGAGGCCCTGCTGAAGGCCCTGGAAGCCGTCAAAAGTTTTCCCTATCCCGTCATTGCCATGCTGAACGGCCATGCCTTTGGGGCCGGGTTTAATCTTTGCGCCTGCTGTGATATCCGGATTGCGGCCGAGGATGTCAGGATGGGCATGACCCCTGCCCGGCTGGGGGTGGCCTATCATCCTGAAGGGATACAGCAGTTCATTGAGGCCTTCGGCCTGGCCGGGACCAAGGAAATCTTTTATACGGCCCAAATATTTCAGGGCCGGGATCTTCTTGATAAAGGCCTGGTAGACCATCTGGTTCCCAAACCGGACCTGGAAACTTTTACCCTGGCCTATGCCCAAAACATCACCCGGAATGCGCCCTTGTCCTTAAAGGCCATCAAGACCACCATCGGCCTGTTTGAAAAGAATATGGCCCTGGGTCCCGCTGATCTGGAGGCCGCCGACCAATGGATTCAGAAATGTTTTCAGAGCAATGATTTAAAGGAAGGCCGGGCCGCCTTCCTGGAAAAAAGAACCCCGGAGTTTACCGGGAAATAAAGACCGCCTGAGCGCCATATTCCTATACCCCCGGGTCTTAGGAAAAAAAACCTCTGATCCGGGCCATGATCCAGGTCTTGATTTTATCAATGATCCTGTCCATGAATGACGGGGCAACGGCCTGACCCTGATCCGGGTGGTCGATTTGGTCTTGAAGGCGTTGGGCCCGGAGAGCCGGGTCCGGATGGCTGGATAAAAAGGAATGGCCCTGCCCCAGGGTGTCCAGTTTTTTTAGGGCGGAAACGGCGGACCGGGCATCCAGCCCGTGTTTTTTTATAAAGGCCAGGCCGAAATCATCGGCTTCCTTTTCCTCGGCTTGGGAAAACTGGGCATTGACCAGGGCCTGGACAAAGCCGCCCAGGGCCGACCGGGCGAGGTCCCCCACCAGGTTTTCCTGGGAGGCGATGCCTTTTCGCACGGCGCCTGCGGCATAGGCCAGCATGATTTTTTTCCGGATATGCCGTTCCACCACATGGCCCATTTCATGGCCCACCACAAAGAGCAGTTCCTCATCGGCCATCATGTCCATGAGCCCGCTGTAAATCCGGATGGTGCCGTCGGCCATGGCAAAGGCATTGACCTGGGAGGACAGGTAGACTTTGAAATCAAAGGCGTACCCGTCCGAATCGTAGCGATCTCCCACCAGCTTTTTCAGCCTGTTTCCATGGGCATCGCCCGGGCCAGCCATCCGGTTTTTTGCATCCGATTGCTTTGAGGCCTCGGCGGCCAGCAGCTTGACATCCCCGTCACTCAGGGTGACGGCTTTCAGCGCATCCAGCCCGGCGTCTATGGCAAGATAGGGATTGGTGTTTTCACAGCCAAAGAAAAGGGACAAGGCCAACAGGCATATCAGTATGGGTTTGGTCATGGCTTTTCTATACGGTCTCAATCCGGCAGGGGACAAACCGGTGAAGGGGAGTGCCCAGGGGATCCCGGTGGGTGTTTTGGGTCAGGCGGTTGACGTTGATGCCGTGGACCCGGCCGTCATAATCCAGTCCGAATCCGTGGGGGATCATGATCGTGCCCTGGCGGACCTCATCGCTGATCTGGACTTCCCCGGTCGCGCTTCCGGCCTGGGTGGTCACCCTGGCCTGGCCACCGTCCGTGAGGCCCAGGGGCTTTGCATCCTCCGGGTGAACGGCAATGGTGCAGTCCCGCTTGCCCTTATTCCATTCCGGATTCCGCATCAGGGTGTTCATGGTGTACCGGGAATGCCGGCCCGCATTCAGGATCAGGGGAAATTCCTTTGGAAGGTTTAGATTTTTGGCCTCATCTTCGGCAGTCAGGTGCTTGGCCTCGTCCGCCAGTTCCGGGATAAACAGTTCGATTTTCCCGGAAGGGGTTTTGACGGCGGCCATGGGATTGTCCTCGTCTGCTTTTCCGACCCAGAGTCCCTGGGGGGTATCCAAAAGGGCCTGGAAAATCTTGTCTCCCTGGTCCATGTCCGGTTTGAACCCGGCCCTGGCTGCATTTTCCCGGAACAGCCCCGGCGCTGTCATGAGCATGCCCCAGAGGGCGGCCTTGGCCGCGCTGTCCCATTCTTTTCCCAGGGTTTTGGCTAGGATAAAGGGCATGGCCTTGAAGGCCCCGGATTCTCTGGCGGCCCAGGTCATGAGTTTCATGCCAAAGCCCATGCGGTCGCCTTTGGCCGCTTCATAGAGGTCTTTGGGAATTTCCGGCACCAGCTCCAGTTTGTCCGCCAGCAGGGTGTGGATCTGGGAGGCTTCCAGGCATTGGCCCGGGGCAGGGACAAGGGGCCGCCGGAGTTGAAAATAGGCTTCGGGATAGGTCCAGGGGAAAAATGTGGCGTCCCAGGATTCGTAATAGCTCCGGCAGGGCAGGACATAATGGGCCAGGCGGGCGGTTTCGCTCATGACCAGGTCGTTGACCACCAGGAGATCCAGGCGGTTGAAGGCCTTTTCATAGGCAGCGGTGTCCGGATAGGAGCGTAGGGGGTTGCAGGCGCTGACATATACGGCCCTCAGCCTTTCCGGGTGGCCGGAAAGAATCTCCTCCGGCATCACGGCCGGGGGAAAGGAACCGGCCGCCGCAGGGGGCATGCCGGTGGCGACGGTCTTCCATATTTTCGGGTTCCGTTCATCGGCATGGAATCCCATGGGCATGACCATGGGCGGGATCATGTTGCCCCCGGGCGTCTGGAAGATGCCGCAGACGGCCCCCAGGATATGCAGAAGATAGGAATTCAGGGTGCTGTGGCGGCCCATATAGATGCCCAGATCCGGGTGGACGCACCATTTTTGAGTGGTCATGAGCCGGCAGAGATGGAGAACCGTTTCAGGGTCAAGGCCGCAGACCTTGACGGCGGCTTCTGCATCAAATTCCCTGAACCAGGGCCGGACCGATTCCCAGTCGTTGACCCGGTCTTTCAGGTAATCGGCTATTTCCCAGCCCTTGTCCAGGATCATGGCGATCATGGTCTTCATTAAAAGGGCGTCGGTTCCCGGCCGGAGGGCCAGGTGAATGTCGGCGATGGCTGCTGTTTCGCTTTTCCGGGGGTCCACCACCACCAGCAGGCGGTCCGGGTCCTTGGAGATATCGTTCAGGATCTTGGGGGCCCGGGGCATCTGGTGGCTTTCCATGCCGTTCCATCCCCAGGCCACCAGCATCCGGGTATGATGTTCGTCCGGAATGGCGATATTATACTGTTTTCCGAATACCCGGCCGGTGACCCACCAGTGGCCGCTGAACTCCTGGCCAGCCGATGAATAATAATATTGTGAGCCCATGCCCCGCAAAAGGCCCAGGCCGAATCCCGCTTCCATATGGCCCCCCTGGGAGCTTCCCCCCATATAGGCCAGGGACCTGGGGCCGAATTCACGGACTATGGATTTCATTTTTCCGGCGATTTCCGTCAGGGCCTGGTCCCAGGAAACGGGTTCAAACCCGTTGTTGACCCGTTTCAACGGATGGGTCAGGCGGTCCTTCGGATACTGGTGATACAGGACGCTCAGGCCTTTCCGGCAGGCATAACCTTGGCTCCGGGGATTTTCCTTGTCCGGGAGGACCTTGACCATTTGGCCGTTTTCAACCCATACCCTCAGCCCGCAGTTCTGGGCGCACAATACACAACCGGT
>CAZAHK010000231.1:0-5839 GCA_964484555.1 uncultured Desulfobacula sp.
TGATGGCCCAGTCCCGGACCCTGGGCCAGACCGTGGGCGTTGCCGTCATCGGCGCCGTCTGGGCCGGCCGCACCGTTTTCTACGCCGGAACCGGCGGCAGTGCCACCCTGGCGCCGGTGGAGGCCCAGATCGCCGGTCTGCATGACGCTTTTTACACTGCCGCAGCCCTGGCCCTCATGGCCCTGCTCCTGAGCATCCGGGCCCATCTCCGGGAAACCCGCCAGTCAGGAGAATAACCCTTTTCCCCTAAGCTGTTTGACGGATTTGGGACAGGCTCTCCCCAGTTTATTCGTCCAACACTCCCCGCACCTGAAGAACAAGATCTGCCATGGAAAAAGGCTTCTGGATAAAGGAGACCCCCGCATCCAAAATGCCCTGGTGGGCGATGACATTGGCTGTATAGCCGGACATGAACAACAGTTTGAGACCCGGATACAGAGCCGTCAATCGTCCGGCCAGATCCCGGCCATTCATTTCCGGCATGACCACATCGGTGATGAGCAGATGGATCACCCCTTCATGGGCCTTGGCCAGGATCATGGCCTCGGTGGGGGAACCGGCGGGCAGGACCGTATATCCCTTTCTTTCCAGCATCATCCGGGTCATCTGCAAAATGGCGGCCTCATCCTCCACCAGGAGAATGGTCTCGCTTCCCCCCGGCATGGAGACGGCCGAATCTTGCATCTTCGGAGCATCCACTTCAGGTGCAGACCGGGGGATATAAATTCTGAAGGTCGTCCCCCGGGCCGGTTCGCTGTAGACATTGATGAAGCCGTTGTTCTGTTTGACAATGCCGTAGATGGTGGCCAGGCCGAGACCGGTGCCCTTGCCCACCCCCTTGGTGGTGAAGAAGGGCTCAAAGAGTTTGTCCATGGTTTGTCGGTCCATGCCGCAGCCGTCATCACTGACGGCCAACAGGACAAAATCACCGGGAACAAAACCCGTATGCTCCCTGCAATACTCTTCATCAAAGGTTTTCATGCCCGTCTCGATGGTCAGCTTGCCCACCCCCGTGATGGCGTCCCGGGCATTCACACACAGGTTGGCCAGGATCTGATCGATCTGGGAGGGGTCCATTTTAACGGGCCATAAATTCCCGGCCGGTTTCCAGATCAGGTCGATGTCCTCCCCGATGAGCCGCTGCAGCATAGTGATCATGTTTTTGACGGTCCGGTTCAAATCAAGGACCTGGGGACTGATAATCTGTTTCCGGGCAAAGGTCAGCAATTGTTTGGTCAGGTCGGCGGACCGCCGGGCCGCCTTTTGGATTTCTTTCAAATCCGTATGAAGGGGATGAGGCGGCTGCGCCTGCTCCAATGCCAATTCGGCATGGCCCAGGATGACGCCCAGCATATTGTTGAAATCATGGGCCACGCCCCCTGCCAGGCGGCCCACGGATTCCATTTTCTGGGCCTGGGTCAACTGGCCCTGGAGTTTCTCTTGTTCCGCCTCGGCCTGTTTGCGGCCGGTGATGTCTATAATAGACCCTTCGATAAAGCCCTGGTCAGGAAAAAGGGTGGCCGAAAATAAGATCCAGGCCTGGGTTCCGTCCCTGCGGATGATTCTGGTTTCATAATCCCTTACAGATCCCTTTTCCTTCAGTATTTTCACCATTTCATGGCGAGCCTCGGGATCAGCCCAGGCTTGGCCCGGGATAAATTCGGCCATGCAGGCCTCAACCGTTGAATACCCTGCCAGTTCGGCATATCTTTGGTTGATTTCAACCAGTCTGCCGTCCACATGGGTCCTGAACAGGGCCACCTGGGAATTATGAAACAGGGACTGGTATTTTTTTTCGCTGGCCCGCAAGGCGTCATCCGCCCTCTTCCGCCCGGTGATATCGTTCAATAAATTGATGGTGGCCGGTTTGCCCTCCCATTGGATCCTGACCGCATTCACCTCCACCCAGCGTTCATCCCCGGTCCGGTGGACCACCCGGAAGGGGTATACGCCGGGCAGGGTTTCCCCTTTGAGCCGTTTGAGATGGCGCTCAAGGACCATTTTTCGGTCTTCCGGGTGGATATAATCGGAAAAAGGTTTATCGGTCAATTCTTCCGGTGCATATCCGAGGAAATCTGACGATTTGCCGTTCACAAACCGGATCACCCCATCCTGGGCCACCAGGATCAATTCATTGGAATTCTCCACCAGGAGCCGGTATTTCGCCTCGCTTTCCCTGAGAATCTCTTCCGCTTTTTGTCTGGCCGTGATATTGGTGATGATGCCTGCAGCAAGGGTAAGGGGGGTGATCTTCATATCGTTAAAGGCTTGGATTTTCTCCACCGCATCCATGCCCACAAATCCAATGCAAAATCCTTCCTGCATCAAGGGGATGGCAATCATGGAATGAACCCCCCGGTCCTGCAAATAAGATCTCAGGGCATGGGCCTCAGGCAGATCCATAACACAGGGAAGGTAAAAAGGCCTGCCTTTTTTATGGACCTCCACGATATCCGCCAAAAGATCAAAGGGAATCTCCTTTCGCCTGTCCATGGCCGAAGGAACGCCCCTGGCGCACCATTCGTTTGTGATGGTGCTGACGCCACGGCCCAGTTCATGCACGGAAATATAGACACGGTCCATGCCTGCGAATTTCCCGGCAATCTCCAGCATATCATGGATGGCGCCCTGGATCCGGTTCAAGGGAACATTGATAAAATCCGCAGACAGCTTGATCAACAGGCGCTGGACTCTTTCCTGTTCGATCAATCGGGCCTCGGTTTGCTTTTGTTTGGTGATATCCCTGGCCAAGGCATAGGTCAATCCTCTTTCCGGCCTGGGGTGAGAGACCCAGCTCAACCATATATAGCTTCCATCTTTACACCGATACCGGTTCTCAAAATTAATGACTTTTTTCCCCTGCTGAAGGTTTTTTTCAACAACGGCTCTTGTCGGTTCAATGTCGTCCGGATGAATGAAATTTAAAAAGGATTCTCCTAAAAGCTCTTCTTCAGTATACCCCAAGGTTTCTTTAAAGGCCGGATTCACCTTTATAAAGGTGGCTGTACGAATATCTGCAATGCAGATTAAATCAATGGACATGGAAAAAATCTCATCCAGTTCCTCTTGAGATTGCTTGGGATTGACATCGGTTTGCATTTCTGTTGATTCCATGGCTGATTCTGATGGTATGTACAAATGATTTACAAAAGGATATATCAAAATGCCGGGTATTGCAAAAAAAATGTTTGGCTATTTCCTTTATTTTAAAGGCAGGATATCTTACAAGCAAAACATGATAACCCTTTTTGACTTAGGATACTGGAGAATCAAATGAAAGATATGCTGTTTCAACCCATCACCATTAACGGATTGACCATCAAAAACAGAATTTACCTGCCGGCCATGCACCTTGGCATGGCCCATGAATATGAAATGACCGGCCAGATCATTGATTTTTATGCTTTACGGGCCAAGGGCGGGGCCGGGCTCATCTGCGCCGGTTACGCCACAGTGGACGAGCTGTCGGGAAACACCCAGAATATCGGGGCCCATGACGACCGCTTCATTCCCGGACTTCGGAAACTGGCAACGGCCATTCAGGAGAACGGGTCCCTGGCCTGCTTGCAGCTCAACCATGCCGGCCGGTATAATTTTTCCTTTTTCATGCAGGGAAAACAGCCGGTGGCCCCCTCGGCCGTGGCCTCCCGTATGACCGGTGAGACCCCCAGGGAAATGACGCCGGGAGACATCCATGGGACGGTAAACGCCTTTGCCGCTGCGGCGGCCAGGGTCAAAAAGGCGGGATTCGACGCCGTGGAAGTCCTCAGCGGGACCGGGTATCTCATCAGTGAATTTCTTTCCCCGCTGACCAATAAGAGAACCGACGAATACGGCGGCAGCCTTGAAAACCGCATGCGGTTCGGCATGGAAATCATGGAAGCGGTCCGGAAAGCCGTAGGACCGGAATTTCCCCTCATCGTCCGGATGAACGGCAATGATTTCATGCCCGGCGGCAATTCCCGGCAGGAACTCCGGGAATACGCAAAGGCCCTGGCCTCGGGCCCGGCCGATGCCCTGTGCATCAATGTGGGATGGCATGAGGCCCGGGTTCCCCAGATCGTCTCCTGCGTTCCCAGGGGAGCCTTTGCCTATCTGGCCAGGGGCATCAAGGAGAGCGTCGGCGTCCCCGTCATTGCCAGCCATCGCATCAATGACCCGGAAACGGCAAGGGAGCTGATCCAGAACAATATGGCCGACATGGTGGCCATGGGCCGGAGCCTCATCGCCGACCCCATGCTGCCTGAAAAAGCTCAGCAGGGCCGGGAAAAGGACATTGTCCACTGCATCGGCTGCGCCCAGGGCTGTTTTGACAACCTGTTCAAGCTCAAGCATGTGGAATGCCTGTGCAACCCCCTGGCCGGGTATGAAAACCAGGCCAGGGCCGGCCGGACTTCCGCACCAAAAAAGGTCATGGTCATCGGAGGAGGCGCCGCAGGTATGACCGCGGCCCTGGCCGCCCATGACAGGGGCCACCAGGTAAGCCTCTATGAAAAAACCGGCCGCCTGGGGGGTCAGCTCTTTCTGGCCGCAGCCCCTCCGGGCCGGGAGGAATTCGCCCAGTTTGCCCGGGACCTGGCCCGCCAATTGGAGCTGCGCCAAATTCCTGTTGTATTCAACAAAATGGTGGACGAAGCCCTGATCCAGGCTGAAAAGCCAGATCATATCATCCTTGCAGCGGGCTCATCCCCCTGGGTTCCGGAGCTGCCCGGCCTGGATCTGCCCCATGTGGTCCATGCCTGGGATGTCCTTGAAAACAAGACCCCCACCGGCACCCGGGTGGCCATTATCGGCGGCGGCGCCGTGGGGGTGGAAACCGCGCTTTTCCTGGCTGAAAAAGGAACCCTGTCCGCCGATATGGTGAAATTCCTTCTGGTGAACCGGGCCGAAGATCCTGAAACCCTTTATGAAATGGCCACCAAAGGCAGCAAGACCATCCTCCTCATCGAAATGATGGACAAAATCGGCAAGGATATCGGCAAATCCACCAAATGGGGCATGATGCAGGACCTGGGACGATTCGGCATCCAGACCCTTACCGGATCAAAGGTGGCCCGGATTACGCCCGAAGGCCTTGAGGTGGAACAGGGAGGGCAAATTCAGCAGATCAAGGCCGACACCGTTGTCCTGGCCGCCGGGTCAAAACCCGATACCCGATTGGCGTCCATGCTCAAAAATACCGGCATTCCCTTTGACCTCATCGGTGACGCCCAACGGGTGGCCACGGCCTTTGATGCGGTCCACAGCGGCTACCGGGCCGGTATTGCCATAGAATAAAGACTGACAGGGATTCATGAAACAATGCTGCTGTCCATCTTGAAAATAATTCTTGCCCCCATCCTGGTGCTTCAGGGAAGACAGGTCAAACAAAACACCCCCCGGTTGCCTGAGGCCAAGGGGCCGAGAAAGGGAATCCAGGGGAACGGGGGAAGACGGGTCCGGCTTCTGATCCTGGGGGATTCGGCCGCGGCCGGCGTGGGGGTGGACCTTCAGGACCATGCCCTGGCCGGGCAGATCCTGGCTTGTTTCGGGCCGGATTACAGGGTGGAATGGACCCTCAAGGCCAAAACCGGCGTCACCACGAAAAAAACCCTGGAATACATGGAAGCACTGGACCCGGTGGTTTTTGATGCAGTGATCACCTCCCTGGGGGTCAATGATGTGACCGCAGATGTTTCTCCGGAACTGTGGATGGAGCAGCAGAAAAGGCTGATTCATCTGCTGCGGACAAAATTTCAGGTCCGGCGGCTCATCCTTTCCGCGGTCCCGCCCATGGAACTCTTTCCTGCCATCCCCCGGCCCCTGGGATGGTATCTGGGTCTGAGGGCGGCCCGCATGA
>CAZAHK010000232.1:0-370 GCA_964484555.1 uncultured Desulfobacula sp.
CTGCCGCTTCATGAGCCCCGATGTCCCTGTTCGATGACAACCATCGCCAGGCATCCACATCCTGGTTCAATCCGGTTGAACAAAAAGGGCATATGGCCTGATGCCGGGTATTTTCCCGGTAAAATAAGGGATTTGCCCTTATTTCCGGCGGCGGGCAGGTCCTGATCTGTTTTGCAAGCGCCCAGGCCTCTTTTCGTGTATACATAGATCCCCTTTATATCCGATTTGATCGGCCCCATACCCTCTGAAGCATCATACGGACCTATCCTCATCTTATTTAAATTTTAATCTCATCTCCCAACAGGCTGCATACCGCTGTGATGAAAAAAATAAGGGGCTGCTGATCCCGATCACCGCCCTGCTCTTGAAG
>CAZAHK010000232.1:403-857 GCA_964484555.1 uncultured Desulfobacula sp.
TGATTTTTGACCCATCAATATTGAAATTTCCCGTCCTTTAAGGCCCTGGCATTCATAATAATAAAAAACCTGTTTTTCTTTTTCGTTCAGTTGCTGGGAAAAATTATCAGCCCATGTTTTCAAATATTTGGTCTCTAATAAATCCTGGGCTCCTTTTTCGTTGGAGTTAAAAAAAAAATGATCGTCTTCCAGGAGTTTTGGATTTGTCTCTGCAAAAGACCATTCTGATTCGACCTGTGCCTGAAGCGGTACAAAACGGCTGATCCAGGCGACAAAATCCTTTAGATTGATTCTGATGCCGGGTTCGCCTGTGATCCATGCGCATTGATCCCAGTAATGAACCGCCAGTTTTAAAATATTCTGTTTTGTTTTAACGGTTTCCAGGGTTGCCGGGATATTTTCCGGATATGACACAGAGAGCAGGTCTTCCGGGAAAACAAGGCGCACAGGAGCC
>CAZAHK010000232.1:867-1500 GCA_964484555.1 uncultured Desulfobacula sp.
ATGTATCCTTATATATATCCTGATTATTTTCTTTCCCCCGGACACGGTCGATGATGCGGTTCATGAAATACCGGCTGACCCTGACCAGGATGCCTGGACTACCGGTCATCAGCTCCTTTTGAATACCGGGGTCTGAAAGCAGAAACACAAAAAGCTCCTGGCAGATCTCCTTTTCCGGATCCAAAGACAGGCGAAGGTCTATTCCAGGAATTGAAATGCCTTTTAACTGAAGTTTTTTGTAAATACCGGCAGCCATCGCCTCCACATGCCGGTAATGGTCCGGCTGTCGAAGCCAAAGGTCAAATTGCCGGGTTTGCATCTGTTTTTCCATATCTATCAAGGGTCAACCGCTGCTCCTGCTCAATCGTAAATGCCCAAACCTATCAGGAAATATAAACAATAACAACCCGGAAAAAGACCATTCATGGGGTTTGTTAGATTGAATTTTATGGCTATTGCGGATAAGGATTTGATCTATCTGTGGAATAGTCATCGGGAGGCACTCCAAAAGGTTCCCCAGAGAATAAATAAGAATATTTCAGATTATCCTCAAAACCTTTCAAAGTGTGGGGTATGAAAATTTTGACCATAAAAAAAGGTCTTGAAAAACCTTCAAGACCCTTGATTTTACTT
>CAZAHK010000232.1:1510-3905 GCA_964484555.1 uncultured Desulfobacula sp.
AAAATCCAGACTGATTGTTGCTGCTACAACCAGTCATACCCCTTTATTTAATGCAGAATCTGAAGATATCAGAGGAAAGACCTTTATTTCGATCGGTTCATATCGGCCGGATATGCAGGAATTTCCGGATAAGGTGATTGAACTTGCCGACACGGTTTTTGTGGATACTTTATTTGCCATGAAGGAATCCGGTGATATTGCAGCTCCGTTAAAAAAGCAGCCGGCAATGAGAGAAAAGATCAAAGAATTCTCAAGTCTTTTTAAAAAAAACACCTATGCTGAAAAAAGCACGATTTTCTTCAAATCCGTAGGGATGGGTCTGTTCGATTTAACCGTATCCTCAGCCGTATACAATCTGGCCCTGGAGAAAAAGATCGGCCGGATTCTTGATTTTTAGGTAATAAAGATGGAGCGGGAAACGGGATTTGAACCCGCGACTTCGACCTTGGCAAGGTCGCACTCTACCACTGAGTTATTCCCGCTCAATGAAATTTTTATTTTTTTACTGGATGAGATCGGTTTTGTCAAGAAAAGATTCTTGCCGGCACCCGGAACTTTTCATAGAAGGTAGGGCCGATGCGTTAAATTCAGCTAAAACCTTATCCATGATCATTTGCATTGGATAAGGGAAAATCAGATTGATATTGAGGAACAGATATGTGATAAAAATGAGAAGGCGGATTTTTATAATCTTTTTTTTGGGTCAAAGAGAAAAATCATTTCAGGACGTAAACCCCTATTTGAATAAAAAAAAGGAAGCCCCAAATGACTTCTTTACCGGATGAAAAAATACCTGACCTTCAGGGTCAGGTAAAAAAGCTTCAGTCCCAGAAAAATACTCTAATAAAGGAATTGGACACGGTCGAAGAACGGTTTGAAAAAATGAACCGGATGTATCGGAAATCTTTTCCTATTATTATTGATTCGGTCGCAATTGGAGAGGATTTGTTTTCCAATACCTGCAAGGACCTTAGCCAGGCCCTGAAAAAAGGAGAGTCTGAGGGCAGGATTGCCTATATCCTTGACCAATTGAAAACCGCTGTTCTCAAAGAAGAATTTGTTCCGCCTGGAGGAAAGCAGAAAAAAGGACTATTGTCCGTTTTAAAAAAAAAAGACCCCTTTTCTTTTATCGATGATTACAAACAGAGCTATCATGAAGTCGTCAACAGGCTTCGATCCAATCTGGATGAAAAATATACCGGAAAACTGGATCATATTACGGCCGGAATTAAAACAGCAGAAAACCCCTCAGATATCAGTGAAATCCGTGAAACTATCTTCAGCCTGATTTTTGGTTATATTTCAAAGACCAACCAGGAACGGGCAAAGGTCAATGACTTTGTTCAGGAAGTGGTCGGAAAAATTCTGGACATAGAATCCAATCTTGATGTCGGGTACCAGCATACGGACACCCTGCTTCAAACCAGCGACCATTTTGAATCTGTTCTGGAATTTGAATTGAAGCGGTTGAAACAGACATCCGACATGGCGTCAAATTTGGACCTGTTGAAAATACAAGTTTCAGAAAGGCTTGCCGTCATTGAAAATGCCCTTCAGAAAAAACAGGCCAAGGATAAGGCCATTCGGGAGGTTACCGAAAGAGACAGGCAAGCCTTTAAATCCGGCTTTGCTAAACTGAAACAGGAACTGGATGAGGCCACCCGTTATTCTGAAGAGCTGGAAAAAAAGCTAAATCTGGACCAGTTGACCGGGGCCTTTAACCGGCGGGCCTATGACAAAAAAATAGAAGATGAAATGGCCCGGTTTTTAAGATACGGCAACGGGTTTTCGCTTCTTCTGATGGACGCGGATCGATTTAAATCCATCAATGATCAATATGGTCATGCCATTGGTGACAAATGCCTTCAGGAAATTATAAAGCGGACCCTGCCGCTATTGAGACAGAATGATATGTTGTCCAGGTATGGTGGGGAAGAATTTGTGGTTGTCATGCCGGAAACCGATTGTAGCGGCGGCAGAGAGGTTGCTGAAAAAATACGGAAGACCATAGAAAAAATAGAATTTATTTATAAGAAAGAGAAAGTCAAGGTGACTGTCAGTATCGGCGTTTCCCAGGCAAGAGAAGGGGATAAACACCCTGAAGAGGTTTTTGAGCGTGCGGATATTGCGGTTTACCAGGCCAAGGCAAACGGAAGAAATCAGGTTATTGTAAATTGAACGATTGAAGATAGGAGCTGATATGTCGTCCTTGAAGTTGAATCCCCTTGAATCTTTGCTGAATCATCCCAAAACAACCCATGTGACTTCTGATGTGAACACAGAGACCATTGAAAGAAGAGCCTTTTCTCCAAAAAAGATAAAAATTTTTTCAACCCGTTATACCCGTCTGAAAGATGCTCCGGAATTCCGGTTCGGTTTAAACATGGAAGCAGAG
>CAZAHK010000232.1:4005-5830 GCA_964484555.1 uncultured Desulfobacula sp.
AAATCACCAACAGTCTTGTGGATGCCTACAGAAACATGGGGGGATTCTCCATGATCAAGACTGGAAGAACCAAGATCGATTCCAAGCAGAAAATGGAGGCCGCCCTGAAAACCTGCACGGAATTGGAACTGGATGCCCTGGTGGTGATTGGCGGAGACGATTCAAATACCAACGCCGCCTTTCTTGCCCAGTATTTCAAAGGCAGCGGGATTAAGGTCATCGGCGTTCCCAAGACCATTGACGGGGATATTCAGGTGAAAACCGATGACGGCAAGATGCTTTGTGCCATATCTTTTGGATTTCATACGGCGGCCAGAGCCTTTTCGCAGAACATCAGCAATTTGACCACGGATGCGGATTCCGATATCAAATACTGGCATATCTGCAAGGTTATGGGGAGGGTAGCAAGCCATTTGACGCTGGAATGCGCTTTTCAGACCCATGCCAACCTTTCCCTTATTGGTGAGGAGCTTGCAGATTATATTGATCAGAAGAGAATTGAAAAAGCAAATAAAACCGGTACGATCGATTATAACGCCTATGGCATGACCCTTCGGCATTTATCCCGGCTTGTCTGTGACACCATTGTCCGAAGGGCGGCCTGTGGAAAAAATTACGGGGTCATTATCATTCCTGAAGGGATTCTTGAATTTATCAATGAAATCCAGGTTTTTATTATCAAGCTCAATAAGATCATTGCAGACTACAATTATATCCATGATAATCATTTTCATTCTTCGTTCCCGACTCTGACGGACAAGCTGGAATATTTGAGACGACTGGCAAGGGGTATGGCGGATAAAGGCCAATTTCCCATCTGGAATCTGAGGGACGATGACCTTTTCAGCCAACTGCCCTCATTTTTCCAGGAAGGACTCCTGGTAGAGCGGGATACCCACGGCAATTTTCAGTTTTCCCAGGTTAAAACAGAAAAAATCGTTATGGATATGGTCAAGGAATATTTAAATACGCTCAAGGAGCAGGGCAAATATAAAATCGGAATTGAGCGCTCCTATTTCAACTCCCTCATGGAAAAAGCAAATATGATTCCGGATCAATATGCCAAGGCCATATTTAAAAATCCGGAGGAGCCCTATCTGCTCATCAAAGAATCCATCATTTCCCTTAAAACGCTGAAACAGGCCCTGGTCAGCAATGAATTAATTTCACTGGAAGAAGCTTTACCGGTGCCTATTCTGACGATATATAAAAAATCAGAGCCCAATTTTAAAACCCAGACTCATTTTTATGGATATGACGGCCGGGGCTCGGATCCTACCCATTTTGACTGCAATTACAGTTATAATCTTGGAATGATCGCATTTCACCTCATTGCCAATGGTGCTACCGGCCAGATGGCTGCCGTCAAAAATCTGGAGAAAAAATTCGACAGATGGGAACCCCTCGGGATTCCCATTGCAAAATTGATGCATCTTGAGGAAAGAAACGGAAGGATGCAACTGGTTATAGAAAAGGCCCTTGTGGATTCAAATTCCAATGCCTTCAGGGTTTTCAAAGCTTTAAGAGAGGAATGGCTGGCAGCCGGATCCAACCCGGACAAATACAGACGCCCGGGACCGGTGAGGTTCACAGGGAATTCAGAAGAGGACAGACCCATTACCCTGATGCTCAATTCCATTTAAACCGGCTGTTTTTGCTCGACCTTTGCGTAAGGGAGAACCTGTTTTTATTTTCCAGATTTATTTTTTTCAGGCTGGTATGAACACAAGGGCTCTTCGGCAAGATAATTCCCGGTAGCCTCATAAGCTCTTGCCCGGCAACCGCCGCAGACCCTTTTATATTCGCAGATGCCGCATTTGCCTTC
>CAZAHK010000233.1:0-3605 GCA_964484555.1 uncultured Desulfobacula sp.
CTTTCCCCAAGGCCGTTGACGGTGACGCTCAGGGCATCGGCCCCGGCTTCCACGGCCGTGACCGCATTGGCTGTGGCCATGCCCAGGTCGTTATGCCCGTGGAATTCAAGGCAGAGTCCCGGAATCTGTTTTTTGAGGCCGGCAACCAGATCCCCCACCCTGGAAGGGCTGCTCATGCCCACGGTATCGGCGATCCGGAGGCGGTGGGCCCCGGATTCAGCGGCAAGGGCCGCAAACCGGAAGAGGAAATCCCGGCCGGTGCGGGTGGCGTCCTGGGCGCCTACGGAAACCCGGTCAAAATAGGTTTTGGCCGATTTTACCAGGGCTGCGAGGGATTTCAAGACCCAGGCCTCATCCTTGTCAAAGGTTTTCAGGAGGATGGAAGACACGGGAAAGCTGATATGAACCCCGGGTGTACGGCATTGCGCCGCCTGTTCAATATCTTTTGAATCGGCCCGGCACCAGCAGGAGAGAACGCAGGGCAGGTTCAGGTCCGCCAGTTTTCTGATGTCCCGGCAGACCTCCTCCCCCATGGCCGGGATCCCGGCCTCGATTTCATTCACTCCGATCCGGGCCAGGGCCGAGGCGATATCCAGCCTTTCATGGGTGGTGAACACCACTCCCGGCGCCTGTTCCCCGTCCCTCAGGGTGGTGTCCACCATCCATATGCTTCTCCGGTGTTCCGCTTCCGCCATGATGCCTTCCTCCCAGGGAGTCCCTATAAAAGATATTCCTTGGCAACCTTGCCGGCTTCCAGGGCGTCCAGGATCTCGTTTTCAATATAGGGAAGAAATTCATGGGAATTTTTCCGGTGGCATTTTCCCTTGGGGTCTCCGTTGGGTCTGAAGCTGGCGCAGACCAGTATATGGTGGTTTGGTTTTTCCATTTTGTCTCCTGTTGGGTTACATGCATCCCATGCCGGTTCCCGAGCATTCGGCCGTGCAGCGGATGGGGGTGCGTTTTAGAAAATGGTTCATGTCCTGCCCGTTGTTGACCGCATCCAGGATTTCATGGATGAGTCCGCTCAGGACCAGGATTTCAAATCCTTTTTCCGTCAGAATTTTTTTAGGGGCATCCCCGATGCCGTTTACCAGGATGACTCGGCAATCCTTGAGCTGCTCGGCCATGGAATGCCATCTGAAATCCTTTCCGCCGGGCTCGGGCATGATTCTTTGCTCTACAAATTCCGGTTTGCCGGAACGCATATCATAGATGGTCAGTTGTTTTGCCTCTCCAAGATGTTGGTTCACCAGAACTCCTTCCCGTGTGGCCACGGCAATATAAGGTCTTTGCCCTGTTGTGACAGGGGGTTTGTTTTCGTGTTGGATATCGGCGCATTCCTTTAGGCGGATCAGGAGGTTCACATCCGGTTCTTCATCCAGCATGCCGGCGGCATCGGCCCTGCACCGCCTGCAATGCATCATCTGGGGGATGTGTTTCCCGGCCTCGGCCTGGATTTTGGCCATGGCTTTTTTGGACGGTTCCAGGATATATGAAAAATTGGAACCCCGGTTGGGGTAATAGGGCATGCAGTTCAAGAGGTCGACCTTGAGGTCGGCCATTTTTTTTGCGATTTCAACGACATGGTGGTCATTGATGCCCGGCAGGACAATGGTATTGACCTTGACGATGATACCTTTTTCCTTCAGCCCGGCCACTGCCGCCATTTGTTTTTCCAGAAGCAGTTCCGCCCCTTTTTCAGGGCCCATGGATTTTTTGCCGTATCTGACCCAGGCATATATTTTTTCCCCGATCCCGGGATCCACGGCATTGACGGTGATGCTGACATGGCTGACCTTGAGCCGGGCCATATCGTCGAGATAGTCCGCCAGGTTCAAGCCGTTGGTGGCAAGGCAGAGCAGCATGTCCGGATAAGCTTTGTGAACCAATTCAAGGGTGGTCAGGGTCTCATCGGGATTTGCAAAGGGATCTCCGGGGCCGGCAATGCCCACCACGGAAATATTTTTTTTGGCCTCCATGACCCGGTCCAGGTATTCCATGGCCTGGAAAGGCTTCAGGATGGCGCTGCTGACCCCGGGCCGGGTTTCGTTGACACAGTCGAATTTCCGGTCGCAGAAATTGCACTGAATATTGCAGCGGGGTGCAACGGGAAGATGGACGCGGCCATGGGTTTTACAGGCCTTGGGATTAAAACAGGGGTGATGTTCAATATTCATTTTTTTTCCTTATCTCTACATATAGGCATAACCGACGGTTGAGGTGTCCTGGCGGTTTTGCAGCAGGGTGTTGACGATGGTATCAAAGAGCTGCTGGGTTCCCCGATAACCGATGTGCAGGATGCGGGCTCCGCCCACCCGGTCATGGATGGGAAATCCAGCCCGGACCAGGGGGATCTTAAGGTTGCGGGACAGGGTATAGCCCTTGCTGTTGCCGATGGCAAAATCAGGGGCCAGCTTTCTTGCCGCCTCTTCCATCTGTGTAAAATCCATGCCCTGGTGCACATGGACCTGGTTCTGGATGTTTTGCGGCAGGATCTGGTTCAGGGCCTGTTTTAAGAAGCCGCTCCTGCCGCCGGAGGCGCACAGGACGGGAATGATGCCGATCTCGGCCAGGAAGCCGGCCATGGCCGTTACAAAATCTTCTTCCCCGTAGACCACGGCCCGTTTTTTGGACACATATTTATTCCCGTCCACATAGGCGTCAATGAGCCTTCCCCGCTGCTTTTTGTATTTTTCAGGCACAGGTTTGGATGTGATTTCCTCCAGAGCTGAAAAGAAAAGGTCGGTGGCCTTGACCCCCATGGGGATTCCCATGGACACCAGGGGAATGTCAAATCTTTCTTTTAAAACCGAACCGGCGGTTTTTTCCCCTTTTTCGGACATTCCGGCCAGGATGGTGCCCAATTCAATACTGGCGCCGGCAAGGTTCATTTCCCGGATGTCTTTAATGGGGGTCCCGCCTTTTTGGATGGCATGGTATTCAACCCAGGAAGGGCCTTCCAGCCGTTCGGAATAATCGGGCAGAAGAATGAGACGGGTATTCAGGTCCTCGAAGATCTCCTTTAAATGCCGGAGGTCCTCATTGGACAGCATGCCGGGAAAAAGGTTGACGGTTTTCCGGGCCTTGTGCCTTGTCCTGCCGCTTTCGGGATTGCAATGTTCCACCACGGCCCGGACCGCATGATGAAACCCGTCCATATGGGTCCCCGAATAACTGGGGGTGGATACATGGACCAGGTCGGCCCGGTCTTCCACATGTCCCATGCCCTCTAAAATCATGGGTACGTCATCCCCGATGGTTTCGGAAAGGCAGGTGGTGGCAATGCCGATCATTTCGGGCGAGTATTGGCGGGTCAGGTTTTCAATGGCCAGTTTCAGGTTGGCGCCGCCGCCGAATATGGCCGTTTCCTCTGAAAAATTGGAGGACGCGATATCCACGGGTTCCTTGAAATGGCTGATGAGATATCGTCTCATATAGGTTGAGCAGCCCTGGGAACCGTGCAAAAGCGGTATGGCGCCTTCAATACCGTGAAACACCAGGGCCGCGCCCAGGGGCGTGCACATTTTACAGGCATTCCGGGTTGCGGTATAAGATTTTGCAGTGTTCATATTCATTTTCCTTATGTTGAATCAGCCTCCGAATCC
>CAZAHK010000233.1:3705-5812 GCA_964484555.1 uncultured Desulfobacula sp.
GGATTGTCCAAATTACGGATTGGCGGCGTCGATCAGATCATCTATTCCACGCTTTTCTCGGGACAAGGTCCCAGACAGGGCTGGTAACCGTTTCATGGACCTCCCGGGCAAAATTTTTCATTCCTTCAAATCCTGCCAGGGGTATTTTTCGTTCATGGTTGTGGTCACAGAACCCCAGGCCCAGCTTATAGGCAATGGGTCTTTCCTTTACCCCGCCGATGAAAAGGTGGGCATCCTTTTCCAGGACGTATTTGGCCAGCTCCAGGGGATTGGCGTCGTCCAGGATGATGGTCCCGGGATCGCACATGTCTTTTAAAAGCGCATAATCCTCTTTGTTCCCCGTCTGGGATCCCACCAGCACCACGGTCATGCCCAGATGTTTCAAGGCTTTGATCAAAGAAAAAGCCTTGAAGGCGCCGCCCACATAGACGGCGGCCCGCTTTCCCGTGAGATCCGTTTTCATTTCCCGGAGTTCCGGAAGGATGGCCTTGACTTCCTCCTGGACCAGGGCAGCGGTTTTTTCCATGATGTCGGGCCGGTCGGTAAAAAATGAGGCCACATCATAAAGCGCCTGGGACGTGTCTTCGATGCCGAAATAGGACACCCGGATAAAGGGGATACCGTAGGCGGCCTCCATTTTCTGGGCCAGATAGGTCAGGGACCCGGAACACTGGACCACGTTGAGACAGGCCCGGTGCGACAGGCCGAAATCCTTTACCCGGCCGTCTCCCGTCATTACCGACAGGACTTCGATCCCCATCCGTTTATAATAGTCTTTAATGATCCAGGTTTCTCCGCCGATATTGAATTCCCCCAGGATATTAATGCTCAGGGGAATTTTTTTGTCCTCCCGGTTCCGGTCGATGAGGTTGAAAAGGGCGTCACAGGCGGCCTTATACCCGTCCTTTTTGGTCCCTTTAAATCCTTCGGAATGGACCGGGAGCACGGGGATGCCGGTCTTGGCCCCCACTTTTTTGCAGACGGCGGCCACATCGTCGCCGATGATCCCCACAATACAGGTGGCATAGACAAAGGCGGCCTTGGGGTGATAGATGTCAATGAGTTCAAAAAGGGCCTTTTCCAGTTTCTTTTCTCCGCCGTAAATAATATCCGTCTCGGAAAGATCCGTGGAAAAGCTCATCCGGTGTAGTTCCGGCCCGGAAGACAGGGCGCCCCGGATATCCCAGGTATAGGAAGCGCAGCCGATGGGGCCGTGAACCAGGTGAAGGGCATCGGTAATGGGGTAAAGGACTACCCTTGAGCCACAGAACACGCAGGCCCTTTGGCTTACCGACCCTGCCAGGCTCTTTTTCTCGCAGGAGATGTCAAACTCATCGCTCCCTTTTCTGAAGACCTGGGTTTTCCGGTCTTCCAGTATGGATATGGATTTCATTGTATTGTCCTTTACATCACCAGTTCAAACCGTTCTTCGGGTGCATCCCGGTCCAGGCGGTCCAGCAGCACGTCCAGGATTTTTTCCAGAAGCCGCATGCCGCCCCTGTAGCAGGTGGTGGGGAAATAGGAATGGCCCACCCGGTCCAGGATGGGAAATCCGAACCGCACAAAGGGGATGTCCTCATCCCTGGCCATGTATTTGCCGTAGGTATTGGCCATGATGAGGTCCACAGGATCATTCTTGATCCATTGGTGGAGCTGGAACATATCCCCGCCTGCAGCCACATTCACCTTATGGGGCAGGTGGGCTGTGAGCGCTTTGATCTGTTTTTCAAATGCCTTTCCCGGTGTTCCCGTCACAATATGGATGGGCATCATATCGATCTGAACCAGGAATTCTACCAGGGGTATTAAATGGTCCGGGTCTCCGGCCAGAGCTACTTTTTTCCCATAAAAATACTGGTGCATATCCGTGATGATATCCAGAAGCTGGCCCCGTTCACGGGTGATGCTGTCCGGCACGCTGACCCCGGCTGCTTTTCTCAGGGCATCGATGAACCGGTCCGTGGCAGACAGCCCGATGGGCAGGTCTTCCACCCGGCAGGGAACATGCCATTTGCCGTCCAGGGCCCTGGCTGCATCGGCTGATGCCAGGGGACCCAGGGCAATGGTGCCCATGCTGTCCCCGGTACTGACCAGTTCTTGCATGGTG
>CAZAHK010000234.1:0-5777 GCA_964484555.1 uncultured Desulfobacula sp.
AACCCATATGATTTATCTTGACAACGGGGCCACATCATTTCCCAAGCCGGAAGGGGTTTATGCCTTCATGGATCGGTTTTTCAGAAAAAACGGGGTCAGTCCGGGGCGCTCCGGTTACGATCTTTCCATAGAAACCGGCAATATCATTGAAGATGCAAGAAAGGCCCTGACCCGGTATTTTAACGGAAAGGACCCGAAACGGCTTATTTTTTCACTCAATTCCACCGATGCCCTGAATCTTGCCATCGCAGGCCTCTTAAAACCGGGGGACCATGCCGTGACCACCATGATCGAACACAATGCCGTATTGCGGCCTCTATACCATGCCTCCGTTTACCATCATGTGGATGTGGATTATGTCCCCTTTGACGGAAAAGGCTTTGTGGACCCGGATGATTTTATATCAAGGTTTAAAAAAAATACACGGCTGGTGGTGGTCAACCACGGCTCCAATGTCATCGGAACCCTACAGCCCATCCGGGAAATCGGAAAATTGTGCCGGGAGAGGGGAATCATCTTTCTGGTGGATGCTTCCCAGACCGCCGGCAAGATTCCCATCGACATTGAGGCCATGAATGTGGATGTCATCGCCTTTACCGGCCACAAATCCCTGATGGGCCCCCCCGGGGTCGGCGGTTTATATGTCCGGGAGGATGTGGTCATCCGCCACAGCCGGGCCGGCGGAACCGGTGTAGATTCTGCCCTTCGCCACCATCTTGAAGAATATCCGTACCGGCTTGAATACGGCACATTGAATACCATCGGCATCGCCGGTCTTTATGCCGGTCTGAACTGGGTTCTGGAACAGGGAATCCATAAGATTCACGGTCATGAAATGAATCTGACAAAAAAACTGCGGGACGGGTTAAACGGTATGGATAAGGTCGTCACCTATTGCGCCCATGATCTGACGGATCATATCGGCATCCTGAGCTTCAATGTCAAAGGATTTGAAGCCGTCAACACCGGCACCCTCCTGGACGGAGACTATGATATTGCCTGCAGGACCGGACTTCACTGCGCCCCCCTGGTCCACGAACACCTGGGCACGGACAAAATCGGCGGAACCGTCCGGATGGGATTCGGCCCGTTTAATACCGAAGCCCATGTGGATGCCGTCCTGGATGCCGTCCAAGAGATTGCCTCCAGGTATGCAACATAGCCCCGGCCTTAAATTATGGTTCCCTTTGAATTTAAAACCTGGTAAAAAAACGGACTGACCCTGATGTGAGGATGGACCATGAAGACCGACAGAAAACATGCGATTGAAACAGCCGAATTTTTAAAACCGTATATTACAAAAGCCCCCCTCATCGGATATCTGACCGGAACAGGGCTTTCCGACACCCTTGACGACCTTGACCCCCTGGCGGTTTTCAACTATTCGGAACTGCTGAATTTCCCGGTATCCACGGTGGAAAGTCATAAAGGAAAACTCATTTACGGCGCCCTTTCCGGCAGGCCTCTTTTAATGATGCAGGGCAGATTTCATCTGTATGAAGGATATTCACCCGAAGAGGTCACCTTCCCCATACGGGTCATGCAGGAACTGGGGGTAAGGACTTTGATATTAACCAATGCCGCCGGGGGAATCAATCTGAATTTCTCCGCCGGAGACATCATGCTCATCCGGGATCATATCAACCTTACCGGAAAGAACCCGCTTACAGGCCCCAATGAAGCGGCCTGGGGCCTAAGATTCCCGGATATGAGCCGGGTATATGACCCTATCCTCATGGATCTTGTCCGAAACATCGCTTTGCAACGCCGGATTCCTGTTCAGACCGGGGTCTATGCCGGTCTTTCGGGCCCGAGCCTGGAAACCCCTGCGGAAACAAGGTTTGTAAAGATCATCGGGGGCGATTCCGTCGGGTTTTCAACGGTTATGGAAGCCATTGCAGGAGTTCATGCAGGAATGAAAATCCTTGGAATTTCCCTGATCACCAATATCAATGATCCGGACAAACCCATGGAAACCACTCTGGAATCCGTGCTGAAAACGGCTGAAACCTCATTGGAACCGCTTAAGAGGCTTTTGACCCATGTGATCTCATCCCTTTGGACCGAACCGGTTTAACAATTATCAAGAATATCCCGGATCATATGGGAAGCGTCCTTTATGGCCACCGGCTTATGTAAAAATCCTTTTATCCCTTTAAGCTTATATTTTTCTTTATTGCTCTGCTCTCCGTAACCGGTACAAAGGATAATCGGCATTCCAGGCCTGATTTCAGTTATCTTTTCAGCCAGTTGATCCCCTGTGAGGTTCGGCATGGTTAAATCCGTGATCACAAGGTCAAAGGCTTTGGGGGATTGCCTGAAAGCCAGAAGGGCCTCCGGGCTTTTCTGATGGCAGGTCACATGGTAACCGAGTGTTTCCAGCATATACTGTTCCATGACAGCCACTCTTTGATCATCGTCCACCAGAAGAATTCTTTCATTTCCTTTTACAAAAAGGCTTTCCTCCTTTCTCTGATCCTCAGGCCGGATATCGCCGGTATAGGCCGGGAGATAGATTTCAAAACAGGCGCCTTCCCCTTCTTTTGATTTGACGGTGATATGGCCGTTGTGGGACCGGATAATGCCGTGAACCACTGAAAGGCCTATGCCTGAACCCTTCCCTTCTTTTTTGGTTGTAAAAAAAGGGTCAAATATTTTTTCCTGGACAGACAGAGGAATGCCGTGACCCGTATCTGAAAATTTAAGATAACTATAGGTTCCCGGTTTCAAGGGATAGACCTCATTCTCATCCCTAATGACAATTTCATCCAGGACCACATCCAGAACCCCTCCGGTGTCTTCCATGGCATGGCAGGCATTGGAAATCAGATTCATGACAACCTGATGGGCCTGGATCGGATCCACCATGAGAAAAGAACAGTTTTCATTTATCTTTTCTCTGATGACAATGGTGGCCGGGACAAAAGACTTGGCCAAAGCCAGGGCATCCCGGACAAAAACGTGGGGCTGCAACAGCTTAAATTCATTTTCTCTCTGGCGTGAAAAGGTCAGTATCTGATTGACAAGACCTTTGGCATATAAGGCGCAGTCATGAATAATCTGAAGATGTTCTTTTTTCAGGCTCCCGGTGGCATCGGTTTCCGTCAAAAGCATTTCCGTATATCCGGCAATAGGGGTCAGGATATTATTAAAATCATGGGCGATTCCTCCGGCCAGGGTGCCGATGGCTTCCATTTTCTGAGCCTGGACCAATTGCTTTTCAAGCGCTTTCCTTTCTGAAATATCAATGGCCATGGCACGAAATTCATCGATATTCCCCTCTTTGTCCCGGACGGCATCCAAAGAAATACTGACCCAGACCTCCTGACCGTTTTTATTCCTGAATCTCATGTCAACATCCCTGACAGGCCTTCCCTGTTCGAGCATCTGCCTCACGCCCTGGGGAGTGATGATCCCGGCGCTGGCATCTACGTACAATTCCCGGGCAGGGCGGCCGATGAGGTCCTCTTTTGAATAGCCGGTTAGCTTTAAGGAATTGTTATTGCACTTGGTAACATTTCCCTGAACATCCATGGAAAAATAGGCTATAGGCGCATTTTCATAAAGATCCCGGTATTTTTTCTCATTTTCCACAAGGTCAAAGGATGTCCTTCTCAGTTGTTTTTCTTTTTTCCATAACAGATGGGCCCCCTTTTTCCCCTTGAGCCTTCCCAATGCGGCAAGGGAGGCAATTTCAACCCATTCGATCAGAATATTAAATTTTGCCTTCAGCTCCGCTTCCCTCACAAACCTTAATTCCACAAGATCCATGAGATCCTGATCCGCGGTATTGACCACCATGATCCCGTAATCCGGGATATAGATGGAAACATAATTTTTAGCCTGAAAATGTTTGATGATATTCAAATCCACCCGGACCTGGATTTCGGGCTCGCTGACGGCTGTGCCGTTATAGCTGTAAAACGGGATGCAGGCATACTGTTCGTCTATTTTGTAAATATTGCCTGAGATATCAGGGCTGAAAAGAATACTGATCCCTTTTCGATAATAATCGGTACAGGTACGGAGCATATAGGAAATGATGCCGTCATTGTCCCGACGCTCCCCTGTTTTTGAATCCTGTTTATAGAAATATACCGGGCTTAATTTTTTCAGGGTAACGATTTGGGTCCCGAAGAGCTTCAAAATCTTACCTTTCATCCCTCTACCGTCAAAGATATCCATGACGCCGCGATCCCAGTCGCTTGTGGGGAGAAACCTGTCTTTTGAAGCGTTTGTACCGTATAATATGCCGACCTGCTCGGCCGAAAGAAGATCAAGGGTTATTTTCAATAGTTTTTTTAAGGGATCCCCTCTTTTAAAAAAATCTCTTTCGACATGGTCCATCTTGAATGTTGTCAAAATCTTACTCGCTTAAAAAAAGAATTGTCTAGGATCGATGATGGTAATAGACCAGAAAAACCCCTAGGGGTCAAGCACAAAAAAGGTAAGCCCGGTCCTCATTCAGATTTTATGGGAAACAGAAGGACAAAAAATTGTCGGGCCTTGTAAGAACCATCTTGAAAACTCGGGCTGAATCATCTATCAATAGGCTATGATGAATTTTATAACAAAGAGAGCTCTATGAGAATTGTAACAAGGCCTGATTTTGACGGAATCGTCTGCGCCGTGTTGTTGAGACGGGCGGAAAGCATTGATACGGATATTTACTGGGTTGAACCCCATGAGGTCCAGGCCGGAAAAGCCGCTATTTTAAAAGGGGATATCATCTGCAACCTTCCCTATGTGCCGGGTTGTGAATTATGGTTTGACCACCATATTTCCAACAAGGCCCCGGAGCCTGTGAAGGGCGCCTTTGAGATTGCTCCGTCGGCCGCCGGTCTGGTTTACAGATATTATCAGGCCCAGGGAAAACTCGACAGCCGGTATGACGAACTGGTGCTGAATACCGACATCATCGATGCCGCCGCCCTGGATCAGGACCAGGTGAGGCGCCCGGAAAAATATCCCTATATCCTTTTGTCCATGACCATCAAAAATCAGGCCTATAAAGACCGGGCCTATTGGAATCTCCTGGTGGGTCTTTTAATGGACTCTCCCATCCAAAACATCCTTGAGGTCCCGGACGTTAAAAGCCGGTGCGATTCCGTGATAAGGGAAAATGCCGCCTATGAAAGCCGGTTGATCACCCATACAAAGATACGGCGCCATATCTCCGTGACGGATTTCAGATCCCTTGACCCGGTTCCCGAGGGCAACCGGTTTCTGACCTATTCGGTTTTTCCGGAAAGTATGGCCAGTGTAAAAATCCGGTTTGCCGGGTCTGATCGGGACCAGGTGCAGATCAGCATCGGCCGCAGCATTTTCAACAACGGCTGCCGGGTCAACATCGGAAAGCTGCTGGCCCTGTTCGGCGGCGGGGGCCATGCCGGGGCCGGGGGCTGCACCCTCGACGCGGAAACAGCGGACCCAAAAATCGAGCAGATCCTTGAAGTCTTGTATCAAAACCGGGAAGACATTTAAAGCTTGGCCCGGACGCCGGCCACCTTTTCCGCCATGGTCTGTTCCCTGTCGGTTCTTGTACCTGCCTTGATGGTCGTGGTGATCCGGGGGGCGCCCATGGCATGAATTCTTTCATGACATTCTTTAACCACGGCAAAGACCTGGTCCCAGTCCCCTTCGATATTGGTTCCATAGGCATGGAGTTCCGAGGAAAGCCCGGCCGCTTGTATGATTTCATGGCAGACCGCCACATATTTTGAAACCGACAGACCCACGCCCATGGGAACCACACACAGATCAATGATGACGTTCAT
>CAZAHK010000235.1:0-1790 GCA_964484555.1 uncultured Desulfobacula sp.
ACCTTGAGCAGGTTCATCTGGTTCTGATTTTTCAGGGCTTCATGGCGGGCAATGGAAAAGATCAGGACCAGTCCCGCTGCAATGGAAAACCATGCCATGAAGCGGACAGACACGGAAAGCCGGTCCGAGATGGACAAGATCTTGCTGGCCAACTGGGTCACATCAATGACCGATACATTGGGAAAGGCCGTTGTGATTTTTTGCCTCAGGGTTTTTCGTTTTTCTTCCGAATCATGGGACACCGATGCAAGAAAGGTTTTGGGCGCATCATCCAGAACCCCGTCCTGAAACAAGAGGAAAAAATTCGGCTGAAAGCTGTTCCATCTCACCTTCCGGAAATTCACCACCCGGCCTTTCAGGGGAATCCCCTGAACTTCGAATTCCAGGACATCTCCCATCAATATCCTGTATCGCTCGGCAAAGGAGAGTTCAACGGAAACTTCAAAGGGGGTTTCAGATTCAAAATGCCAGGGTGTTCTGGACAGGGGGCTTCCCTCCACAATGGTTTCCGAGGCATCCAGGGCTTCACGATGGGAAAAATTAAATTCAAGGCGGCGGCTCCGGCCTTCCCCATCGGAACGGGATTCTGCGGCCGGACCTGAAGCCTGAGGGTGGTCTGAAAAGGGCGCTTCGTTGACGGAGATGATCCTTCCCCTGACCATGGGCGAGAGATTTGAAAGCTCGGCCTTTTCCTGTTGGATCAGGTCTAAAAAGGGGTTCTTTTGCTCCTCCTGAATGTCCACCAGGAAAAAAGCCGGAATTTTCAGGCCCTGGGGTCTTGAAATCTCTTCTTGCAGGCCCTTTTGAATCTGGGGGATGACGGAAATCAGAAAGGCGCCCATGGCCATGCTGACAAAACAGGACAGGGACGCCCATTTGTTCCGAAACAGGTTTCTGAAAGCAATCTTTCCCACCACGGACCGGGTGCGGGAAAGGATCCGGCAGCCGGAAAAGATCAACCCTCCCATGGCGGATAAAAGAATCAGGGCAAGGGCAAAGCCGGCTGCAAAAAAAGCAGTGTCCCGGACAGATCCGGCCACATAAAAGGACAGGGCGAAAAAGGCGGCCGTGGCCGGTAAAAATCCTGCGCCCCGGAGCAAGGCCTGCCCCAGGGAAAAGGGATTGTCCTCACGGATGTCCCGGAGCAGCATCAGGGGTTTGATCCGGAAAATACGGACAAAGAGGGGAAGGCAGAAAACAACGCTTCCGGCCATGCCCATGAAAACCGAGACCATGAGGGTGAAAGCATCGGTGTGAATACGGAGGCCGGCGGGTATCAGGCCTTTAAAAATAATGGGAAAGGCAGGGATCAGGGCCTGGGAGATCGCAATGGCCAGACCCGAGGCAAGGGTTCCCATGACCATGAGTTCCGAGCTGATTGAAAGATAAATTCCGGTCTTTCGGGCGCCCAGGCTCAGGAGAATGGCCATGTCCTTTTTTCTGGAATTAAGATAGCCCCTGAACAGGTAAGCGGTCGCAATACCGGAAAGAAAAAGGCCCGTCAGGCTGACCAGTCCCATGAATTGCGTGAAATACCCGGTGACCCGGCTGATGCGGCGATTGGCATCCCGGATATCGCTGATACGGAGGCGGGGCGGCCCTGGAAAGCGTTCGGAAAACCGTTGTCTGAGTTTTTGGGCCAGCCCGGCCCCATCCGTGGTCTCATTGATTCTGAAAAAATAAGAATACCTCACCCGGGAACCGAATTTGATCAGGCCCGTGCCTTCAAGCTGTTTGATGCCCATATAGATTTTGGGGGCAAGCTCAAAGGAGGACAGGGAGGTTTCCGG
>CAZAHK010000235.1:1890-5654 GCA_964484555.1 uncultured Desulfobacula sp.
CGTCTGGTGTAAGAGCTTGAACCGGCCGTAGAGGGGATAGGTCTCATCAATGGCCATGATTTCAACCAGCCGGGCATCGCCTTGTGCCCCGGCCATGGTATAACACCGGATCAGCCTGGCCTGTTGCGCCTCCTTTCCCAGGACCTCCTGGGCCAGGGCCAGTTCTTCAAGGCTTAAGGGCTGGTTGGCGGACAATTCAATGTCGGCCGTCAGAATTTCCTTTAAATTCTCATCCATGTGCCGGTCCAGGGACCGGCCAAAGGAAAGGACGGCAATAAACCCGGCCAGCCCCATGGCCAGGTTTAATATGAAAAATAGGGTAAATCCCTTGTTCCGGATGAGCTGCCGGAAGAGGGTTCGTATCCTGAACATCAGAGAAGGCATCCTTTTTCAAGGGTTAAAATTTCCCGGCATTGGCCTGCAAGGGCGGGGTTGTGGGTGACCAGGATCAGGGTTTTGTTTTCCTTTTCAACCAGATCAAAGAGAAGGCGGGCTATTTTTTCCCCGGTTTCGATATCCAGGTTCCCTGTGGGTTCGTCGGCCAGGAGCAGGGCGGGCTTAACCACCAGGGCCCTGGCAATGGCCACCCGCTGGCATTCGCCGCCGCTTAATTGGGCCGGGAGATGATGCCTTCGATCCTGGAGCCCCACTTTCTCCAGCATGTCATGGGTCAATTCCCGGATCTTTTTTTGTTTCAGGATTTCCAGGGGCAGGCTGATATTTTCCTCTGCCGTCAGATGGGGCATCAGATGAAACTGCTGAAAAATGATACTGGTTTTGCCGGCCCGGTAACGGGACAGCTCCTTTTCCGTCATGGCGGAAATATTTTTCCCCTCAAGCATGATTTGCCCTGAATCCGGGCTGTCCAATCCGGCAATCAGAGAGAGCAGGGTGGTTTTTCCGCTGCCGGACTGGCCGATGATGGCCAGGGTCTGTCCCCGGTCCAGGCTGAAGCTGATGTTTTTGAGAACGACAAGACTTTCGGAGCGGGTTTGCCGGTAGGATTTGGATACATTGGACAGTTCAAGGATCATGGCTTCTCCAGAATAAAGGGAAGAACATGGGCGGCAATGATCCGGTGACCCCGGGCATTGGGATGGATACCGTCGGCCTGGTTCAGGGAAGGATCGCCGGCCACATTTTCCAGCAAAAAGGGGATGAATTCAATCTGATGACGCCGGGCCAGGGAAGGAAACACCTCCCGGAAGGCCTTTGTATAGTCAGGCCCATAATTGGGAGGGATTTCCATGCCGGCCAGGATCACTCGGATTTGGTTTTCCTTTGCCAGGACAATGGTACTGTCTAAATTTTTATCCATTTCATCCAGGGACAGGCCCCGCAATCCGTCATTGGCTCCCAGGGCCAGAACAAGGATGTCGGGTTTGGCCCGTAAAAACCATTTCAGCCTGGAAAGGGCGCCGGCAGTGGTTGATCCGCTGATACTGCCGTTGGTGACGGTGATGTGGTGCATCTGCTTGTCTTCCAGCATTTTCTGAATCAGTGACGGATAGGCCTCCCGGGGCTCCACCCCCAGCCCCGCCGTCAGGGAATCCCCGAGAAAGAGGATGCGGACCGGTGCTTCGGCACTGAAAAGGGGAGTAAAAAGCAAAAAAAGGAAGCAAATCAAAAAAAATCGTTTCATGGGGTCAGTCTCGTATAAAACAGGGTTTCAAGTCGCCGGACCTCTTTTTTCCGCTCAGGGGCCAAAAAATGCCGGTAAAGCGGGTCATCCGGAGGAAGCGGGATTTGCAGGACATCCCTTTCCAGGATGGACAGCACCTCCACGGACACATCACAGGACGGATACCCCTTGTCGTCGATGAGAATGGTCTTGTCCGGTTTCAACGGGACGATATTGTTGATGTCCACCAGCTTGAAACCGGCATCCTTCATTACGATGAGATTGCCGATACCGGCAAGGTCCGGGATATAGCCCGAAGAATGGATCATCTGCCGCGTTCTTTCAACAAACAGGCCAATGTTTTCCCGGACTTTTTTGAGCCATACCGGGTATTCCATCCGGGAATCGGACAGGGAGGTGAACATATCCTTGAGGGGCTCTTTGATGGAAAGCCGCCATGGATCGAGAATTTCTCCTTCGACATATTCCTGGAGGCCGCAGAGAACGATTTCCCGTTTCCCCCGGATGGCATAATTCACCATGAATTCCTCTGATGCGGCAATGAGATCAGGGCCAAGATGGTTTAAGAGGACCCTGTATTTCTGGATTTCCGTTAAGACCTCTTCTTTTGATACAAACCGGTTCCGAAGAATTCTGAACATTTTTCGAGGCTTGGCCCTTGGAAAAAGCCGGATACCGTCCATGATCTCCCCAAAGGTTTCCTTTTCCACATCCCCGGCAGACAGAACCTCAAAGATGAGGGATCGAAGTCCGGACCGGTAATACCTGCGGAACAGATAAGAGCCGGAACCCTTGATAAAATTCAGCCCCAGCACCTCATCCCCGGAAAGCACGTTTCTGTCCCTGATATCCATTGCCTTGTCCATAGCTCAAAAGTTTACAGGGTTTCCCGTCAATTTACAAGCATAGGGGATGAAATGCAGATTTGGATGGGGCTGTCCCCGGTTTCTACCGCTCTCGTCCTTCACGGACGATATCAACAATTTCCTTTGTTGTAATTTTTGCCTTTATTGTGGGAATATCTAAGGGAGAAGTCTCTGTTTTTTCAGGAATCAAAGCAAAAGTACGGCCATCTTTCCTTCGAATTAAAACTTTGCCCGTATTTTCAGCTTGATCAAGAATAATCGCAAGCTTTTGCCGAGCTTCGGAATATGTATAGACATGCATTTTATACCTCCAGTATTGATATTTTAAGGCTTTGTGCTGTTTCTTTTAATCGTGAATCCAATGTCAAAATGGGTGCTTTTTGTCTCAATGCACAATCCAAAAAATATGCATCGTATGCATACATGTCGCTTTGTTTGGATATCGACACAGCATTCGCAAAATCAGGATCAATATAACGAATTGGAATGCTTTTAAATATTTCAAGACCTCTTTTGGCTTCTTCAAGAGCCAACCTGTTCCTTTTGAACATTGCTGAGAATGCATTTCCAATCTCCCAAGGAATAGAGCCTGGCCCAATGAGTGTATTGCCTTTTGTTATCTCAATAATTTTATTTCTTTCCGGTTCATTTACAATGACAGCGATCAATGCGGAGGTATCAATTACAATATCCATCTTTGGTTCCCCGTTTTATTTTTAGACAATTGTACAACAGCGGAGATATTTGTCAACTGATATAAGGTAGAATGTTACGCTCACAAGCGTAGAAAACTCCATTGGCCTTTTGTATTTCCCAGTTATTTTGTGTCGAATTTTCACCCCAAAACTTTTTGTGTAATGAATTATCGCCTTTAATAACGATAGGTTAAGAATGGCGGTTGTAACTTCCCAAAAAATGAGGGGTAGTTTAAAAAAATTATAGACAACTCAATCCATCCGTGATAAGCGTAGGATGTATGAATGCCATGAAATTCATATCCGAACTCCCAGAAGAAGAGATATCCCCGACCGTTATCAAATTGATCGATTTCATTCAACAGCAATCAGAAGAAATCCAGGCATTACGAGATGAGATCGCAAGAATCAAGGGACAGAAATCCAAACCTAAAATCAAACCATCAAATCTTGATAAGGAAACAGAGCAAACCTCTGAAAAACGGGGAACAAAGCCTGAACAAAAAAAGGTGCCCAAAACGAAAACCCTTGTAGTACATGAAGAACAAAAGGTACACCCGC
>CAZAHK010000236.1:0-5627 GCA_964484555.1 uncultured Desulfobacula sp.
CGTGAAGCCTATAAACCCTTCCTTGTCAGAAAAAAATCCATCCCCATTTCAGGGGGTTGCTCCCTATCCTGAAAATATTATTTTTCCCCTTGCCAACATAGCCGCAATATAATATAACCGCAGCCTAGTTGTGGGTTTGTCGAGTGAACTCTAACCCTTTAGATAAGAGAGAAGTATTATGACATCACAACGAGACCTTAAAATAGCGATATTCATGATGGTCATCTTCCTGGTAACCGGAATTATCTGCTATGCCTCTTTTACTCCCCCTGCACCTGAAGAACCCATACGTTTGATGTTTCAGAACAAAGGCGGAAAAGTTCTATTCACCCATTCCGGACACATCGGCAATTATTCTCTGGATTGCATAGACTGCCATCATAACGATGACGGAACCTACAACTGCAGTCAGTGTCATGAAGAAACGGGTGATGAAAGCATGCCGTCACGAGCTGATGCATTTCATTCTCAGTGCAAGGGCTGCCATGAAGAAAATGGCTCAGGTCCGGTAGAATGTAATTCGTGTCATTCATTATAGATAATAAATATCCTTCATTATTATCTATGGTTAAATGGACAAAGCTTTTTACAAAACAAGGACTTTATTATGATTAAAAGATCTTTTTTCGCATTGACCCGACCCATGCTCGGCTACGATACGCCGGAGCCTGATCCCAAGGAGCCGAAAGCCATTCCCATGCCTTCCAACCTGATCCTGTTGCTGCATGATCCCCTTGATGATGCCCGGGAAACCTTTATAAAAAAAGGCGATAAGGTTGAAAAAGGAGGAAAACTCCATCTTTATAAAGACAGTAAGGAATATACCATTTCTCCTGTGGCCGGCACCATAAAGACCATTGACACCTATTCCGATGATTTCGGCAATACCTCCACCTATCTTGTCATCAACACCGACCAGGGACTTACCGTGGGAACCGATGATGTTCAATATGAGCTGATGGATACCATCGCCTCTGCCGACGAATACCTAAGGACCCTGCCTGGGGCACCGCCGCTGAAAACGCTGGCTGATCCGGACATCAAAATCGATACCATCGTCATCACCTGCGCAGACCCGGACCTTTTATCCACCACCCACCAATATATGGCCTTGAAATTCATGGATGGGATAAAAGAAGGGATTGGCGTGCTGAAACGAATCACCAATGTCCGGAAATTCTGCATCACCATCCCGGAAAACCTGAACATCAAAGAAGAAATAGATCTTGCCCAGGTGTTCAGAACGTCCATGATTTATCCCGCCAACCTGCCCCAGATGATCCTGAAAGATCATTTGAATATGGTTCTGCCGGCAGGGAAAACTCCGGAGGATTTGGGCATCTGTTTTATGTCGGCCGAGGCTGTGGTTTCCCTTGCCCGGGCCTACAAAACAAAAACAGCCTGTCATGAAAAAGTCCTGACGATCATCGGCAAACAGGGAACCCCTTATCGGGTGACGGCCGTCATTGGAACCCCCCTGCGCCGGATATTCAATGCTTTCAGCATTCATGTCAACGACCATGACAGACTGGTTATCGGCGGCCCCATGAAAGGGTTTTCAACCTATACCGTTCATCACCCGGTTCAGCCGGATACCGACACCGTCATTGTTCAGGACAGGGATAATATTCCGGAATTATCGGACAATCCCTGTGTGAACTGCGGCAAATGTATCCGGATCTGCCCGGCCCATGTACCGGTCAATCTTCTGGTCCGTTACCTGGAGGCCGGCCTTTATCAGGATGCAGCAGACCGATATGATCTTTTGTCCTGTATTGAATGTGGTCTTTGTGCCTATGTCTGTACCGCAAGGATACCCATCTATCAGTATATACGGCTTGGAAAGCATGAGCTGTTAAAACTTAATGCAGATGTTTAGATTGGAGACTGCCCATGAATAACAATAAATTAATCGTATCCCATGCGCCCTTCTGGCATGATGGAGACAGTCTTTTTACATTGAACCTGAACCTCATGATCGCGGCGCTTCCAGCCGTTATTTTCGGTCTTGTTCAGTTCGGGGCGCCTGCTCTGGGCGTCCTTGCCCTGTCTCTTTCAAGCGCCATGGCCTGGGAATATGTCATCACCCTTGCATCCGGGAAAAAAGCATCCATCCATGACCTGGATTCCGCGGTTATCGGACTTTTTCTGGGTATGATGCTGCCGGCCACGGCCCCCTGGTGGCTGGTGATCACAGGAACATTTCTGGCCGTGGTTATCGGAAAGATGATCTTTGGCGGCATCGGTGCCAACCCCTTTAACCCGACCCTTATTGGAATGGCCATGCTGGCCCTTTCATGGACCACGCTTCTTGATCTTGATGCCGCCTATGTCAATTATGATTTTGATTTTACCGCCCTTGCCCCCCTGGCCGCCGTTAAAGCCAAAGGCGCCCTAGCCGTTTCAGGCCTTTTTCCGATAAGCGATCTTATAATGGGCAATCAGGTCGGCAGCATCGGCACCACCTTCGGACTCGGCCTGGTCATCGGCGGGATCTATCTCATCCTGAGAGGCTTTGTCCGGTGGGAAATCCCGGTTTCGTTCATCATCGGCATTGTTTTCACGGCCCTGTGTTTCAATCTGTCAAATCCGGATACATATGCCGGCCCCATGATCCACCTTTTTTCCGGGTATACGCTTTTCGGTGCTTTTTTTCTGGCGCCGGAGAATTCATCTTCACCGGTCAACCGGATTCCCATGCTGATCTTTGGATTTTGTGCCGGACTCATCATCATCCTCATGAGAAATATCGGTGTTTACGAAGATGGGACGATCCTGGGCATCCTCTTGTTGAATCTTGTGAACCCTCTCATTGATACTATCAGACCAAAAGCCTTGGGAAAGGGTGTGAACCATGCGTGAAATGATTAATATGGTTGTCGTGTTAACGGTCTTGACGGCCCTTTCAGGCGGGCTTCTCGCAACGATAAAATCCAAAACCGAAGTCCAGATCGAAAATCAGGTTTTAAAATTTCAAAAGGCCCCGGCCATCAAAGGCATCTTTCCGGAAACCACCAATGACCCCCTGGCCGAAAGATTTACGATTGATAATGAAGGGGTTCCGTTGCAGGTCTTCCCGGGCAAGCTTTCAGACGGGTCAAAGGCCGTTGCCTTTGAAACCAAGGGAACCGGTTTCGGAGGGCCCGTCGGTCTCATGGTGGGCATCAATGTGGATACCGATACCATAGTGGAAGTCAGGGTGACCACCCATTCCGAGACCCCGGGTATCGGATCAAGGGCCAAGGAGGATCCTTCTTTTGCATCTCAATTTTCCGGAAAAGGATTGGATACCAATTTCAGCTTGAAATCCGAAGGCGGCGCCGTTGATGCCATATCCGGCGCCACGGTAACATCAAAGGCGGTGAGTGTTGCAGCGAATCAGGCAAAGGAAATCTATCAAAAACTCAAACCTGAAATCGTCAAACAGATGAATTAAAGCAAATTTTTTAGGAGAATATAAAAAATGGCACAATCCTTAGCAAAAGAATTTACCAAAGGGCTCTGGGCTGAGATACCTCCTTTCCGGCTGGTTCTGGGGCTCTGCCCCGCCCTTGCGGTAACCAAATCCGTTGAAAACGGTATCGGGATGGGAATTGCAACCACCTTTGTCCTGGTTTTCTCCAATCTTCTGATCTCCCTTCTCAGAAACACCATTCCGTCAAAGGTCAGAATTGCCTGCTATATCGTCATTGTCGCAACCTTTGTCACCATTGTGGAACTTCTGATGCAGGCCTATACCTATGAGCTGTTCCTGAAACTGGGGATTTTCATTCCCCTTATCGTGGTAAACTGTATTGTTCTGGGCCGGGCCGAGGCCTTTGCCAACAAAAACGGCCCCCTTCCTTCCATCGCCGACGGACTGGGCATCGGTATCGGATACACCTGTTCCCTTGCAGCCCTTGGGGCGGTAAGAGAACTCCTGGGGAACGGGACCCTGACCATCTGGGGCGGAACACCGGCCTTTCAGATGGGTTCCGATTTCATGCCGTTCAAATTTCTGCTGGAAGCCCCGGGGGCCTTTGTTGGCCTTGGACTCATGCTCTGCCTCATGAACCTCATCGGTAAAAAATAAAAGGAGATCATATTATGGGTGATTTATTTGTACTTGTCATCAGTTGTATTTTTATCAATAATATTCTCCTGGCCCAGTACCTGGGCAACTGTCCCTTCCTGGGCACTTCCAAAAAGATGGAAACCGCCGTCGGTATGGCCATGGCCGTCATTTTTGTTCTGGTTCTGGCCGGGGCCATTACCTGGATTGTGGACCAATACATGCTAAAGGCCCTGAATGTCGAATATCTTCAAACGCTTTCCTTTATCCTGGTTATTGCCGCCCTGGTTCAGTTTGTGGAGATGTTTCTGAAAAAAAGCATCCCTGCTCTGTATGCCGGGTTGGGAATTTTTCTGCCGTTGATTACCACCAACTGCGCAGTTCTGGGTGTCTGCCTCATCAATATCAAGGAAGAATATACCTTTATTGAATCCCTTGTCACTTCATTTGCTTATGCCGCCGGTTTTGGCCTGGCGTTGATTCTTTTTGCCGGGGTCCGGGAGAGAATCCTTCTGGCCAGGGTTCCTAAACCCCTTCAGGATGTATCCATCGGTTTAATCACGGCAGGGATAATCGCCATGACCTTTATGTCTTTTAAAGGAATGGTGTAGATCTTGATTGGAATAATTCCCCGGGTTTTTGGGTCAATGATGAGAGAATTTATCAACACGATAAGGTGATACTATGATTCCAGCT
This sequence comes from uncultured Desulfobacula sp., assembly GCA_964484555.1. Lineage (GTDB taxonomy): Bacteria > Desulfobacterota > Desulfobacteria > Desulfobacterales > Desulfobacteraceae > Desulfobacula. Next base: position 4,748 of record CAZAHK010000236.1, read on the forward strand.
CTGTTATTAATGTTAGGTATCGGTGCGGTCTGCGGTATTGTGCTCAGCCTGGCTTCCAAGATTTTTTATGTTTATGAGGACCCGAGAATCGCACAGGTGGAAAACTGCCTTGCCGGTGCAAACTGCGGCGGGTGCGGCTATGCCGGATGTTCTGCCGCTGCTGCCGCCATTGTTTCCGGAAAAGAGCCTGCAAGCCTCTGCATTGTTTCCGGTAAGGATGGGGTCGAGTCCGTTGCCAAGGTCATGGGTGTGGAGGTGGGCAATGCAGAAGCTCCTCTGTCCTATAATATGTGTGAGGGTGGTTTCAGAGCCGCCGACAAATACCATTATATGGGGGTCTCCTCCTGCAAGGCCATGGCCGTCGTATTCGGAGGCAAACGGGTTTGCGGGGTGGGCTGTATCGGCCTTGGCGACTGCGTCAAAGCCTGTCAGTTCGGTGCCGTCTCCATGGGCCCCAAAGGATATCCGGTGGTGGATGAGGAAAAGTGCGTGGGCTGCGGGGCCTGCCAGAAAGCCTGCCCCAAAAATATCATTGAGGTTAAAACCCTTTCGGAAAGGATCATGAAATTCAATCAGAAATATGATCCCCTGGCGCCCTGCGCCCAGACCTGCCCTGCCGAAATCAATATTCCGCGCTATATCAACCAGCTCAGGGAAGGCAAATACAAGGAGGCGGTCCAGACCATCCGCCTTCGAAATCCACTGCCCCTGGCCTGCGGCCGGGTCTGCCCCCATCCCTGTGAAACGGAATGCAGAAGGGGGATTGAGGATGAACCCGTATCCATCAACCAGTTGAAACGCTTTGTAGCGGATTATGAAATGAACTCCGGTTCCCGGATCCCCATCAAATGCGCCCCGGATACCGGCAAAAAAATAGCCG
>CAZAHK010000237.1:0-5561 GCA_964484555.1 uncultured Desulfobacula sp.
TGTCCTGACCGAGGCCCTTGCGTTCCCTGACCCGGTAGTCAAGCAATAGGCTTGGAAGATACGTTTCAAGGCGGGTTTTTTAAAAAATCAGAGGGCAAAGGATCAGGAAACAATTGAGCCCAGGACAGAACACCAAAACATATCCGGTGATCCGGTTTGAAAAAGGGGAATTTACCGGGGACTCACTGGAGCTGATCGGCGAGGAACCCCTCATGATCCGGGTGGATGACAAGCCCTATTCCGTGGTCATGCGGACTCCGGGGGAAGAAGAGGCCCATGCCGTGGGACTCTGTCTTGGAGAAGGGATTATTGATTCCCCCGAAGATCTGACCACCATCGGGTATGACCGGGATATTGATCCCAATCTCATTGATATCTGGCTGACACCGGAACGCCGGAAACTGATCCCGAATCTTCTCAAGCGCAGAACCTATGTCAGCCAGACCAGTTGCGGCATCTGCGGGAAAAAGATGATGGAGGACCTGAACCAGGTGCTAAAACCCGCGGACCATGGCTTTGAAATCGAGATGAGCCGTATTTTTGAATGCATGAAGCAGCTTTCTGAAAAACAGAGCATTTATCCCAGGACAAGGGGCTCCCACGCAGCCCTGCTCTTTGATGATCAACTGGAGGTCGTGTCTTTTTCCGAGGATGTGGGGCGGCATAATGCCCTGGATAAAGCCATTGGAAATTTGTTCATCAAAAAAAAACTGAACACGGCAAGGCTCCTTGTCTTATCGTCCAGAATCAGTTATGAACTGGTTCAGAAGGCGGCAAGGGCAAGGTTGCCCATGATCATCAGCAAATCAAGACCCACGGCCCTGGCCGTTGACATGGGAAAATCCCTGCACATGACCCTTGCATGTGCCTTTGAATCCAAAAACCTGATCATTTTCAGCGGAGAAGCCCGCATCAAAAGGGAAGCGGGGCAAAATTGAATGTTTAGAAAAATGACCGAACCTAAATAAAATTATGAGGAGGACAATTTGAAGATTCTCACAACCGTAAAAAAAGTAGTTGATGTGGAATTGAATATCCACGTTAAGGATGGGGCCATTGTGGAAGACGGGCTTCAGTATGTGATCAATGCCTGGGATGAAAACGCTGTGGAAGCCGCGGTCCAGCTTAAGGAAAAAAACAATGCCGAAACCACCCTGGTGAGCCTCGGCGGTGGAGACAATGCCGACATTATCCGTAAATGCTATGCCATGGGCATTGACGAGGGGATCCATGTGGATGACCCGGCCCTGGCCAAGGCCGATTCATCTGTTTATGCCAATGTCCTGAAAAAAGTGGTTGAAAAGGGCGGTTATGACCTGGTGATTACAGGCAAGCAGGCCCAGGATACGGACAGCGGGCAGACCGGCATCATGCTGGCCGAAGCCTTGGGATACCCCTGTGTCAGCAATGTGGTATCCATTGATGTCCTGGATGATACCCATATCAAAGTGTCCCGTCTCGGGGACAGCGGAACCGAAATCATCGAACTTGCCCTTCCGGGGGTTATCACCGTCAGTGACAGTATCAATGAACCCCGGCTCCCGGCCATGCGCGGGATCATGATGGCCAAGAAAAAGAAAATCGATTCCATGGACCTGGCCGGTCTTGGAATTTCAGGGGCCGAAGCTGGAAGCAATGCCCTGAAATCCGAGGTGGTTGAATTCATGGCATCCAAAACACGAAAGGCCGGACGCAAATTTGAAGGCGATGCCGCAAAAATTACGGCTGAAGTCGTGGGTCTTCTGGCTACCGAAGCAAAGGTTTTCTAACACTAACGGATACTTGGAAGGAAAAATATATTATGGCTAAAGTACTTGTAGTTGCAGATATCAAACAGGGCGTACTCAAAGGCAGTACCTTGGAACTTTTATCAAAGGCCAGAGCCATGGGCGCAGAAACGGCGGTCGTGGCCATCGGTAACAATATTTCGTCTCTGGCGGCAGATCTGGCCAAGGCCGGTTCCGACACCCAGTATATTGCGGATGATGCCGGCCTTGACCTCTTTTCCGCAGGTCCCTATGCTTCCTGTGTGGTGGATGCGGCCAAACAGTCCAATGCCGACATGATCTGGTTTGGTTTTTCCGAAGGCGGCAAGGCCGTTGCTCCCAGGGTAGCTGCCCAGCTCGGAGCCGCCTGCGCCACGGAAATCACCGATGTCACCCTGACGGGCGACGGCATTGAAATCGTTCGTCCGGCCATTGCCAACAAAGTCATGCAACGCGTAAAAATCAATTCCAAACAACTGGTGGCCGTTGTCCGGGCCGGGGCCTTCCAGGCCGTGGAAGGCAATGCGGGAAAAGAAAATGTGGTGAAGCTGTCCATTCCTGCGGCTGACCTGAGAGCGTTAATTAAGGAAATCCTTTCCGATGCAACGGGTGATGTGGATCTGGCCGATGCCGATATTGTCGTGTCCGTGGGCCGCGGCGCCAAAGATCAGGCCGGGGTGAACCTTGTAAAAGACCTGGCCAATGATCTGAAAGCCGGGTTCGGGTCATCCCGGGCCATGGTGGACGGCGGTTTCATGGCCCATAACAAGCAGGTCGGGCAGACCGGAAAAATCGTGGCCCCCACCCTTTACATGGCTATGGGCATCTCCGGCGCCATCCAGCACCTGGCCGGCATGAACGGTTCCAAGGTCATCCTGGCTGTGAACAAAGACCCCGAAGCCCCGATTTTCAATGTGGCAGACTATGGCATTGTCGGTGACCTCTTTGAAGTGGTGCCGATACTTCGTGAAGAACTTAAAAAAATCAGAAACTAGGACGAGGTACCGATGAATCCCCTTTTGATGAGTATCCTGCTGATTGTCGCCCTGGCCATCTTCGGCCGCACCATGGTTCAGAGAATTCAATTGCTCATGGCCCTGGAACCTGCACACAGAACCGACCGGATCATGGACCGGATCAAGAATGTGGTGATCATCGCCGTGGGCCAGAAGCGCCTGGTGGGGCGCAAAAAAGAGTTTGCCTCGGGCCTGATGCACGCCTTCATCTTCTGGGGATTCTGCGTCCTTCTCATCCGGAGTATCATGCTCTACGGCGAAGGCTTTGTGGAAGGATTTCAACTGCCCCTGTTCAACGAGAACTTCCTCCTGGGATACCTGTATATCGGCCTGAAAGACATCATGGAAGGCCTTGTGTTGGTCATGGCCGCCTATGCCATTTTCCGGCGGGCCGTGGTCAAGCCGGAACGGCTTCACAATACCTGGGAAGCCTATTTTGTCCTCTGCATGATCGTCACCTTAATGGTGTCCGACCTGCTCCTGGACGGGGCCCGGTATAATCTCATCACCCTTCACAACAATCCTCACAACCTTCATTTTTTCAACAATATCAGTTACGGCAATGAATTTATCTGGACCCCGGTATCCGTAGCCGCCGCCTCCCTGATATCTCCCCTGGGGGCCGATGCCACCGGTTATATCCTGACGGCCATGTTCTGGCTGCACATTATCACCCAGTTGACCTTTTTAAATTTCCTGCCCCTGGGAAAGCATTTCCATGTCATCACCTCCCTTCCCAATGTATTTTTAAAATCTTTGGGATATCCCCATGAAAAAACCAGGGTCCTGGACCTGGAGAATGAAGCGGCCTGGGAAGATGAATCCCTCGGCATGAACCATATCCACCAGCTTGACTGGAAACAGGGACTGGATCTGTATACCTGCACGGAATGCGGCCGGTGCAAGGAAGTCTGCCCGGCCTTTTCCACGGACAAACCCCTGAATCTCTATGATTTCAACATGGATCTGAAGCATGAACTCCTGGACAATGCCGGCAAGGTCATCCAGCGGAAAAAACTCGCCCTGGCTTTGGCCAATGAACCGGATGAAGCCAAAAAAGAAGAGATCAAGGCAGAAATGGCCGGGCTGAAAAGCGAGAAAGCGCTGGTGGGCGATGTGATCAAGGAGGACACCCTCTGGGCCTGCACCACCTGCCGGGCCTGTGAAGAGGTCTGTCCCGTGACCATTGAACATGTACCCCGCATCATTGCCATGAGACAGGGCCAAACCCTCATGGCCGAAGCCTATCCCAAGGAACTCAACACGGCCCTCAAGGGCCTTGAACGCAACGGCAATCCCTGGGGCATCGGCTATGACAAGCGGGCCGACTGGGCCGATGGCCTGGGCGTACAACTCATGGCTGAAGATTCGGATGTGGATTATCTCTTATGGGTGGGCTGTGCCGGTTCCTTTGACGACCGCACCAAAAAGGTATCGGTGAGCCTGGTCAAGATCCTCCAGAAGGCGGGCATCCGTTTTGCCATCCTCGGGACCGAGGAAAAATGCACCGGGGATTTTGCCCGGCGGGCCGGTAATGAAATGATGTATCAGATGATGGCCCAGGAAAACATTGAAACCCTGAACAATTACAAGGTCAAAAAGATCATTGCGGCCTGCCCCCATTGCCTCAATACCCTGAAGCACGAATACCCGCAACTGGGCGGCAATTACGAAGTCGTTCACCATACCGAGTTCATCGAAGGCCTGGTCCGGTCCGGCAAAATCAAGCTGAACAAAACCTTGGAAGGTTCCCTGACCTACCATGATCCCTGTTATCTCGGGCGGTATAATTCCGTTTACGACCAGCCCCGGTCTCTTCTTTCAGCCGTGTCCAAGGACGGATTCACAGAACTGGACCGTCACGCCAACGAATCTTTCTGCTGCGGCGCCGGCGGCGCCAGGATGTGGCTGGAAGAGACCATCGGCAAACGCATCAACCTGGCCCGGGCCGAAGAAATCGCAGGCAAGGATGTTGCTACCGTTGCCGTGGGCTGTCCCTTCTGCCTCACCATGGTGGAAGACGGCATGAAGGAACTGGGCAGGGGAGAAGATATCAAGACCCGGGACATTGCCGAACTCGTGGCCAAAAACATGGCCTGATCTGAAGTTATAAATTGTATGACCTGCCGCCCGTTGGAGGAACCCTAATCCAAACGGGCGGTATTTTGCTCTCTGCACATAACTCAAGATGTTCCGATCTGCTCATGGATAAAGGCGTATATTTCCTGCATGGCCTCTGTTGCCTCTCTGAAAAAAGGTGCCAGAAGCGGATAACAATGGACCATGTTTTTTCCGGCCCTGAATCTTATATCCCCGCAGTAATATTTACTGAAGACTTTCCATGAATTTAAATGGGCCACCGATACTTTGTTTTTGGTGATGTATGAATCGCTTGAACAGGTTAAATCCGTCCATGGTGAAATGGCCACCGCTGCCGCCGGCAGTGGGATCTGCCGTTCCTTCAGTGCCAGCAAGCAGCATGGCCAGGGTAAGCAAGACCGCCTCCGGCAGACTCCCCTGCAATCGAAATATGGCCCGGCTCAAAACCCTTGCCCAGAAGCTGCTGATATACGGTAACAGAATCATTCAACCCGGCCGGAAAGCAGCAATTCTCGGTGAAAGGGGATGGGGCCTCTATGAAGGAGTGATGGGGGTGGAGGAGACTATTTTTTTATGGTCTGATTTATGAATGATCTTTACTACATGTGCAGTTCGAAGCGGAGTAGCTTAAAAAAATAAGGATAAAAAAGCGTCGATGTTCCGGTTTGAAAATACCAAT
>CAZAHK010000238.1:0-5555 GCA_964484555.1 uncultured Desulfobacula sp.
ATTTTTCAGGATGCAATAGGATGAAAACCGAAAAAGTAGTGGATCATATTGTTCAATGGCTTTCCGATTATCTTGGCCGATCAGGCTTAAAGGGATTTGCTGTTGGTGTTTCAGGCGGCATTGATTCCGCTGTTACCTCCACCCTGTGCGCCAGGACCGGAAAGCCTGTTCTGGTATTGAACATGCCCATTCACCAGGCCGGGGACCAGGTATCCCGGTCATCCTCCCATATGGCCTGGCTGAGCCAACGCTTTGCCGCTATCAAGAGCATTAACGTTAAATTGACCCCGGTGTTTGAACAGATCAAAACCTGCTTTCCCGATGATATCCAGGATGGCCTGACCATGGCCAATACCCGCTCAAGGCTTCGCATGCTCACCCTCTATGCCTTTGCCTCCAGCCATAAACTGCTGGTGGCCGGAACCGGCAACAAGATCGAGGATTTTGGCGTGGGTTTTTTTACCAAATACGGCGACGGCGGGGTGGACATCTCACCCATTGCCGACCTCACGAAATCGGAAGTCTATGCCCTGGGAAAAAATCTCGGCATTATTCAGGACATCCTGACGGCCCCGCCCACCGACGGGCTCTGGGAAGACAACCGCACCGATGAAAGCCAGATCGGCGCCTCCTATGCCGAACTGGAATGGGCCATGCAATATCTTGAATCCCCCGGCAACACCCCTTTGACGGACCGGGAAAAACAGGTCGTGGGCATTTTTCAAGCCTTTAATACGGCCAACCGGCATAAAATGATCCCTGTTCCCGTATGCCGGATTCCAAAGGAATTATGGGCGTAACCGCCGGAAAATCCTTTATCCGTTTTTCCGGTCCAGACCGTTTTTAAAGGCGTCGAGAACGCTTCTGGCGCCTTTTACCGTGGTCTGGGCCAGCATATGGGCCGCATATTGTTTGACAGCGGCCATATCAAGACCCATGATGGTGTTTTGAACCATGGGCAGAAACTGGGGGTCCACACTCAGGGTGCGGATCCCCACCCCCAGGAGAAAGGGGATATAGTCTTTTTCATGGGCCATTTCACCGCAGACCGAAACCTCGATATGGTGGGTCCCGGCTGCCTCGGCGATTTTCGCAATACCCCTGTTCACGGCCGGATGACAGGGGATATAATGGTCTGCCACCATTTTGTTGGAGCGGTCGGCGGCCAGAAGATACTGGATAAAATCATTGGTACCGATGGAAAAAAAATCAGCCTCCTTTGCAAATTCATCAATGGTGGCCAGTACCGATGGAAGTTCCACCATCATCCCGAGGGGCACATCCCGGTTGAATTCAAGCTCTTCTTTGGATAAGGCCTCCATGCAGTCGTAAACCACCTGTTTGGCCTCCAGGAATTCATCAATGGATGAAATCAGGGGAAAAATAATCCGGACCTCTTTTTTCCCGGCAGCCGCCCTCAGCATGGCCCTGACCTGAAATTCAAAAATATCCTTGTGTTTCAGGGAAAACCGGATGGACCTGAGCCCCAGCTCCGGGTTGGCCTCCTTGGGGGAATCGCTGTAGGCCAGGGCCTTTTCCCCGCCTGCATCCAATGTCCGGATCATGACGGGAAGGGGCTCCATCTCATCAAAAAGCTTTTTATAGATGATATACTGCTCTGCTTCCGAAGGAAAGGTGGCCCGGATCAGAAAGGGGAATTCCGTGCGGTAAAGGCCGATGCCTTCCGCCTTTAAGGTCCTGGCAAGGGGGATTTCGCTGAGCAGATTGATGTTCGCCATCAGAACCACCCGCTCCTTATCCCTTGTCCATGTGGTGTTTTCCATGGACACGGAGCGGGACTGGGTTTCTGCCCCGGCCTTTGTTTCAAAGAGCTTGACTGTTTTTTTATCCGGGTTGATATAAATATTGCCAAGGTCCCCATCCATGAGGATAACGGTGTTTCCCGGCAGATTCAAAAGCCCGGATTCTTCGGCAATGATCAAGGGGATCTGAAGGGATCGGGCAAGGATCGTCACATGGGAGGTAACGCCGCCGCTGGCCAGGATAATGCCTTTGACACCGGCGGACACATATTTGAGGATATCCGACGGGAAGACCTGCCTGGCGATGGCGATGCTTCCTTTTTCACAGGCATTGCCCCCATCCCGGCGGCTGAAATGGCTGAGAATCCGGACGGCCAGATCCTCCACGTCCTGGGCCTTTTCCCTCATATAGGCATGGGGGCTGGCTGAAAAAACAGCCATGTATTTGGCCGCGACCTTCCGGACCGCGTCCACGGGGTTCAAGCCGCCGTCAATGAGTTCCCCCATTTTCCCGATAAAATTCTTGTCCTTTAAGATCATGAAATGGGCGGTGAAAATAAGCGAGGCGCTTTCCGGCAGCCTCTCGGCAAAGCCCTTTTGAAGATCTTTCAGCTCCTGGATGGTTTTTTCAACGGCATGGATAAAATCCGTTTTTGTGAATTTGTCTTCTTTTGGCATGGGGTCATAAAGGATGGATTTGTGCGGCTCATCCAGAACAACGGATTTTCCCAGGGCATAGCCGCCGGAAGCGGCGCTTCCTTTTATGAAACCCAGCGGCGCCGGCATTTCCGTATCTTCCCGGGTCTGGGACACTTCCATGAGCAGCCTTGCATTTTCAATGGAACCGGCCAGTTGGCTGACCACGGTCCGGATGGCCCTTTCATCGGACATTTCAAAATAATTCAAATCCCGGTGCTGGACCACAAGGACCCCGATGCGTTCAACCCCCCGTTTTATGGGAACGCAAAGAAATGAATTATACGGTTCTTCACCTGCTTCCTTAAAATATTTAAATCCCGGATTTTGACTGGCATTGCCTTCCCTTACAATGGAAAGGGTTTCAAAAGATTTTCCCACAAGCCCTTCGCCCGGCTTCATATGAATTTTATTGACTGCCTCGGGTTTTAATCCCTTTGTGGCTTTCAGGGTCAGACGGTCTGATTTTTCATTGTACAGATAGATGGAACAGACCGGGGCCTTGAAATGCCGGGCCACCAGGTCCACGGCCAGTTCAAGAAAGCTCTCCAGGTCCGAACTCCCCGTAACCAGATCGGCCAGTTCGCTGATATCAAACAAAAGATTAAGGTAATCCGTATCCTTTTGCATGGCTTTGCCTTTCCTAATGATCATAAATGGTTGACATAACGGCCAGAAGAATCAGGCCGGCGCCGACATAGCCGAGAAATGAAAAATATTCTCCCAGGAATATATAGGCCGTAACGGCAGCCACCACCGGCTCAAGGGTTGCCACAATGGATGCCTTCCCCGCCTCAAGGGTTTTAAGCCCCTGGTAATAACAGAAATTGGCAAGAAAGGTGGACACAAGGGAAACCGATATCAGGGCGGCCCAGGCAAGGGGGGTCTTTTCTACAAAATCGACAAAGGGCAGGATTCCCAATGCCCCCATGGGGAGCACCCATAAAAACAGATTTGCACTGGAATACCGGCCGGAAAAATATTTCCCAATGGTATAATAAAGGGAATAGCAGAATCCGGAAGCAAGTCCCGAGAGAATGGCGATCCATCCGATGGACAGACTGCTCCGGGTATTCCCCCCGGTTTTTGAGATCAGAAAGACACCCAGAATCACGAGAACGACAGCCATCCCTTTTATCCAGGTAAGCCTTTCCCTGTAAATAAAAAATGAACAGGCCACCACCCAGGCCGGCGCCGTATACAGGAGAACCGAAGCAAAGGCGGCCCCGCCTGTTTTTACGGCAAACTGATAGGCAATATAAAAAAGGGAGATCCCAAAAAGGGCAAACACCAGAAATAAAGGAAAATCTTTTTTATCGATTTTTGTCTGCTGGGTCATCACGGCCTGGCCGCCGAAACAGAACCAGGTCAGGACGGCACGCCAGAAGGCCACTTCCATGGGGCCCACGCCCTGTGAAAAGGCAAGGCTTGAGAAAATTCCGATGAGTCCCCAGAAGACTGCCGCCATGATGATAAATAGGTATCCGGTCAACATGCCGGTATTATTATCAGGAAAATCAGTCTTTGAAAACCAAAATCAAAGTATCCCAAAAACAACCGGTTTCACAAACTACCTTTTTTGTTAATATTTTTCCCTTACAAACCATTTACATTTATATTGACATTTAATTTTAAAATTTTTATATTGCGAAAAACCCAATAAAAGAGGCAGGCCATGAGACAAAAACTGACCCAAACCCAGCAGCGGATGCTGGACTACCTGAAACAGCAGGTGAAAGAAAACGGGATTGCCCCAAGCCTTCGCACGGCAGCGGCCGAACTGGACATCAGCCATGCGGCCGTGGCCCAGACCCTGAAATCCCTAGAAGACAAGGCCTATATCCGGCGGGAAGGCCGCTACAGCCGGACCCTTCACATCCTGGAAGACACCGGGGACATTGATGCAGTCCAGCGGCAGAAACAGGTTCCCATCATCGGCCGCATCACGGCCGGATTGCCCATGTATGCCCAGCAGGAATGGGGGGGCAGCCTGATCCTGGATGGGGCCCTATACCCGGGCCAAAACCTGTTCGCCCTCAGGATCCAGGGCAGTTCCATGAAAGATGCCGGGATCCTGGACCAGGATCTGGCCATCTGCGAACCCCGGCAATATGCCCGTGACCGGGAGATTGTGGTGGCCCTGATCCATCACGAAGAAGCTACGGTCAAGCGATTCTTCCTTCTTCCGGACAGAATTGAACTCCGGCCTGAAAACCCGGATTTCACCCCGCAAAAATACGGGTTTGACGAAGTTCTGATCCAGGGCAAGGTCATCGGCATTGTCCGCGGCCCTCTGGGAATGGAAGGGTAAATGGAAGACCCTGGGGCCTGCCGCCTTTATATCGGCACCAGCGGGTATTCCTACGGGGAATGGATCGATTCGGGTTTCTACCCGGACGGCACCCATTCCTCCAATATGCTGGATTGCTATGTAAAAGCCTTTCAGGCCGTCGAACTCAATTATACCTGGTACCAGATGCCCAAGGCCCAGGCCATGCAGCGATTGTGTGAAAAGGCGCCGGAACATTTCAGGTTTGCCGCCAAGCTCACCCGGACCATGACCCACGAGGTCCAAAAAGACCTCTGGCAAAAAGAAGCCTTGGCTTTTCGCCAGGGCATGGAGCCCCTGGTCCGGGCCAAAAAACTCTTGTGCATCCTGATTCAACTGCCGCCCTATTTTGAACGGTCCATGGATTTCAGGAATTATCTGGCCGCCCTTCTGGATGAATTGTCGGGACTCCCCCTGGCCGTGGAATTCCGGCATGATTCCTGGGTAAGCGACAAGGTTTTTTCAGAACTTGAACGCCGCAGGATCACCCTGGTCAATGTGGATGAGCCGGACCTGCCCGGTCTTTTCCCGAGGCTGTGTGTCGTCACCAACCCGGATCTCTTCTATGTCCGTTTCCACGGCCGGAATGCCAAAGGGTGGCGGTCCGGCAGCATGCAAAAACAATTTGATTATGATTATGCCGACCAGGAGCTGAAGGAATGGGCCTTACGGATCAAGACCGAGCTGATGCCGGAAGCGGCCGCCGGCGGCCTCTTTTTCAACAACCATGTCAGGGGGCAGGCCCCGAAAAACGCATTGCGTCTCAT